>ONXQ01000023.1 GCA_900321835.1 uncultured Prevotellaceae bacterium
GAGTTCGTAGTTGTAGAGGCGGATGTCGCTGAGCATTCCGTTGAAGGCCGGGTCGGCATCGAACATGGAGCGGCCGAGGTAGCAGAGCGTGGGTGCCACGTCGTCGGGGCGCAGCGTGATGTCGGTCGCAGTGGCGTTGAGCGTGCCGTCGATGTAGATTTTCACGGCACTGGGTCCGATGGTGACGGCGATGTGCTTCCAGGTGTTGGTGCCCAGGGTCGTCGTGGCGTTCAGTCCCTGTGTGGTGCCGTTGGCTTTGATTTCGAAACGCAGACGGCTGCCGTTGGTGGGCGTGAGGAAGAGGTAGGAGTCTTCGCCGTTGCCGAAGTCGAAGATGCGCTGCCAGGCCGTCGCGCTGCTGCCGCGTGCCCAGGTGGCGAAGGTCATTTCGTGGAAATCGCCGACGTAGGAGGGCAGGGACAGATAGCCTGTGGAGCCGTTGAACTGGATGGCCTGGTGGGTGCCGTTGGTGGTGTGGCTGATGCCTGCCGGCGAAGCGGCGGCGTTGAACTTGTTCTTCGTCGCATCGTTGAGGTTGTTGCCGTTCCAGTGGGCCACCATCGCGTGTTCGGTGGTGAGCGAAGCCGTGGCTTCTGCGCTGGGCTGGCTGAGGTTGTACGAGCGGTCGAGGGCTCGGATGCGGTAGCGCAGCGACTGGCCTTTGCGGCAGGTGTTGTCGATGAACGACGTGCCGCTGACCTTACGGCCGATACATTCCCAGATGGCTGCGGCCGTGTTGTAGCGATAGACCATGTAGCCCTGGATGTCGGCGTCGGCATTGGCCGTCCACGCCAGTTTCACACTGCCGCTCTGTCCTAAGGCCGTCAGGCCTTGAGGCACGCTGGGCGCCGTCTGGTCAACCGTAGCGTCGGCAGGGACGAACTTCCAGAGTTGGCAGTCGTTGCCGTTGTTTTCCCATTGCTGCACATTGCCTCCGTTGGCAGTGCTGGCTCCTGCGACTTCGAGGTAGAGACCGCTGATGAGGTTGGTGATGGTGTAATAGCCGTCGGCAACGTGGGTGAGATGCCAATACTGCCAGTCGTTCGGGTCGGCCGTATCAGAGTCGCTCCAGGCACTGACGTTTGCCCCTGCATTCATATTCCATGCCTGTGCATCGAGGTAGAGATTCATGGTCGATGTGTTGGCGTTACGGATATAAACATAACTGAAATCCGGATGCGACATGGAGGCCGGAACGACATCCCACGTCTGGTTCTGCTGTCCGCCGTCGGCCCACTGATAGACGTTGTCGCGCTGCGTGGCATTTCCGTTGGTGAGCGAGAGCACCTTGCCCGATGCCTTGTTCACAATCTTGTAGCGGCCATTGATAGGTTCGATGGGTACGCTCTCGCCATAATCGATGTTGACGAGGCGTTCGGCATTGGTCTGTCCGTTCTGGTAACTGCCACTGGCTCCGCCGGGCATGGCTTGTGTGTATTCGTAGAGTGGACCTTCGCCGTCGAAGTAGGCCAGACGGTCGCGCGACTGGAAGGTGAAGGCCGTGGCCACGCCGCTGCGCTCGGACTGTCCGAGGAAGGCTTTCACCCGTCCGTCGGCATTGTACTTCATCACCGAGGCTGTGCCCCACTCCGAGGGGCGCTCCTTGTAGGCAATTTGACGTCCGTTGGCCAGGGCGACGGCATATTCGCCGCGGGTCACGCCGTTGAAGCCCCACCATGTGCCGGCCTCGCCGCCATAGTTGGCGCATACCATCGCCTCCATCACGTTGTGCATCTCGTCGGCAATGAGGCGTTTGCCGTCATTCTTGGCCGTAATCCAAAAGTTCTTGTAGTTGTTGAACGAGTCGTTGCCCAGTTGGTGGGTGTTGGCAAAGTTGATGTTGTTCTTCACAGTGCCGTACCACGAAGATGCGTTGTTGGCATTCAGCGTCGAGGGACCATAGACCTTGCCTGCAAAGACAGACTGCTGCTGCATCAGGCCGGCAACGGCACTGTAGTTCGACGCGTTGCCCGTATAGGTGCCCTCGTAGTCGGGCTCGTTGAACGGTGCCACGGCATAGATAGTGTAGCCTTTCGAAATGACGTAGTTGGCTGCGCGGACACAGTCGGCCACATACCAGTTGCGCTGATTCGTGTTCCACGAAGGAGTGCCGCCGGCTTGGCCCACATTTGCGCCGTCGTTGCCGATGCCACAGAGCAGGAAGACGTTCTTGACACCGGCTATCTCAGCATTTGCCAGTTCGGTGTCAAGCGCTGTTTTCTGCGCATCGGTCAGCGCCGAATTGCTGCTGCTCCAGCGTCCCGTAAATCCGATACGGGCAATGCCGTAGCCTTCTTTGGAAATGGCTCGGTGGTAGTTGCGCACCTGATAACTGAAGAAGTCCCAGCCCCAGCCTCCACGGCCGATCATGAACGGCAGTTCGGTGCCGGTGTCAGAAATGTCAAAGGGCACGTGCACGGCCCATGCGCCGGCTTGGAGGGTGCTGCTCGACGTTGTCGTCTGCTGTGCGTTTGCAAAGATTGGCATCATCGCCAACAATGCAATCATGATTCTGATTCGTTTCATACTACAAAAAGGTTAATGTTGAGATTGATTGGTGAGTGATAGCGGATAAGTAGTAGTTGGCGAAATTTCGTCTGTGGATGAAATAAATTTCGTCTGTGGATGAAATAAATTTCGTCTGCGGACGAAAAAAATTTCAACTGCGGACGAAATTTATTTCAACTGCGGTGCATTTTTTACCTGACCATCACGCGCTGCTTGCCGACGATGTAGATGCCGCGGGGCAGCCCCGTGAGCGTGGTGGCCTGCCGACGGACAAGTTGGCCGGCAGGTGTGTAGATGTCGGCTGGCAGCGGCAGGAGCAGGCCGTCGAGGGTCTCGATGGCCGTGGCGAGGCCGCCGTCGTCGGGACTCATGCCGAGCGACTTCACGCCGGCGGTGGTGGCAGGCACATGGAAGTAGGCTCGGTAGCCCTTGATCTTGGTCTTGCCCGAGGTGGAGCGGAACTCGTCGCCCAGGATGTAGTAGTCAGTGCCGTTGGGCGAGCCGGCCTTGTTCTCCATGACGAGGGGATAGACGTAGTTGCCGATGAACTGGATGCCATCGACCGTCTGGGTGAGGTCGGCCGAAGGCGTGACATCGACGCCCGTGAGGGTGTAGCGGGTGCCTGCCTGATCGACCTGCATGATGTAGGGACGGTTGGCCTCGATGCTGGTGACGGGGCTGAAGCGCAAAATGGCCTGTTCGCCGTTGATTTCAACCGCGGAGAGTTCCTTCACGACGGTGCCTGTGCCGAAGACGTCTGCAATCTGGCCGGACGTGAGGCTGAAGGGGAAGCAGATGGTGTTCCATGCGTTACCGCTCTCGGCAGAAGTCTTTCCGATGATGGTACGCTGAAAATCGACATTCACGCCACTGATGGCCGGCACGAGCACTGACGATGTCTCACTGAGGACAATCGGCTGACCCAGGAAGATACGCTGGTAGATGCGTCCCAGTTCCACCTGAGTCAGGATTTCGTCGCTGACGTCCGATGTCTGACCCATGTACTCGAGTTCGAACTGGGCAGCCTTGAACCATTTGCCGTCGCTGCGCACACCGACCGTGAGTTCATGGTCGTCCACCTGCACATAGACGTCGTATTTCCGATATTCTTCGACACCATATCCCGTGATGTTCACACTTCGGCCCACATAGTCGGCGTTGGCCGGTGCACCATAGATGGCTGTCCGCGAAGTCTGCGCGTCCGTGCCGTCGTCTGTGGCGAGCCAGGCACTGAGATGATAAATGCCGTTGGGCAGCGAAGTCAGTTTCTGACTGACCTCTGCATAGGTAAATACACCGGCCCACACGTTGACAGCCTGCACGGTCGTCCCTTCGATGGTGGCATCCACGACTTTCGTGTCGTTCCAACCATCGAAAGTCTTGCTGAACGACCACGCATTGGGTACGTTGTTGGCACCCGAGCCCATGGCACCGGCTGAGTAGGTGCCCCAAGTGAAAGCGTGATTGGAAATCGCGTAGGTGAGGTCGGTAGGTGTGCCTTTCGCATCGATACGCTGTTGGTGGAAGTCGATGCGCTTCATGCCCGTGAGGTTCAGGTGGTCTGTCTCCGCAAGCGTACGGTTTCCGGCCAACTCTGCTCCGGCATAGAAATTCTTGTCGTTGTCCCACAGGCCACAGTACACGTTGCTGTGACCAAGGTTCTGCACCGTCCAGTAGCCACCGGAACTATTGTAGGCAGGCAGGTAACAAGCCTTGCCGTCGGTCGAACTGACATTGCCGTTGGTACGGAAGTTCCAGGAATTGGGCGATGTCATCACCTGCTTCTCGTAACTGAGATTGACCAGCGCATAGCCGCTGCCGTTCTTTTCCAACTGCCAAGTCTGGGGCATGGCAGCGTCGGAACCGCCGGCAACAGGCGTAGCATACTTAACGACCTTGTAGCCTGTTTGTTTGGTTCCGTCGGCCAGCCCCCAGCAGAGGTTCGTCGCTTCGGCACTGTTGAAGCGGAAGTAATAGTTCTGCAAATCGGAAGGCAGTGTCGAGAGGTTGAAAACGCCTGTCTCGGGATTGGACGGAATGGTGAGCGTATTGCTGTAGCGCGACGTGCCGTCGGCATCGACGTTGCAGATGCGGTAGGTCGCACCCCTGTATGATGCGTCCTCAAACTCTATGCTGCGGCCCTCGTCGTCGCTCACACCGAGGGTGACAACATCCGTCCAGCCTGTACCGTTCTTCCGCTGCACCTTCACGGTCTTCGTGCAGTCGGTATTGGTGTTGGTCCATGTCAGGAACACTTTCTCGTCGGTGGTGATGCCACCGCTCAAGCCCGAGGGTGCGGTGTAGTTCCACGGCATGTAGTATTCGTTGTCGCTTGTATAGGCGAAGTCCGACTGATAGGCTCCATACATGCTTCCTGCCGTCGTCGTCCAGTGGGCGTCGGTAATCCAGTGGACATAGCGTTTCTGCCCCACATCGTTGTAGATAGCCAGGCGTTCGAGCCATTTGTTGTTGTCGGCCAGCGTCAGGCAATCCACAAGCCACTGGCCGTTCTTGGCATAGTCGGCGTCGCCGCCCCAGGCGTACCATGTGCCGTCGGCGAGAGTGAAACCACTCTCTGAGGTCCAGTTGGCACCGTTGTTCCACTCGGTCACCCACACGGGCAGCCCCGTATTGTCGTAGAGTGCCTTGAGACTGCTGATGAACGACGCGGGCGACTGGCCTCCGATGTAGTAGTGTGTGGCCACGAAATCGACACGCATGTTCTGCGCCTTGCAGCGGTCCACATAGTCTTTCACCCACGTAGTGTTGGGGTTGCAGCAGGCAAACGTACCGATACGCATTCCGCTGTAGAGGAATTCCTTGTGGTGCTTAATCAGTTCATCGACCGTCATGTACACCTCCGAACTGCTGCCTGTGTTGTCAGGCTCGTTCTGCCCGAGCACATGCGAGTAGCCGTTCAGCGCGTCGATGGTGCCCCATTCGGGCCAGCGCCAGTGGTAGGTGCCGTCCTTGGCATTACCCGTCTCATGGTGGCGCATGGGCACATATTCATAGTTGTCGTAGTCGTTCACTCCCGCATCCCAGCGATACATCCACGTCACGTTCATCAAGTCCATCGGCGTCGCATCGTAGCCGGCATAGCCTTTCTTGCTGGGCCAGCGCCAAGGGAAGACGCGCAGGAAACTGACGCTCTGGCGCATCGTTGCAGGCAGATTGACCGTGATGTCGGCATCGTTGGCAATGAAACAGTGGCTATAGCCCGTTCCGTCAACATGGTTGGCCATGGTGACCATGTAGCCGCGCTTGAGCGTGAAACTCATGATGGAATTGTCCCACGTGCCGAGCGACCGATAGGGCGTATTGACCACAAAGTCACTCTTCGACGAACCGCCCAGGTTGAGCCCGTCATAGACCGTAAGCGGCTGGCTGCCATTGCTGTAGGGCAGCACAATTGCACCATGACGGTAAATCTCGACACGGCAGTTCGAGCCGTTCGATGCTGCAGCGCCGCCAATCTTGATTTTCGGCAAATATGTGCTGATTACCGCCGAAGGCTTCACATTCTTGAAGACGACGACGGCCTTCTGGTTCGTAATGTTGATGCTGCCCGTCAGCGCATTGCTCGACGCTGTGATGACATAATCGACAGCCGTTGACAACGTTACGTTGCCACTACACGAAGTGACAGTTGTTTCAGTGTTTTTTGTAAAAGTCGTCACGTTGGGGTCTGTAGCCAGCGCCACCCCCACGAACATCAGCGACAGGATGAGTGTCAATACTTTTTTCATTGTGTCTTCAAGAAGAATGTCAGGTGATTTTGTGGTAGTTAGTCAGGAGGCTCTTTTTCGAACCTATAACGCGACAAAGATAAACAAAAACCGCGAAATAAAACAACAAAAACGGCAAAATTTTGCAAAATTACTGACAATTTATAAGATTTTCGCACGCGTTGCGCACGTATGAGGACAAAGGTTCACACGCCAGGAGACGGAATTGTTTCACACGTCTCATCGTTCGCCGCGCGACGTTTTCGCTTGTCTGAAGAATAATAACAGATTGGCTGTAGTGGCAGTGTGCCCTTCAAACACCGCTTTCGCATATTTTGTCTCTTTCGCATTCTTTCGTGATGAAAATCATCCTTTCTGCAATCTTTCGTGATGAAAAGACGGGCCGAATTTCGTCCGCAGACGAAAAAAATTTCGTCCGCAGTGCAAATTTATTTCGTCCGCAGTGCAAATTTATTTCGTCTGCGGACGAAATTTTTTTCATCTACGCCCTGTCCTCCACCCGTTGCCTCCGGAACGGCTTTTACTGTGTCAAATCCAGGGAAATCAAAGCCTGTTTTCTTTTTTTTCGGATATTTTTGCCGTCAATTGGCAGAAATGTGTTATTTTTGCGCTTGAATACGGAGAATGGCAAACGACGAAGTGCGGAAAAACGTCCGTACCGACCCCATACATTAGCGACACAAGAATCCTACACTAACTATCTTAATTTTATCACTCAATGAAACGAAAATTACTTTTCGCTGCGATGTCCTTCATCGCAGGTGCGTGGGCACTCAGTGCGAGCGCACAGACCGACGTGACAAGTACGTATCTGCAGAATGCGGACTTTTCAAGCGGTACGGTTTACACAGACAAAGTCTATGGCTACGGTCATGACGGTTCTCCTTGGGGCTTTCAGGAAGTAGAAGGATGGACTATCAATGTCGTAAACGGCGACCAGGATGTTCAGAGTGGGGTTGCTCACCCCAATTCTGGAATGGCTGGCGCCATCTTCCCTTATGGAACAACCACTGGTATGTTGCAAGGTGGCGGGAAGACACCTCCAACGGCAGACCCTGACGGCAATGTCGGCAACTGTCTGGGCGTGGTTGCCGTCTGGGGCTTAGGCGGTTACTACTATCAGAACGTAACATTCCCAGCCGGCGAGTACACCATCAACATTCCGGTTTATAATCAGTCGGGAACCAATGCCACCACAACCTACTTCGGGTTCTACCCCAACAGCGGTACGGCACAGACCATGGCCACTCCGACCACAACCGGTTCGTGGACGACACTGACAAAGACATTCACGCTGTCCGCAGAGACCACAGGTCAGATTCGCATCGGCTATAAGTCGAACGGCAGCGGCTCGGGTGCCAATCCTCACTTGTTCATCGACAAGGTGCAGATTCTGTTCAAGGCCGTCGTTGTGAAGGACGAACTTCAGGCTGCCATCACCGCCGCTACGAATGCCAACGCCACACTCGCCGATGCCAACCTCACCGCAGCCATCGCCGCAGCACAGGCCGTTTATGACAATGCCTCGGCTTCGCAGGACGACATAAACAACGCCGCCGATACGCTGAATGCAGCCGTAAGGACTGCCTACGAGGCTGCCGGCATCTATACCCACTGGATTAAGAACGCCGACTTTGCCTCGACGGACAACTGGACTCCCGTCATCTCTGCCCAGTTCCGCGACTATGGCAACGGCCTGATTGGTACGTCCCTCGCTTCGCACGCAGCATCAACCACCGACGCTACTCACCTCGGGACCGAATACTATCTGGCCACCCAGTGCCGCTGGCAGACCAACTACTCATCGTTCACGCAGACTGTGACCTCTCTGCCTGCAGGCAACTACGTTCTGACCTACGACGTGCAGAATCGTAACACAAACACTACGAGTGCAGCCTATGATAATCGCTTCAGCGTCAAGGTCGGCGGAACGACCTACACCGACGAGGCTACGGAATGGATGCAGGGTGCCACCAGTTGGACCACCCACACCGTAAAGTTCAGTCTCTCCGCTGCCGCTGATGTAACCATCAGCCTCGGCTACGGCACAGGCAACAACAACTTTGCCTCGGGCAGCACGCCTGTCCTCTACATCAGCCACCTGGCCCTGAACACTGTAAGCGACACCGAGGCTCTCGCCGAGGCTAAGGCCAAGTGGCAGGCCGCCTGGGACGCTGCCGACACTGCCAGCAACGACGGCACCTACGACCTCGTAGGCGGTAAAGAGCGTGCCGACCTCAATGCCGAAATCGCAAAGGCCGAGCCTACCACCATCGAAGGCTACGAAGAAGCCACTGCCGCCCTGATTGCTGCCACGAAGACGTTTATCGACGCCACTCCCTACTGGGATGCACTCGACCGTGAAATCGGCAAGGCCGGTTTGCTCGGCGTCAGCACTCAGGATGCAGAGGATGTATTTAATGACGCTGCCACCACAGCCGCTTTGGCACTGGCTGCTACTCAAGACCTGAAGGTGGCTGAATACAACTATGTGACCACCGATTATCCTTACGGCGTCGAACTGGGCTCTTGGACAACCGAAGGCCCGACCGGATCGCTGACCGAACAGCACTGGAGCGGAGAAGCACGTCCGTATCTGGAGCAATCAAGTGCTGCATGGGGACAGAACAGTTGGACCATCAGTTACAACCAAGACCTCTCGCTGCCCGCCGGCAGATACATCTTCAAGGTGGCTGGCCGCAAGGCCCCGGGCGACGGCGTGAGCCTTAACCTCGTCGTCAAGAACGGCGAAACCGTACTGGGAACCGTCAACGACTTCCCAGAAGGCGACACAGGACGCGGCATTGACACGAGCGGCGCAACGAACTTCTCGGACAGCGGCACATACTGTAACGGCGGTGCCGGACGTGCCTTCGAATGGCGCTATGTGAAGTTCCAACTGACCGACGCTGCCACCATCAACGTGGCCGTCACAGCCGAAGCAACCACCATACACCAGTGGGTAAGTTTCTGCGACGCAACCGTCCAGACAGACAGCGAAGCCGGCTTTGCCCTCATTGACTACAACGTGGCCCTGGCCGATGCACAGACTGCTGCAGCCAACACTGACTACACCAACGTTGGCGGTAAGGAACTGGCCGACCTCACGGCTGCCATCGCTGACGACGCCACGCTCGACAAGACCGACAAGACCGCCATCGAGGCCGCTACACAGGCCCTGAAGGATGCCACCGCAGCCTTCACCGCTGCCAAGTCCACCTACGACACTTATGCAGCCTTGACGAAACTCGACAAGATTACAGCCAACATCGGAGTCAATCCATTCCAGTACAACGCAACGACCAACGACGAAGCCTACACGGCTTACGAGGCCCAGTTCAACGCTGTGGCTGTTGACGACGCTACGACCGCCAGCGCGCTGCAGGGTCTGCTCAACGAAGAAGCCGCCGCACGCGAGGCTTACCTCAACCAGCCCCTCAACGCACCCGATGCCACGAAGCGCTACACCATCACCCTGAAGGCTGACAGTTGGGACCATGACGGCAAGGCCATCACCTACATCGCCAACGGTCGCACCGACATGGGCCAGTACAACATCCAGTATCTGGCCGCGCCGAACGTTAACTACGCCCAGGCTTTCATCCTGACACCTGTTACCGGTGTAACCAACGGCTACACGCTGAGCCAGACCGACGTGAACGGCGTTGAACGCTACATCTCGACGGGTGCGATTTACGGAGGCGACAACAATCAAATCCGCACCACCACCGAGGCCGACCAGGCTGCTACATTCACCTTCAAGGTTTCTGCCGCAGAAGGTTGCGTCAACATCTGGAACCAAGCCGCTGGCAACTACATCGGTTCGCAGGACGCTGGCATGTACACTGTCAACTCGCACATCGACTTCATCGTAGCCGAGGCTCAGCCTGCCGAAGTTGCCCTCACGCTGGCTGCCACGAAGTACGGCACACGCATCCTGCCGTTCAAGCAGGACATCACCGCTGTGGGCGGCGTGAAATTCTACCAAGTTGAAGAACTCGAAACCGACGGCGAGACGCTCAACCTCGTACAGGTCACGACGCTCGAAGCCAATGTTCCCTACATCGTCTTCGCCGAAGCAACCGACGTTGACCTGACACTCACAGGCTTCGGTGCAGCCACGAAGGACACCTACGACAACGGCTTCATCACCGGTGTCTTTGCACCCACGACAGCCGAAGTCGGCGACTATGTGCTCCAGACCCAGAAGGGCGAGCAGAAGTTCTTCCAGGTGAAGACCGACGACATCACTGTTCCTGCCTACCGCGCCTTCATCACCGGCCTGAAGGGCAGCACGGCGAAGTCCATCGGCTTCAACTTCGATGAGGCCACCGGCATCCAGCCGCTCGACGCCCTGAACGCAGGCACAGCCGTCATCTACAACGCCTCAGGCGTACGCCAGAACAGTCTGCAGCGCGGCCTGAACATCGTCAAGATGCAGGACGGCAGTGTTCGCAAAGTAATGGTTAAGTAATCTCTAAACACATCACACGTTTTTATGAAAAAAATATATGAGGCACCTTACGCGGTGCAAGAAAAACTGGATGGTGGCGAACTCTGCCTTGTCATCGACGGTGGCGGTGCTGCCTCGTCAAGCATCCCTGTCGAAGCCCCGGAGCGCGAAGAAGTCGATCCCGATCTTCTTCCGAAGGACGGCTGGCAAGACGGTCTCTGGTAATTCTGCCACACGCGCTTAGTTGATATAAACACTCTTTGGAACAGTCCGACACACCTTCGCGGTGTGTGCGGACTGTTTCGTTTTTGGTGGCAAAATGGCCGGAAACGCAATTTTTTCTCATTTTTATCGTGAAAAGTTGGCAGATTATTGCTAACTTTGCCTTTCCAAAGGAGTAAACATCAGTATTTTATGGAACAGAACCTGTTAATTTATAACTCTCTCACGCGGCGGAAAGAGGTCTTCCGTCCGCTTCACCCACCGTTTGTGGGCATGTATGTGTGCGGCCCGACAGTCTATGGCGACGCCCATCTGGGGCACGCGCGTCCGGCCATCACGTTCGACATCGTCTTCCGCTATCTCCGCCATTTGGGCTACAAGGTGCGCTACGTGCGCAACATCACCGACGTGGGCCATCTGGAGCACGACGCCGACGAGGGCGAAGACAAGATTGCCAAGAAGGCACGTCTGGAACAACTCGAACCGATGGAAGTGGCGCAATACTACACCAACCGCTACCACGACGCGATGGCTGCGCTCAACGTGCTGCCGCCCAGCATCGAGCCCCACGCCACAGGCCACATCATCGAGCAGATTGAACTCGTGCGCGAGATTCTGGACAACGGCTATGCCTACGTCTCGAACGGCTCGGTCTATTTCGACGTCGAAAAGTACAACCACGACCACCACTACGGCATCCTCAGCGGACGCAACCTCGACGACATCATCAACAACAGCCGCGAATTGGCAGGCACGGACGAGAAGCACAACCAAGCCGACTTTGCCCTCTGGAAAAAGGCCCAGCCCGAGCACATCATGCGCTGGCCCAGCCCCTGGAGCGACGGATTCCCAGGCTGGCACTGCGAATGCACGGCGATGGGCCGGAAATATCTCGGCAGCCACTTCGACATCCACGGCGGCGGCATGGACCTCATCTTTCCCCACCACGAGTGCGAAATCGCACAGGCCGTGGCCAGCCAGGGCGACGAGATGGTTCACTACTGGATTCACAACAACATGATTACCATCAACGGACAGAAGATGGGCAAGAGCCTCGGCAACTTCATCACGCTGCCCGAGTTCTTCACCGGCACCCATGAGAAACTGGAGCGTGCCTACTCGCCCATGACCATCCGTTTCTTCATCCTCCAGGCCCACTACCGCTCGACGGTCGATTTCAGCAACGAAGCGCTGCAGGCTGCCGAGAAAGGTCTCGAGCGCCTGCTCGACGCCTACCAGACCCTTCAGACCATTGCTGCCAACCTCTCGGCCTACGGCGCAGCATCGGCGCAGCCCGTCACGATGGACTATGTGCAGGACCTGCGCCAGAAGTGCTACGACGCCATGAACGACGACTTCGCCACGCCCAACGTCATCAGCCTCCTTTTCGACGCCGCACGCGTCATCAACTCGGTGGCCGATCGAAAAATGGCGATTTCATCGGAGGTTTTGAAGGCTCTGACCGATGTTTTCGACCTTTTCGCCTTCGACCTGCTCGGACTGAAAAAGGCGAATTCATCGGGAAATTCCGGCGACAACAGCGCCCGTGAAGAAGCCTTCGGACACGTGGTTGACATGCTGCTCGAACAGCGCATGAAGGCGAAAGCCGCCAAAGACTGGGCAACGAGCGACCTCATCCGCGACCGTCTTGCCGAACTCGGCTTCGAAGTGAAGGACACGAAGGACGGCTTCACCTGGAAACTTAACAAGCAGTAACCACGTATGAACAAACTGAACCGCGTTACCCTCATCGTATCGCTGATCTGCTGCGTGTGCTGCCTTGCAGCCTGCATCGTGATGGCCAGTTGGGCCAGCGACGCCTCTTTCTACTGGTATGCCCTCTTTTTCCTGCTTGCGGCCATCTGGCTCGGCACCAGCCTGTGGCGCAGTCGCCGGAACGAAGAATAGCAATCCGAGGACGTTCTGAAGTTTTAAGTGCTTAATAATTTAGTTTTAAGTGCTTGAAACTTTTTTTTCAAGTACATGAAACTCATCACCGTCATGCGTCAGTTTTTCACGACATTACTCCTCATCCTTTTCTGCTCTCGCGCTGCGATGGCACAGGAGTTCCGTTGCGAAAAACTGCCGACGCAGAGCCAGTTGCCCGTGGCCAATGTCCACCGCATCATGCAGGACTCCGAGGGCTACATGTGGTACGGCACACAAGGCGGTGGACTTTGTCGCGACGACGGATACAAAATCGACGTGTTCCGCAACGACCGCAACCATCCCGACCTGCTGGCCAGCAACGACATCACCACCATTGCCGAAGACGCACAGGGACGCATCTGGTTCGGCACGACAAAAGGCGGATACATCCTCGACAAGCGCGACTACAAAATCCGGCCGCTGAAGGAAACCGACGGCAAGGGCGTTTCCTACATTTTCCGCCGTTCCAACGGAGAAATGCTCGTGTCGGTCGTCGGCAACATCTACCATTTTTCGCCCGACCAGAAGTTGCTCTACACCTACCCGACGGCTCCCGGACGCACCGACGCCTGGGTCACTTGCTTTGTCGAAGACAAGGACCACCACCTGTTCGCCAACGTCGTCAACGACAACATCTACCGTCTCGACGAGCAGGCACACGTGCTGAAACCCCTGGGATGGCCCTATAACAAGTCGGCCAACTACCTGGCTGCCGACACGCTGGAAGGCGGCCTGTGGATTGGCACCTGGGGCCTCGGAGTGGTCCGCTACAAGAAAGACTTCAAGCGCCTGTTCGAGACGATGGGCGAGGACGGTGCAGACACGTTCCAGAGCCAGATTCTCAACGTCGTCGTCGATCACAACCACCGCTTGCTCTGGGTGACCACGATGGAGGACATCTACGCCTATCGCATCGAGGCCGATTCGCTCCGGGCCATCGACATCTCCGCCATTCTGCCGCAGGGAAAGAAAATCATCGACAACGCCATCCTCGACCGCTCAGGGAACCTCTGGGTTCCAGGATATTCGCCCCACACGTTCATCATCTCTTCTGCCGACGGACAGATACGGCGCGACGGCGTCGAACCCATGTCGCACAAGACTGGCTACCGTGTCATGGTCGATTGCATCCTCCACGCCGACGGCCCCTACTACTGGATTTGGCAAGGACGCACCAACCTCTCGCTCTACAATGCTGCGACGAAGGAAATGGTCTTCTCGAGCGAACAGACCGTTCAGCCGTTCCAAACCAACAAGTGCATTATGCCGGCAAGCGACGGCAACTATGCCTGGATGTCCAACAAGAAAGACCTGCTCAAGGTCCGGCACAACGGCATGACACTTCACGCCGACAAATTCGCGTCGGCCACACAGCCCGTGACCACATTCTGTGACGCAGGTGACAAACTGTGGGTCGGATCTTCCGATGGAATCGAGGTTTTTGACAAAATCAGCCGCCAGGGCAAAGTGCTGGCCAACGGACTCGGAAACGTGCGCGAAATCAAGATTTCTTCCGTTGGAATCGCCTTTTTTGTCAGTGCAAAGACAGGATTGGGCTGCATCGACGCCAACGGAAACATGAAGGTCCTCCAGTCCGACGACGACTTCAGTTCGCTCGGCATCATGCCCGACAACACCGTGTGGGCTGCCACAACGGGAGGCAGCGTCTATGTCGTCGAGGGACTGAAAGGGAAGCAGCCTAAAGCCGGCACAGCCTTTGAGATTCCCAAAAGCCTCAGCGCCAGGCTTTCAAAGGAGGCAACCAACCGCAACGGCGACACGGTGAAGGATCTGGCAGTCGATTCGCGCGGACATCTCTGGATACTTTCCGACCAATATCTGAAGGAGTTCTTCCCCGAAAACGGTGCAAGTCGAATCATCCGCAACACAGACAAAGAGGTGGACATGGACTATTTCCACACACTGACCGTCGATGCAGACAGCATTTTACTCGGTGGAATCGGCGCTTTTTGTGTGATTTCACCCTCCGAACGCCTCGAAACGGCCAATGCGGACGTCCGACCCCGTGTAACATCGTTTTTTCTCGATGGAATCGAGCATTTTTGCGGTGACGACGTAATAGAGATACCTAAAGGTACGCGCGAGGCTGTGCTGTGCGTCTCCACCTTCGACCCCCTCCATGCGTCCCAACTCCGACTGTCCTACCGACTGTTGCAGAGCGAAGAATGGATTGACTTGGAACCTGGTCAGAACCGCATCTACCTCCGCTCGCTCGACCCCGGCAACTACACCCTCGAGGTTCGCGCCACCGACGAGTATGGCCGCTGGACTGACGGCGAGCCCTGCATGACCGTTCGGCAAATGGACGACTGGTGGCGTATGCCTTGGGTACGCAGGACGCTCCTGCTGCTTGTGCTGCCCTTGCTCATCTTTGTCGTCTATCGCTATCGCCAGCGCCTGTCAAAGGTCTCCAAACTGCTCATGCCGCATCGTCTCTCTCTCGTCTTCTCGTCGAAGGAGCATCTTGAAAAACTCCGTGAGAGACAGCAGACGAAGGAGCGTGCCGATGCCGAATTTGTTGAACAGGTGCGCCAGCGCATCAAGGTACATCTCGACAACTCGGAATTTGGCGTCGAGGAATTGAGCGCAAGCCTGTTCATGAGCAGAATGAATCTGTACCGCCGTTTGCAGGCTGCTGCTGGCGTCACTCCCAACGAACTGATCAAAAACATCCGTCTTGAAGCGGCAGCCGAACTGCTGCTCACCACCCAACTGTCGGTGTCGGAGGTCAGCGACCGCACTGGGTTCGGTACGCCTCGATACTTCACGCGCTGCTTCAAGGAAAAATACGGTATGTTGCCCAAAGATTTTCGCAGCCAAAAAGAGCACCAAATGTAACAAAAACACAAAAATGTTACATTTAGGGCACATCTTCGTTACGCCTTAACTCATTGTGTTTGAGGATTCACAGTAACTTTGCCGCCGAAAACGTTTCGACGGCATTTTTTTGTTACATCTGATAAACATTATGAATCAAATGACAACCATTCTGAAGTCAATCTCAATCGGCGCATTGTTCAGTGCCGCCCTTCTGCCTGTTCAGGCACAAGGACAGTTGAAAGCCCTTCAGTTCACTTCGACACAGAAAGAAGCATGGACGGTGAAACGGGCCAACGTGAGTACAACCGTAGTGGGCAAGCCGCAGGCTGTCTTTTCGACAAGCGACGTGATGAGCACCTTCCAGGCGTGGGGGACCTGCTTCAACGAACTGGACTGGTATGCCCTGCAGCGTCTGTCGCCTGCTGCCCAACAAGAGTATTACGAGCGCATGTTCTCGCCGACGGGCGACCTGCGATTCGCACTGGGCCGCATTCCCGTCGGAGCCAGCGACTATGCCGGACCCGAGAATTTCTACGACCCGTCGGTGTTCCATCAGCGCAACGAGCCCATCAACCTGGCGGAGTCGTGGTATTCCTGCGACGAGGTTCCAGCCGGTCAGACCGACTTCCAGATGGAGCACTTCACCATCGAGCGCGACAAGAAGCACATCATACCTTTTATTAAAAAAGCGCAGGAGCAGAACCCGAACATGAAGTTCTGGTGCTCGCCCTGGAGTCCGCCACAGTGGATGAAAAAGAGCAACCACTACAGCAACCGCGCCGGCTATGGCAACGGATTGGACACGACCTATCCGTCGTACACCTCGACGCAGTTCATCATGGAGCCCGACTATCTGAACGCCCACGTGCTCTACTTCAGCAAGTTCATTGAGGCGTACGGCGCAGAAGGCATTCCCATCACCGGCATGTGCTACCAGAACGAAGCCTACACCTGCAACTACTACCCCAACACGTCGTGGGAAGCCACAAGCACGGCCATCTTCAACGGCGACTACCTCATTCCCTACATGCGCAAGCACCATCCCGAAGTGAAGGTGTGGCTGGGCACGATGAACACCAACCACGTGGACGATGTGTTTGAAGTCATTCTCAACTACCGCAGCCAGAGCGCAGACCCCGATTTCAACGGGAAAAAACTGAGCGAAATGTTCGATGGAATCGGTTTCCAGTGGGAAGGCCGCGACGCCATCGGCACGCTGCGCAGCCGCTACCCCGACCTCGAATTCATCCAGACGGAGAGCGAGTGCGGCAACGGAACGTTCGACTGGGGCGCAGGTGCCCACACGTTCGAACTCATTCACCACTATCTGAACAACGGTTGCGTCACCTACACCAACTGGAACAGCATCCTCGGCGGCAATGGTCGCGGTCCGTTCATGAACTGGTGGCAAAACGGTTTGCTGCACCTCGACATCAACAAGCAGGTGGCCTACTACACACCAGAATTCTACGCCTACAAGCACTACAGCCACTTCATCGGCGACGGCACCAAGATTCTGCGCAAGTCGAGCAGCCAACCGCTCGTGCTGGCGGCACAGCAGCCCGACGGCACTATCGTGGTGGTCGTGGGCAACGAAAGCAGCGGAGAACGTACGCTGACCTTCGCCGTCGATGACAAATACATGAGCGTCAAGGTGCCCGCCAAATCCTACAACACATTCGTCATCGGAGAGGCCGAAACTATCGATGAAATGGCGGAAAATGAAGGTTTGGTCGAGCCTACGGAGGAGGTCACCGACTGCACCAGTCTAATCAAGAATCCGACGTTCGCTTCGATGAGCGGATGGACAACCAACAACGTGGGCACGGTGGACGCATCAGCCATGAATGTGCTGGAGCAGCGCGCCTACAATAGTTTCTCGACCAACTTCACCTCGATGGACGTCCATCAGGACCTCCTGAACATGCCTGCAGGCGAATATTATCTGACGTGCCGCAGCGTCTGCGGCGAAGGACTCATCACCGACCAGCACGCTTACATCATTGGTTACGAAGACAACGCGACAACATCTGAAAATCAAGCCGTTTCGCCTGTCAAGACGAACGACGCCTGGGACGCGCTCAGTTGGGAATTGCAGACGACAGGGCGCATAACGATTGAGGAGGGACAAAACCTGCGCATCGGCTACTGTTCGACATCGAACGGCGGTCAGAGCGGCTGGTTTGCCGTCACAGACTTCCAACTCTACCGCATCGGTGAGGATGTGGCAGGAAAGGAAGCCGCAGCCGAAGCCCTTCGCCAGCAACTGGCCGACGCGCGTGCCAAGTATGACGTCGTTGCAGCCGAGGCTCAGGCACTCGTCAATGACCCCGACCATCGTTACGAAGAGAGCGCAAAAACCTCGTTGAATTCGACGATTTTGAACCAAGCCGAGGTGATTTCCACGCTTCAGGACCCCGTTGCTTTCGACGACCTTATCAACGAACTTCGCGACGCAATGGAAAAGGTGAAAGCCACCGGCACTTTCAGCGAATACAACGGCAATGTTCCCCAGGCCAGCGAGACCTATTACCTATATAATATAGGTCAGCACCGTTTCATCAACATCGGTTACGGTTCGTACGGCACGCAGATGGGTCTCGACGACGTCGGCCTTGAATTCACACTCGAAGCCAACGGCAGCAACTTTGTGCTGAAGACCGCCACTATCGGTTCGAACACCTACTACGGCTGGCTCAACGTCAGCCCGAACAGCAGCGTTTCCCTTCCGTCGGGCATTGATGCACAGTATTATCTGAACAGCACTAGCAGCAAGGAAAGCCTGCGATTCACATCCACGACTCTGCCCGGCGTGGAGAACGTCTATACCATCCAATTCCCCGGCAACGGCAACAAGTTTCTGGCCTACGACCCTGCCTACCCCACGATTGTGTGGCTCAGCAGCGACGGCAGTTCGAACAACGCCAAGTGGCAACTGGTCAAGAAGAGCGACCGTCTGGCTGCGCTGGAGCAGCAGAACGGCGGCAA
>ONXQ01000159.1 GCA_900321835.1 uncultured Prevotellaceae bacterium
TTTCCCGGAGCCGTCATCGGCGCAATTCCTCAGGACCTGAAGTTCAAGGGGGAAGATTCGACGGTTGAAATCGGCAGCGGCAACCGCATTCGTGAGAACGTCACCATCCATCGTGGTACGGCTTCGAAAGGCAAGACCGTTGTCGGCAACAACAACCTCATCATGGAGAATGCCCACATCGCCCACGACTGCGAGTTCGGCAGCGGCATCATCATGGGCAATTCGACGAAGTTGGCCGGCGAAGTCATTGTGGATGACAACGCCATCATCAGCGCCGTCGTCCTTGTTCACCAGTTCTGCCACATTGCCGGCTATACGATGGTGCAGGGCGGATGCCGCACCAGCCAGGACATTCCTCCCTTTGTCATCGCAGCGCGTGAGCCTATAGCCTACGCCGGACTGAACATCGTCGGTTTGCGACGTAGGCAGTTCGACCCCGAAATCATCCGTCGAATTCACGACGCCTACCGTCTCATCTACAACTCCAATCTGACGGTCAAGGAGGCTGTGGAGCAAATCACCTACAGCATTCCGATGACGAAGGAAATCCAGTACATTGTCGACTTCGTCAGCAAGTCGCAGCGTGGTATCATCCGATAAGCAAGCATTATGATTTACAGATTCATCCTTATTTCAGACGAAGTCGATGACTTCATGCGTGAAATCCAGATTGACGCCGACGCCACCTTCCTCGATTTCCACAAAGCCATCCTCCAGTCTTGCGGCTATGCCGACGACCAGATGACCTCGTTCACCATCTGCGAGAACGGGTGGGAACGCGTCCAGGAAATCACCCTCGAAGACATGTCAACCTCGGCCGACGAAGACACCTATATCATGGCCAAGACACGCCTGTCTGAATTCCTTGAAGAAGAGAAACAGCACCTCCTCTACACCTTCGACCCTCTCGGCGGCCGCGTCTTCTTCATCGAACTCACTGAAATCATCACAGGTAAGTCGCTGAAGGCACCAAAAGTGACAAGGCAATCAGGCGAAGCACCCGTGCAGCAACTCGACTTCGACGAACTTTTCGCTCGCAACCCAGTCTCTGTCACCAGCAGCGGCGACTCCATCATGGACGATGACGATATGTTCGGCGACGGCATCGACGACGAAGACATCTCGCTCGAAGGTCTTGACATCAGCGATGGAGAACCGTTTTAAGTGAAAGCGAAGCGGCGGAGCCGCAGTGAAACGTGAAAAATCATTCCACCCTAATCGTCCTTTTAGGCCCGACGGCCGTGGGAAAAACAGCGCTTAGCCTACGTCTGGCTAAGCGTTTGTCGTGTCCGATTATCTCTGCCGACTCACGCCAGATGTTCCGTCGCATGAGCATCGGTACCGCAGCACCTACTCCTCAGGAACTGGACGAAGTGCGCCACTATTTCGTTCATACCCTCGACCTCGACCAATACTACAGCGCCGCCCAATACGAAGCCGACGTGCTCAAACTGCTCGACGAAGCCTTTCCGGCCCATCCCATACAGTTGATGAGTGGTGGGAGCATGATGTATATCGACGCTGTCTGCAACGGCATCGACGACATCCCCACCATCCGCGACGACGTACGGCAGCACATCCGCAGCCGTTTGGAAAACGAAGGTCTCGACGTCCTCAGTCAGGAACTCCGCCTGCTCGACCCCCAGTATTATGCCCTTGTTGACACGAAAAACACACAGCGCGTCGTCCATGCCCTCGAAGTGTGCTACCAGACAGGCCGCACCTACACCTCCTTCCGCACAGGCCAGCGCAAGCAGCGCCCTTTCCGCATCGTCAAAGTCGGGCTCAATCGCAGTCGCGACCACCTGTTCCAGCGCATCAATGAGCGTGTGGATGCCATGATGCAGGACGGCCTGCTCGACGAAGTCCGCAGCCTCTATCCCTACCGCCATCTCAACTCCCTCAACACCGTCGGCTACAAAGAACTCTTCAACGTCCTTGACGGCGTCTGGCCGTATGCCAAGAAACAGTTGACGTGGTTTCAGCGCGACCCGGACATCCACTGGCTCAACCTTGACACCCTCACCACCGACGAGGCTGTGCAACACATCCTCCAACTCCTGAACAACGAATGACACTCACTCAACGAATCAAATCCATCAAATCCTTGACAAATACGCCATGAAAGTAAAAATGCTGCTCCTCCTTCTCCTCGCTACGGCAGCAGTACGGCTGTCGGCCCAGAGCACCGAGGACATAGAGGTCATAGTCTCTGCACCAGAGGAAATGGCCCTCGGCATCAACTGCCGAATCAGTTTCAAAATCAACATACGACAGTCGAAAAACTGTGTCTGGCCTGCTGACGACCCCGCCGACTGGCTGGAAGTCCTCATAGGGCCGACGAGCGCCCATTCTACCATGACAAGCTTTATCGACGGCGTGACCACAACGTCCTACAGCACTACGTTTACCTACATCGTCAAGCCCTTGAAGGAAGGGCTGCACGTCATTCCGGCAGCCAGGCTGACCGACAGCCTCGATGTCGTTTATCGCAGTCCGTTGAAGGTCGTCCGCGTCGTGCCCGCATCCGAGGAAGCACGGCAGAAAGAAGTCCCAGCCCTCGACCCCTTCGACGTCTTCTTCAACGATTCGAGACCCACCACTCCCGATCCTGCCATCGACAAGACCATCAGGGATTTGGATGAAGGCATTGATGCTTGGGACGACTTGGCAGAAGAGTCGGAACAGTACGACAAGGAAGATTTGACGGAAGACGAGCAAAGCCGTAGCATGACCGTGTCCTTTGCCATGGGGCAGCGCGAAGCGATGATGACGACGTGGCGGGAAGAACTGGATGCGAAAGAGGGCTCCATGACGCTCTCGCAGCAAACGACGTACCACGCCTGCCGTCAGCAGTTGATAAACAGAGGTATCATAGAAGAAGACAGCTATGCCGACCCGGAAATCACCCGTCTGCTCAGCGCGTGGGAAGGCTACGTCCGTCAATACCGGAAGGAGATAGACGAGCTGGAAGGATTAGACCACGGCCCCCGCATCCCAGGCTTGTTCATCTACAAGGACGAGGAGAAATGCTACAATCAGCTCACGCGCCACGTCAGCCGCATGACACCCCAGCAGCTTGCCCTGTACGACAAGCTCAATGCCATCTGCAACAACGAATTCAGCACGTACATGCCACGACTGTCAAGAGAATAAAAGTTGAGATGTGGCTTATGTCACGAGATACAAATTATAACGATACCGTAATGATTGCTGAGGCTGTGGAGAATAATTTTACCACGAAATCGACAGATCATAACAAGGGGAAAGGACTTGATAATCTCATATCACAGGCTTCAAAGGCTAATATCTTGAGCGGAAAGGCAATGCTGTATAAAAGAGGAACGATTCTGACTGCTTATGACTTGGATTTCGATTTTAGAGGAACACTTATCTACTTTGATATTGACTTGAATGCATTAGAGGATGATGAGATGTTAGAGGAATTTTCTTTTTAGAATTTATAGAAATAATAAGGACTATGTATACGATTGTCATTAAGCCTATAATGGATGGCAGAGATTATCCAACGGCGGGAAAGGTGCTGTATCGACTGATTCAGGATAAGGTGGGGCAAACAGATAAGATTGTGCTTGACCTGACAGGGGTAACAATGCTTCCCTCTATGTTTATGAATGTATCCATAGGCAAGTTTATTGAAGACTATGGAATGGACAGACTGAAAAGCATTCTTGCTTTCAGAAATATTACAAGAGTACAAGCTAACCGTCTGAGAGAATATCTGGATAGATACAATGAACCGGTGTTGCAGGCATAGCTATGCTTGCATAAGTTCTAACGAGATACCCTTCATAAAAGAATCCCGTGCGCATCGCTGCGAACGGGATTCTCTGGTTAACCTCCGGTGTTTATAGGATGGTTCTATTCTTCTTTGGGTTTGATAACACGTCGTAGCACCAGTTGCGATGTTTCGTTTTCATGCTCATAATCCATGCCGTAGCCTTCGATATAGGCAATGTTTTCATAAGGGAAGGAGAGGTCGAGCATGAGATTGTTTCCACCGCTCAAATCGTTGAAGATAAGACGTTTGTCAACGACCTTACCCAACATGGGTATGCTGACGTTGTAATTAACATTGGTGTAGAGTGCACTTTTCACAGCACCGTCCTCAATAGTAAATTCCAACCGGCACTCCTGTGGAATGCCTTGTCCTTTCCATTCACCAGTGTACCTGTAGATTCCGTCTTTCAGTCCGTTGTCTGTAGGCTGCTGAGCGCTACCCTCATTATTGATATATACACGGTCGCCAGTCTTGGGATCTTGGCGTTGGCTCACCAAGATAATGCCGTAAACCATGAGTGCTGCCAACGCTACGAAGATGATAACAAGCCAACGATTGGTGTGGCGGTCACGTTGGTTGATTTCTTCCACTTGGCTAGCGGGTAAAGCAGTAACCGATTCGACTGTTTTTTGCTCTTTCGCTTTATCCTCAACCTGTTTTTGCTTCTTCTCATACCATAGTGGTGTTTCGTCTTCGTCAGCCTCTTTCCATTTCCATAGCCGGTTTAGGACGAAATAGAGTAAACTGGATAGTCCGATGGCGCACCATTTGATGACGACGCGGTAAGGACCTGTCGGATGCCACCATATTATGAATGGAAGTATAATGGCGACAATAATCAGCTGTAGAATCAGGTCTTTTTTTGTTTTTGCTCTCATAGGATATAAAAGATTATGAAAATGCTTTCTGCATCACTCAGCGCACAAAAATGGCGTGACCATTCTTGTGCGTTTAGCTAAGAGGTGAAGCCCGGAAATGGATACCCCTGTACATCATTGCAGAATGCGCCACGCCAAAAGCGTGTGCAAAGCCATGCATGTACATAGGATAGTCTTTTCACGAGACCTGTTCCTCACTCATTACATCGAGTTTTATATCCCAAGTAAGTTTTCCGGGCTTCTTGGCTAAACGCGAAATAACGGCTATTGCTTCTGTGGTTCGGCATTTCTCTTCCGAAACCGCTGCAAAGTTACAAAAAGTTGATTTGAAAACAAAACGAAACTGCAAAAAAGTTGTTTTCAGCTTTAATCATGAGTTCATGTGAAAAAAAACCATTCGCTATGTTACGCGAGAATAAAAGCATCCAGCCGCCATCGCTGACGCCTGGACGCCCCAGTCACTGACGGTGGGGGAGGGGTTAAGGCTCTTCGCCCCCCTCCTCGTCCTTCACCGTCACATCCTCCAGCGTGACCGTATTGATCTGACGTCGCAGGTCCATGCACGGCTGGTAGATGATGCGGCGGCGATACACCTGCGCGGCACCCGCCTCCGCCAGCGTGTCCGTCGCGTGGGCACGGAAACCGAAACGGAACGTACCGATTTCGGGAATCGTCACCGCATGACCGTTCTGCAGGAAGTTGCGGAACTCGCGCGTGATGGCCTCGGCAGCCAGGTAGATTTCAGACTTGCGCAGCTTCGAGTTGTCCGCCGCGCGTTCAAGCAGCTCGTCACCCGTGATACGTGCGTAATAGACCGGACGCGTCACGTAGGCGTCCTTCTTCTTCATGGCCAGGTTCTGGAGCTTCGACCGCAAATAGATTTTTGCCATAGTGCTTTCGATTTAAGATTCGCAAGCTCGATTTTCTGGGGAAGTTAAAGGAGTTAAAGGGAGTTATCACTCACTTCGTTCGTTGGGGAGTTAAAGGACGTTACTGTTGTCTAAAACATTCGTCTTTAACTTCTTTAACTTCTTTAACTCCATTAACTCCCCATCCATCAACCCTGCGAAAAAGGTTATGTAACTCTAAGTGTTGAACTCGTCAGGGCAGAGGCGTGTGAAACAGGCCCGTCGCCCTGAGCAAAGGTTGGAAAGTCCTGTGAGCCGTCGCGTGTCGGGTGTGCGCAGCGTGTGGGCCCGTGGTGCGCCCCTGTTTCCCCGCCTGTGCACCGGCAGTTCCGCTGGGTGTGCACGCTTGTCGCGCTGGGTGTGCACCGTCCCGTTCCGGCCCCTGTACCTCCCCATCCTTTACCCTACAAAGTTACGAAATAATCCCCACATTTCCAAATAATTACGCATGATTTTTCACCTTTTTT
>ONXQ01000088.1 GCA_900321835.1 uncultured Prevotellaceae bacterium
CTGGCCAAAGTCACCGATGCCGGAGCCATCTACCGCTACCTCGTCGGGCAGGGCATCATTGTCCGCAACCGCTCCAACGTCGCCCTCTGTACCGACTGCCTGCGCATCACCGTCGGCGACCGTCATGAGAACGAACAACTGCTTAAAGCCCTGCGACAACTACCCCCTGCTTGAAACATGAAACAGAAAATCCTCTTCATCGACCGCGACGGCACCATCCTCCGCGAACCTGCCGACGAGCAAATCGACTCCTACGACAAGTTCCGCTTCCTCCCAGGCGTCATCCGCAACCTCCACTTCCTCCGCACCCACACCGACTACCTCTTCGTCATGGTCAGCAACCAAGACGGGCTTGGCACGCCTTCCTACCCCGAAGACACCTTCTGGCCCACCCACCGTCTTATGCTCCAGACCCTCCACGACGAAGGCATCGACTTCGACGACATCTTCATCGACCGCTCCTTCCCCCACGAAAACCTCCCCACGCGCAAACCCGGCACAGCCCTGCTCACCCGCTACTTCGGCGACGACTACGATCTGCCCCGTTCTTACGTCATCGGCGACCGCCAGAGCGACGTCCAACTGGCCCGCAATCTGGGGTGCCAGTCCATACTCCTCAGTGAAGACCTCGACTGGGACAAAGCCGCCGAACTCATCTACGCCGGCGGACGCACAGCCCACGTGCGCCGCACCACCAGCGAGACCGACGTTGATGTCAGCCTCAATCTCGACGGACACGGAACGGGCGATATTTCGACCGGTCTCGGATTCTTCGACCACATGCTCCAGCAGATAGCCCGCCACGGAGGCATCGACCTCAGCATCCATGTCTGTGGCGACCTCCACGTCGATGAGCACCACACCATTGAGGACACTGCACTCGCTCTCGGCGAATGTCTTGCCCTCGCCCTCGGCGACAAGCGCGGCATCGAACGCTACGGATTCACGCTTCCGATGGACGACAGCCTCTGCACCGTCGCCCTTGACCTCGGCGGACGCCCCTGGCTCGAGTGGCAGGCAGAGTTTCGCCGCGAACACATCGGCGACATGCCCACCGAGATGTTCCTCCATTTCTTCAAGAGCCTCTCCGATGCTGCACGCATCAACCTCCACGTCCGAGCCGACGGGCAGAACGAGCACCACAAGATTGAGGGCATCTTCAAGGCCTTTGCCCGTAGCCTGCGCATGGCCCTCCGCCGCGACATCCACCGCTTCGATCTTCCCTCCAGCAAGGGAGTTCTTTAGTCTATTCTGCCGCTTTCCCTGCGCTGCAGTTTCATCGGAGTACCACTGCGGTGGTACAGAAGTTTCACTGGGGTGGTACAGTTGTACCAGCGCAGTGGTACGAAATTGGTACTGCGGTCTCCGACAGGGCGTTTCCCATTGCCAACCCGTCCGTTTCCGTCTTTTCTGACTCCCCGACAGCAAGGCTGTTGGGGCGTTTTTTATGTTTTCTCTTTGCACTCTCGCAAATTATGCGTAAATTTGCAGGTCGGTGCCGGTGCGGCATGGACAGTGCCGGCATTTTTTTCGTCAAAAAAAAACTAATAACCATCAAACAACAGCAGACAAGATGCAGAAAATAAAAGTGGGTGTCACTCAGGGTGACATCAACGGCGTGGGCTACGAGGTCATCTTCAAGACGTTTGAGACGGAGGAGATGCTGAGCGTCTGCACGCCCGTGGTCTATGGTTCGCCAAAGGTGGCCATCTACCACCGTAATTCGTGCGGCATTCAGACGAACTTCAACATTGTGGAGTCGGCTGCGGATGCGCGCGACGGTCAGTTGAACATGGTCAACTGCTTCGGTGATAAGGAAATCAAGATTGAGTTCGGCAAGGCGACGGAGGAGTCGGGCAACGCGGCCTTCGTGGCACTGGAACGGGCGACGCAGGAGTTGGGCGAGGGCAAGATTGACGTGCTCGTGACTGCGCCCATCAACAAGAGCACGATTCAGAATGCGGACTTCCATTTCCCCGGCCATACGGAGTATATTGAGCAACGGCTGGGCAACGGGCAGAAGGCGCTGATGATTCTGGCGAGCGACCGCCTGCGTGTGGCGCTGGTGACGACGCACCTGCCTGTGAGCAAGATTGCCGAAAACATCACGAAGGAGGCTGTCATGGAGAAACTGGACATCCTGCACCAGTCGCTGCGCCGCGACTTCGGCATCGATATGCCTCGCATCGCAGTGCTGTCGCTCAATCCCCACGCAGGTGACGGCGGACTGCTGGGGACGGAGGAGAAAGACATCATCCAGCCTGCCGTGGTGGAGAGTTTCAAGAAGGGTATCCGCTGTTTCGGTCCGTATGCGGCCGACGGGTTCTTCGGCACGGGAAACTATCTGCACTTCGATGCCATCCTGGCCATGTACCACGACCAGGGGCTGGCTCCTTTCAAGGCGCTTGCGATGGACGAAGGGGTGAACTATACGGCAGGGTTGCCGGTGGTCCGCACTTCGCCTGCCCACGGCACAGCCTACGACATTGCGGGCAAGAATCAGGCCGACGCTGCTTCGTTCCGTCAGGCTGTCTATGCGGCCATCGACATCTTCCGCAACCGTCAGCGCTACGACCAGGCTTACGCTCATCCGCTCCGCAAACAGTATTACGAAAAGCGTGACGACAGCGACAAACTGAAACTGGATGCTGATGAGGGATGACATGAAGAATGAAGAGTGAAAAATGAAGAATGAAGAATGTCGGCTTCGCTTCCGAATGAAGAATGATTGTTACTTTTATTCTTCATTCTTAATTCTTCATTCTTAAATTCCTTTGGCGTGAGTAACAAGTATAAAAACATATTCTTCATTGTCGGACTGCTGGCCGTCGTCATCATGGTGCTGACGATGGATGTGAGTTTCGTTGAGTTGTGGCGGCAGATTCGACATGCAGGCTACTGGCTGGCGGTCATCATCGTGATGTGGCTGGGTCTCTACTGCATGAATGCGCTGACTTGGCGAACCATCATCCGCGGCAGCGGCGAATGCAAGGTGCCGTTTCTGCATCTGCTGAAAGTCACCATCTCGGGCTTTGCCCTCAACTATGCGACGCCTGTGGGACTGCTGGGTGGCGAACCTTACAAAATCATGGAGATGCGTCCGTACATCGGGGTGCAGCGTGCTTCGTCGTCAGTCCTGCTGTTTGCGATGATGCACATCTTCTCCCACTTCTGGTACTGGCTCACAGCCGTGGTGCTGTGGTTGCTGTTCATGCCGCTGAATGTGGGCATTGGCATCCTGCTGGCGCTGACCACGGCTTTCTGCTGTGCGGCCATCTACTTGTTTGTGAAGGGCTACAAGAACGGAATGGTGGTGAAACTCATCGGCTGGGTGTCGCACATCCCCGGACTAAAAGGGTGGGGACATCGTTTTGCCGAGGCACACGCCGACGACCTGCACAAAATCGACAGCCAGATTGCGGCCCTTCAGGCGCAGAATCGCCGTGCTTTCTTCACCTCTTTCTTCCTTGAATATTTCGGACGCATCTTTCAGTCGTTTGAAATCTTCTTCATGCTTCTCCTCTTTGCCGATGCGCCAGCCAATGCGATGACTTTTGTCCATTCGCTGCTCATTCTGGCCTTTACCTCGCTCTTTGCCAACATGCTCTTCTTCCTGCCGCTCCAACTGGGCGGTCGCGAAGGTGGGTTTGCCATGTCGGTGGGCAGCATCTATTCCGGACAAGTGGGGTTCGGGGTAAGCCTGCTCGTTCGTGTCCGGGAACTCTTCTGGACTTTCTTCGGCTTGATGCTCATCAAAATCGGCAAAGCCCCCAAGCCTGCTTCCGACGACGTCACGTTTGCCATTCTGGCGGCAGGTGAGGGTGTACGCTTGCTCAGCGAGGGCGTCGAACAGCCCAAGCCTCTTGTGCCCATAGGCGGCGAACCGATGGTTGACCGTCTGATTCACATTTTCCAGCATTGTGGCGCAAAGGAGATATTTGTCATCACGAACGAGAAGAACACGCAGTGTGTCCAGCATTTGCAGACTTTGGCACAGTCGGGACTTCCCTTGCGAATGGTTGTGAAGACAACGCCGAGCAGTATGCACAGCCTGCATGAATTGGCTCCTTTGCTCTCGAAGACAAAGGGAAAGTGCTGTGTGACCACTGTTGACACCATTTTCCGGGAAGACGAATTCAAACAGTTTGTTGAGCAGTTGCGCCTTTGTCAAGATGTTGACGGCTTGATGGCTGTGACCGAATACGTGAACGATGAAAGTCCGCTGTGGATTTCGACCGATGCGCATGGCAAGATAACGGGATTCCACGATGTGCAGACGGCCGATTGCCGCTATGTGTCGGGCGGGATTTACGGATTCACTCATAAAGCCTTCGACACGCTTGACCGCTGCGTCCGGCAGGGGCAGTCGCGTATGCGAAACTTCCAGCGTGCGCTGATTGCCGATGGATTCCGTCTGCAAGCCAGTGTCTTCTCGAAGATTCTGGACGTTGACCATGCCTCCGACATCGAAGAAGCCAATCTTTTCCTAAGTTCTGAACACGATGCATCTGTTAGCCATTAGCCGTGACCCCCGTTTCTCAAAAAGCGAAGCAGACAAAGCAATCCTTTGTGCTGTCGTCGCATGTCTTGAACAGAAGGGACACAGCGTGGATGTGGTGTCGGAGCATGACTTCCAGGGCATCGACGTTGACGAAGTGAAGGCCGACCTCATCTTCGGAATGTACCGCGACGAACCGACGCTGGACCGGCTCGACACGCTGATGCAGAAAGGTATGCCCTGCGTTCCGTCGCCCAACGCTGTCGGAAATGCACGACGGGAAAATCACATCAACCTGTTGTCGGAAGCCGGCATACCGATGCCAACCTCCGGAAGCGTGGGCTTTCCATGTTGGCTGAAAAAGGCCAGCGGTTGGACCGAAAAAGCAGACGATGTCATCTTCTGCGAACATGAATTTCCCAACCAAGTTTGCCTCGGCGACTACATCATTCAACAGCACATCGAAGGCGACCTCGTGAAATTCTACGGCGTGGAAGGCACCCCTTTCTTCCATTGTCACAGCCAGTCGGCGACGCATCACGACTTCAACCCCGACACGCTGCGCCTCATCGCCGGCCGTGCATCCGCCACACTGCGTCTGCCCATCTACGGCGGCGATGCCATCGTCACCCCCGAAGGCGCCATCTTTGTGATAGACTTCAACGACTGGCCTTCTTTCTCCACCTGTCGTCCGCAGGCAGCAACGGCCATTGCCCAACGACTTTTGTCATCAGTAAACCCATGTCACTGATTCAGAAAACCTACAAATCAACCGACACCGAAGAGTGGTTCGACATCATCTTCAACCGTCCGCTGGGCTACCTGTGGGCGCGTCTGTTCAATCACTACGGCGTTCACCCCAACACCGTCACCGTCCTTTCCATCATTCTCGGAGTGACAGGCGGCCTGCTATTTATGAACGATGCCGACACCACCAGCGGTTTCTTGCTCAACCTCCTCGGCGTCATTCTTTTCGTTTGGGCAGACATCTTTGATAGCACCGACGGACAACTGGCACGCATGACCGGCAAGAAGACCCAGTTCGGCCGCATCCTCGACGGAGCCAGCGGCGACTTCTGGTTCTTCTGCGTCTATCTCTCCATAGCCCTCCGTCTCCAGGATAAACCCATTGATTTTTCACTTTTCACGGTTCACTTTTCACTTCCACATTGGGGCTTGCTTGCATGGGTTCTTGTCTTTTTCTCCGGAGTGTTCTGCCACGCTGCCCAGTGCCGCCAATCCGACTACTATCGCACCATCCACCTCCATTTCCTCAATGGCACACCTCTCGACCGAGCCGACGACCAGGCGCGCATCAACGAACAGTTGTCGTGGAGGAAAGCCCCCCTCCAGAAGTTCTTCCAATGGTCCTACGCTCGCTATACGGCGGCCCAAGAACGCAGCACGCCACACTTCCAGGCACTCTGGCAACAAATCCAAACCCAATACGTCGGCACACCGCCACCGTCCTTCCTACAGGAGTTCCGCCGCCGCAGCCTTCCGCTGATGAAATACGCCAACTTCATCACCTTCAACATCCGCGCCTTCGCCCTCTACTTTGCCGTACTTGCCGACATCCCCTGGTTCTATCCATTCTTCGAAATGACCGTCCTCACCGCCGTCTATCTCTATTTGCACGCCCAGCACGAACGGATGTCGGCCGAACTCAAATTAAAAAGTGAAAAGTGAAAAGTGAAAAATTTAGAGAGGGGCCAGTTCTCCCCCTGCAGGGGGGAGTTAGAGGGGGGCCGGGGCCGGCCCTCATCTTCGACTACGGCGGCACGCTCGACACCGGCGGCATCCATTGGGCCGACCTGCTCTGGCAAATCTATCAGCACCATTACGTGCCCGTTGACCACGACACGTTCTACGAGGCATACGTCCACACCGAGCGCCGCCTGGGACGAGAACCCCTCATCCTGCCCGAGCATACCTTCCTCGATGTGCTTATGCTCAAGGTCACGATGCAGTTTCAGCACCTCCGTTTGTCCCATTCACCACAACCCCTGATTCAAGAAGCCTACACCCGCGTTCAGCAGGAGATGGAGCACACGCGCCCGCTGCTTCAGCAACTCTCCACGTTGGTTCCACACGGGCAGACCCAGCCCTTGCGCCTGCTGCTCGTCAGCAACTTCTACGGCAATCTCCCCACCGTCCTCCGCGAATTCCGTCTTGCCCCCTACTTCAGCGACGTCATCGAGTCCGCTGCCGTAGGCATCCGTAAGCCCGACCCCGCCATCTTCCGGCTGGCCCTCTCGCGCAACGATTTGAAGCCCGCCGAGGTTCTTGTCGTGGGTGACAGCCTGAAGAACGATATCCAGCCCGCACACACCCTCGGCATCCCCACCGTCTGGTTCTCACCCCATGCCGATGCCGTTCCCCCCGAAGCCGACCACCACATCACCGACCTCCGCCAGTTGCTCGACCTTTTGCTGCAAGGCCAGCCCGACAACTAACGACAACCGACTGTGTCACATAATTCAGCCCTTTCCTGTGGGTTGTCACGCTTTTGTCTTTCAGAACTTACCCCCAAATGCCTATACCAGACTTATATATATCATGTTTGCGACCGGCGCAGTGGAATTGGGATGCCGCTTCGCCGGTCGTTTTTTTGCACAGCGTTCCATCGTGCGTACCACTGCGGTGAGACTTTTGTTCCACCGCGGTGGTATTTTTGTTTCACTGCGTTGGTACAGTTGTACCACTGCGGTGGTACTCTGTTTGGTATTCACCGATTTGTCCGTTCAGGCGAGTCGTACGGACGTCGCAGCATATTTTTGTTGATTCATGACTCGTTTTTAATTTATTTGTTGTATCTTTGCAGGATGAATGAAAACTATATCTTTCTTTTGCGATATGACTACTGATATAACTGCTGCGGAGGGCCGGCTGGGCATCCTGATTGTGGGAAACGGGGCCGTCGCCACGACGTTGATGACGGGTGTGCTGATGATTCGGAAGGGACTGGCCAAGCCGGTGGGCTCGATGACGCAGATGGACCGCATCCGTGTGGGACGCGGTGACGACAGGAAATATCTGAAATACAGCGAAATTGTGCCCCTGGCCTGTCTCGAAGACATTGTGTTCGGCACGTGGGACGTCTATCCGCAGAATGCTTATCAGGCTGCGAGGTATGCCGAGGTGCTGAAGCCTGAGGACATCGAACCGGTGCGCGACGAACTGGAGCAGATCGTGCCGATGAGGGCTGCCTTCGACAAGAATTTTGCCAAGCGGCTGGACGGCACGAACCTCAAGACGACGGCCGACGGGGAGATTCCAACCCGATGGCAGATGGTGGAGATGCTGCGCGAGGATATTCGCCGCTTCAAGGAGGAGAA
>ONXQ01000012.1 GCA_900321835.1 uncultured Prevotellaceae bacterium
CCCATGCATGATTTAACTACGGGACATAGACTGGACGCACAGCACGTCCGAAATAACGGGGAAAGCGGATGGCAAAGCCGTACTTTCCGTTGAAGAACCAAAAGCCCCAAGCATTTTTAGCGTCTGCACCTGACACATTTGCGCCCCAGTAGTCACCGCCCTTACCTACTCCATCATGGTTTTTCCCATTATACCAACCGGAAGAGGGCAAGAACATCGTATTTCCGTTCGGGCCTTTCACTTCAAAACCCGGGACATTGTTCATTTCCGATTCAGTCCAGGTACAGCAACTTACCAGTTCCTGCAACTGAAGATAATCTGGCATCCGCCAGTGAGGCCCCCAGTTTACATAGGCAGCGTCATCCTGCAAATCCAGAATCTTCCTCTCATCCACCGCGCCCAAGGAATCGACGGGACAGTATTTTGTCAGGCGGTCAGGTCCCCCGTTGCACCACTTATACGTATTCCAGTTATAGAGCGACTTTCCATCTTCATTGCTCACGACTTCTCCGAAGGCAAAGAACTCGCCAAATTCCTCAGGTGAGGTTGCACCAATATTCATCGTTGCCCACAAAGTACCTGAAGGCAGACCCAAGTCGACATATTCATGCGCTTCATCTATTTCCCTCACAGTTACATACTTAATGCTTTCGGCTGGAATCCTATCCACCTTGCCGTCCTTTCTGAAGATTTCCCAAACCTGAGCCTTCAACCCCACGACAACACAAAAGATCACTAATAACGACAAAAACCTTTTCATTTTATGAAAACTAAATGATTGATTTTGAATTTTGATGACAAACTATCGGTGCCTCATGCAAAAAAACGTTGCAAAAACACACTTATAAGGCAAAAGAATAAGGGACTTTCATTCATAATAATTGATTTTGAGGTATATAGTCAGATTCGAAGGCTTTATTCTGCAGTCAGTACGATATAGTTAGCAGCGGCATCTGCATATTTGACAGAGAAGTGACCGTCTTGAACGGTTGTTGACAAGAGTTCGGTGGAAGATGTCTTTTCGACAATACGCAAAGTACAGCCATTCATGAAGTCGGGGACTGTAATGTCAAGTTTGTCGTGCTGCGTCTGGCAATGGGCGTAGATAACGTAGCGGTTGCCGTCTTTGTACCAATAGACTTGTCCTTCGTTGGCCGAGGGGTCAAAGAAACTGACATAATAGTCTATTTCGCGATGATAACCGACGGGCAGATAGTAGGAGCGGTCGGCGAAGGGGGAAGCGTTGATGGCCGAGATATAGAACTTGTTGTTATTGGACGGTGAAAACAGTCCGAGACGAGCAGTAGTATCGGTCTGTTTGTCACCGTAGGGAATATTTTCACAGCGCTTCTCCTGACGCGTGTCTCCTGTAATGAGACTTAATCCGGCTGACATTCCGATAAGATAATCGTCGGTGGCATCGTTATGCAAAAAAGCAACCAAGCGGTCAATCGGATTATTGACGTCACGTAAATACTTCTCCGTCCGATAGAAATAGATATCCTTTCCGCTCCTGGACGGGGAATTGAAGGGACGGTCAAGCGCCACTCCTTCTTGAGGAAGGGCTTTGGGTATCATAAACATCGCTTGGTAATCACCTGTGTTGGTAAAAGTCTGCTGCTGTGTTGCACAATAGTTTGAGAAACGGACTTCGCGCAGAATGTCGATGGTTGTATTTACGCTGCACTGCGCTCCACAGAAGTGATAACTCCAGTCGAAGCGAGCCATCGGCAATGCTGTATCAATAGAAGGGGTTGGGAACCATGATGCGATGGTAGCGGGATCATACCCTATTTGTGTTTCACTCACACTAAAGTCTTTCACATGATAGACGCCTTCCTCCGTCAGTTCTTCTCCATCTCCGACAAAGTGCCTATTCTCGCTTCGCATGATGGGATACAACTGTGTATGACTGTAACCTGTCGTAAAGAAAGACGCTATCACTGTTCCTGCTACACTGTGGGTCAATTTCTCGATTGCGGCAGACGAAGGTGTCTGCCAACGCCGCATGTCGTGGCCTTCACTTGTTTTATATATAACAGGCAAAAGGGTGACACGTGAAGATGTAACTTTTCCAATCGTGTACTCCCTGCCTAACTGGTCTGTCCACAAAGACCCCACATCGGCTGCCGTCAGTCCTACATTGTTGTATAGGGTCGGGACTACATATCCATGCTGACCGAACAGGCACCAATAGGCAGTCAGGCCCGATAAGGGGGCTGTACTGTCATGTTGGTCAACCACCAAATTTTCTTCACTCATCAACTCTTCATCTTCCAATGTTTTTCCTCCTAAATAGACATATTGGGGGGTAATAATTCCATTGGCATTCTGGCGATACAACTGTAAGATATCTTTTTCGGCGTTATAAGACGTTCGGACATAGAACAAATCCGTTTCCCCTTCTGGGTGAACAGCCAATATAACCACCTTCAAATCTGGCTCTTCGGGTCTTGGGGATACATCGGGTTGAGGGGCGGGAGTAGGAGCCACCACTTCATCATCGTCGTCAGAACAGCCAATAAGGGTCTTTGAATGAAGGGGTAGAAGCAACAAAAGCAATCCCAAAAGCCTGATGGTTTTCATACGCAACAATGTTTACAAAACTGCGCAACACAGTCGTTTTCCTTCAGGCCCAGAGGGGAAAAAATCGTTTGACTTGAGAAAAGACACATAAAGAAAGGTGTGAGCCTGATGTGCCATTCTCTGTCTGAAAGTTCTGGACTGACCTGTGCAAAAAGAACAGTAATAAAAACAGCACACACCTTCGACGTATATGTACACAGCATGGGCTGATAATATACAATCGAAGGAGAGCGAGTTACGACTTTTCTTTTGCACGAATCGTTTCGTGACTTAACCTTCCTGGGTGTGAATTGTCCAGATTCTCAGACAGGAAATATAGCGTACGCGCTTCCTAAATATGTCTGTGCTTCATGCAAAGCACGTTGCAAAGTTAAAACATTTTTTTTGAATTACGCCAAACAACCCGTTTTTTTTCAAGAAAAAGGCTTTTGGGGGGACATGAATGGAAAGAAACACACCGAAGTGTAAATGAAAGGGAACGACGGAGCCGTTGGAACAGACACATGAAAACTATTGGGGGAGGAGTTCCAATGCCAATCATTTCATTTTGTGGAATAATTTCTGGATAATTTCTGGGAATTTCTTTCAGAAGAACAAAATTGCCGATTGCTTGTAGGGGCTTATAAGCCCTATCGCGCGGTGGGGACAGGGTGCTTTGGGCATAGACAAGCCATGCCCCTACAAGGCGCGAGGGTGTTTTAGCAGAATATGGGCACAAGTTGGGGTGAAAGTATTCTTCATTCTTCATTCTTCTTTTGTCCGCAGTCCATTTTCGGGGTATGTGGGGAGGGATGGCAATAGGGCACAAAAAAGCCTCACAGGGATGTCCTGTGAGGCTTGATAGAAGAGGGTGTGGGGATTAGCGTGTGGGAAGTTTGATGTACCAGCCGGCTTCGCTGGAGAGTTTGCCAGAGAGGGTGCCGTCGGGATTCGAGGAACCGGGACGCTTGGCCACGGTCTGCCCGAGGATGGACGGATTGCCTTCCTGCCATGAGAAGCGCATGAGGTCGCCGAAGCGTGTGCCTTCGAACATGCCTTCGAGGGCTTCCTCGGTGAGGATGAGTTCGGCTACGCTGGCCTGCTGGTCGGCAGCAACAGCAGCCTTGAGGGCTGTGTTGTGGTTGAGCGTTGCCTGCAAAGCATTGCAGTCGCTCACGTAGGTGTTGTAGATGTCTTGAAGTTCCTCGTCGGTCAGGGTTGTGATGTCTGTGCCCGGAGATGGGAGGTACATCGAGTTCTCGGCAAGGAAGTCAAGGAAGTCGTCGTAAGACATGGCTGTCTGCCAATACTCTGGCAATGAAGACAGATTGAAGCCATCCCACGGTTGATTGCCATGAGAAAGTTCTGTTGTAGTCCACACACCATAGTTATAGACTTTTGTTCCGTCGGCTGTGAGGTCGGGATTGCCTTCGTCGTCACGGATGATGTTTCCTTCGTCGTCGAGGACGTACTGGAGGGTTTCGTCGCCGACTGCGTACTTCGCATCGGTGAGGTCAACGCCTGTGGTGTAGCCTTCGTCGAAATAGGAGTCACCGCTACCGAGAGCGTGGATGGGCCACTGGTTGAAGTTGTAATCTGTGAGGGCAGAGAAGGATACCATGTCGGGAGTGATGAAGGTGTTGACGTCCCACTCGGTGCAGTCGATGTCCTTACTGCTGATGGCAGTGATGGCCTTGAGGGCTTCAAACTCGCTGGCGGCGTAAGTGCGGAGGGCCGATGTGGAGATTCCGTACTTGAGGATGACGAATGCTGACTCGGGGAATCCGGCACGGTTGAGGGCCTCGGCCATGTGGAGATAGACCACGGGAAGGCGGTAGAGAGGCATGAACTCGGGACGCTGGTCGGTGGTGGTTATGCTGGAGAGTGAACCAGATCCGGCTCCGTTGAACTCCCACTTGCTGTTAAACATCCATTCGCTGCTCCAGTTGGCGTGCTCGGAGTTGTTGTAGTCGAACATACTATAGATGGAGTTGAAGCGAAGGTCGCCGACCTTTGTCCACCACTTCTTGTCGAAGGTGGGACGGAGGGATGCCTCGTCCTTCGGTGCGTATTCGGGAGCGATGTCGGCAAGGCTTGTGGCCGACGAGTAGTCAACATAGAGATAGTTCTGGGCCTGGAAGATTTCCTTCACGTGCTCGGAGGGTACGGCAGCGGGATAGTAGTTGTTGCTGTACTTCGAACTGAAGATCTCACGGATGTTGGACGTGTTGCCATAGTAGGTCGTTGTGTCCATGGGGATGAATGCCACCATCGTGGTGGATGCGAGACGGAAGGCATTGTTGTAGGACGAGGAGGTTCCGTGGAACTTCTCCAGTCCGCCATGACTCCACTGCGAGCGGTAACTAGGTACTACGTAGTTGCGGGCTGTGGCGCCGTGGGTGAGGAACTCGTGGTAGTAGCGCACGGCCTCGCGGAAGTCGGCAACATTCTGTGTGTTGGAGCCGCGCCAGAGATAGAGTTCGGCGAGCATAAGACGCACAGGAATGAAGAACTTGCGGAAACTTACGTTGGTGTTGGCTTCCTGACCAGAAGCGAAAGTTACGGAGTAGTCGGGCGTGAGCGCTTCGTTGTCTTCAATCTTGTCGGCATACTGCTTGATGTCGTTGATGAAGAAGGTGCAGATGGCTTCCATCGTCGAACGGTTTCCCTTGTCGGCGACCATCGTTTCGGCTGCATCGGCTGTAATGATGGGTTCGGTGATGAAGGGGATGTTCTGTGCTCCGTAGATCTGGGCCAACTGGAGATAGGTCCAGGCGCGATAGCACTTGGTGGCAATGATTTCCTTCTCGAAGTAGAGTTCGCCGAGGGAGTTTTCGCCAGAGTGGATGGATCGGCGCTGTGTATCAACGTTGGCAAGGTAGATGTTGCAGGAGTTGATGACATTGTAGAAGTCGCGCGGGTCGTTGTAGGCATTTCCTTCGCTGACGTTGAAGTTGGCGATGTCGCGGAGGTCGGACGGGGTGTTGATGCCTACGTCAACGAGGTCGGCACGGAGTTCTCCGAAGAGGACGGTGCGGTCCATGATGCGCTGCATGTTCTTGACAATGCCCATCTGTGTATAGACGGTGTCGCGGGGTGCGAGGTTGTCGGTGACGAGGCCGTTGTCGGTGCTGAACATGTCTTCACAGGACGTAAAGAGGATGCCTCCGCCCACAGTAGTGAGGGCGGAAAGGAGGGCAACCTTCATTGTATGTTTGATCTTCATAATCTTATTTGATTTATTAGATGTTACGAAATGGCTTAGAGGTTAATCTTCACACCGAGAGCGAAACTACGTCCGAAGTTGAGGTAACCGGCATCGATGCCTTGTACGAGGACGGATGTTCCGGCTGTGACTTCGGGGTCGTTGCCGAGATAGCGTGTGAGGGTGAAGAGGTTGTAACCTGCTGCCCATACGGTGAGTCCCTGGATGTACTCGTTCTGAATCGGAATGTTGTAACTGAGGGTCACGTTCTTCAGTTTGAGGTAACTGCCGTCTTCGATCCAGCGGTCGGAGAAGCGGCTGTTGCCCATCGGGTCGCCATAGACGGCGCGGGGAATGTCGGTAACCTGTCCTTCGGCCATCCAACGGCGGTTGAGGGCTGTGGTCTGGTTGACGAAGGTTGTACCGGACTCAAGGATGGCGCGCTGGTAGTTGTAGATGTCGTTGCCGAGGGAGTAGTTGAATCCGAGTCCGAGCGACCAGTGCTTGCCGATGAAGAACTTGGCAGAAATGTTACCATAGATGTCGGGGTTGGGGTCGCCAAGAACGAAGCGGTCGGACTTGTCGATGGTTCCGTCGCCATTCTTGTCAACGAACTTGATGTCACCCGCCTTGAAGGCTGTGGTTGCACCCGTGACGTCCTTAATGACGAGGTTGGCTGCAGCCGCATCGCCTGAATTGGCGAAGACGCCGTCGGTCTTCCATCCGTAGAATACACCTGCGGGCATACCGACCTGAGAGAGGATAGTTCCGTTGTAGATGTTGGTCTCGAAGGAATCCTTGCCTTCGGGCAACTTGGTCAGTTTGTTCTTGTAGTGACCCATGCTGGCTCCCAGTTGGAACTTGAAGTTACGGTTGTTGATAACCTTGGCATTGAGTTCGACATCGAAGCCTTCGTTGGTCATTTCACCGTCGTTGGTCCAGTAGTCCTTCAGACCGGCTACATAGGCAAGCGAGCCGAGGGTGATGAGGTTGCTGGTGCGACTGCGGAAATAGGTAAACTTGGCGTTGATGCGGTTGTTGAAAAAGTTGCCTTCAAGTCCGGCATTGAAGCGGTTGGTGGTTTCCCAACGGAGTTTGGTGTTACCGATGTTGGCGATGGAGAGGGTCGATGTGGTCTGGTTGAGCATGTTGCCTGCCGTCATGTAGGTGAGGGTGGCATTGTTGTTGACGGCATCGTTACCGACTGACTCGTAACCAACGTTGAGTTTGAGCATGTTGGCCCAACTGTCGGAGTTGAACCACTTCTCGTTGCTGATGACCCAAGCACCCTGGAGCGAGTAGAAGAGACCCCAGGTAACGCCGAACATCTTGACGCCGGCATCGACTTCACGACCGAATCGGCTGGAGGTTTCGAGCGAGGCAGAACCCTGCAGGTAATACTTCTCCATGTAGTTGTAGTCGAGATTGGCGTAGTAAGAAAGCGAACGCCACTCGTCGTCTTCACCGAGGTTTTCACGGTACTTCAGGCTGGAGTTGATGTTAGGCATCTTGTCGTTGGTCGAAGTGTAACCGTGGATGTCGGATGCGTGGTAGGTATCGTTCATGAAACGAATACCGCCAAAGGCATCAAGGCGATGTGCGCCGAGGGGGATGGCCCAGTCGAAGCGGGTGTCGCTGAAGACGGAGTTGTGCTTGTCGAAGAGCGAGAAGTTGGAGTTTTCGATCCAGCCCTTGCCTTTGAGTTCATAGCGGGGCATACCTTCGAGCGGTGTGTAGTAGCGTTCGTCGAAACTCTGCATGGTGTAACTGAAGCGCTCCTGGAGCGAGAAGTTCTTCGTGGGCTGCCACTTCGGCGTGATGGCGAGGTTGATCTGTGTGAGGTCGGAACGGTTCTTGTTCTTGGCTTCACCATTTTCGAGAATGGCAACGGGGTTGGCCAGCGATGCACGCTGTCCGAGCACTTCCTGCAGGTAGTCGTCGGCATCGGCAATGAAGGAAGACTGCTGGTCGGCCACAGAGAATTCGTAGGGGCTGAGGAACGGCGACTTCAGCATGGCCAGGGTGTTGATCGATGCGAGTGGCACGTTGTCGTAGTCGAGCGGAATACCTGCGTCGCGAAGGTTGCGGGTGATGTTGGTGTACGATGCGTCGAAACGTGTCGTAAAATACTTACCCAGCACGATGTCGGTATTGAAGCGGATGTTGAAACGTGTCATATCGTTCTTCTGGAGAGTCGAACGGGCGTCCATGAAACCTACGGAGAGGTTGTAGTTGGCCACGTCGTCACCACCCTGGATGTGAAGGCTGTAGTTCTGGGTCAATGCCTTGTGATAGATTTCGTCTTTCCACTCTGTATTGTTGTGGAACTTGTTGTAATAGGGTTCACCTGGCTGACCGAGGAACTTAAACTTGGTGAGTTTGGTGTCGGTGGTACCGAGAAGTTCGGAGGCATAGCCGCGGTAGGCATCGGCATCCATGATGTCCATAGTCTTGGGTACGAACTCCAGACCGACGGAGGCATTGAAGTCGATACGGGTGGCCATGCTCTTGTTGCGCTTGGTGTCGATGACAATCACACCGTTGGCGGCTTTCGAACCGTAGATGGCGGTACCATTCTTCAACACTTTCACGCTCTCAATGTCATCGAGGTTGATGGTTGACAGAAGATTGTTGTAATAGCCTGTGTGCAGCATCTCTGAATGGTCGGCGAGCATGTCGTAAACGACACCATCGAGGATAATCAGAGGCTGGGCATTGGAGTTGAGCGAGTTGAGACCGTTGATAAACATGTTCACGCCTTGTCCGTTGAGAGCGGAACGTGAAATGCTTCGGATATCTGCGCCCAAACGGTCGCGGATTTCTTCGTCGGCAGAAACGGCCATGTTCTTGTCGAAGTCGGTAATTCCGTTTTCTCGACTGGCGCTTGTGCGTGTCTTATAGTCGGCATCGAAGCGGTCGGTGTAGAGATAGATGTTGACTTCGCTCGTGCGTCCGTTGATCGGCGTCTGAACAATGTTGTAGCCTTCGAGGGCTGCCTGGAGCGAGGTGACAAACGTGGGCACCTTGATGGTGTAGTTTCCCACGGAGTCGGTCATCGCCGTGTAGTAGGAGTTGTTGAAGGACTTCACCTGTACACCGGCCAGTCCTTCGCCTGTAGCAGCATCAAAGACAGAACCTGAGATTTCGGTCATCGGATAGATCTTCTGCTTCTTTTCCTTCTTCACTGGGGCTGCAGGTGCCTCTTCGACACTTTCTTCAGCATCGTAGTCCTGCGCCGCCAAAGGCATCACCCCTAAGAAGAACGTCACTGCTGTGAGTCCGTACTTACAAACTCTCAACATATTCTTAGTCATAAATTGTATATGTTTCATTGTATCGGAGTTGTTTTATTTGTTTACGGGATTTACCTTATTCATCCTTATGGGGTTTCAGCAGGATGAAGTCGAGCAGGAATTTGTTGTCATACAACTTCTTTTGATATTCTTGGTAAGTGCGTGCAAGACTGAGTTTCAGATAAGAGCCGGTGGCTCCTGTGTACTGATAGCAGTAGTTGAACGTATGAGTACCCACATAGACTGTATCAACCTTCGACGTACTCTTGTCTTTCCAGCATTCAATGAAATTGTTCGTTCCAGGCGTGAAGTTGTGTGCATTTTCACTGGTCCTGAGATAAGGAATGACATTGTGCTCGTCGGCTTCAAAAAGAATGGCCTGGAACTTGACTGGAATCATCTCTTCGGGTGTTACATCAGGATTATAGACATTCCAGGGAAGAACGCAGATGTAGATGTCGTAGGTGCCGGACAGTGTGTTGTTCAAGCGGAACGATACGGAAGGGTTCTGCAAAACGCCCTTACCCTCGAAGCGGAGATATCCGTTCGAGACTGTGTCGTTGCTGAGATTGTGGTAATAACTGTTGAACGAACTTTCGTTGGTCCATTCTTCGTTGGGTTTACGACCATCACCCACAGCAGGGACAAGAGTTGACGGACCGGCCTCGACCTGGACATCGTGGAAGAATGCATCGTAAATGGAATATGGCACGGTGCTGGACTCGGCTGGCAGCGTGAACACATAACCGTTGCTGCACTCTTGCTGTTCACCCAGATTGGCAAACATACCATCATCCGTGAATGCATTTTTGTAACTATGATGCTTCCAGTTGCGGCGCCAGTAATTTGTCGTCACCATAGAGTCGCCCTTAGAAGAGAGTTTGCCATCGGTAACTTTGGCCTCGTTGACATTAGCATTGTAGAAGAGTTCGCCGATGATGTTGTACTGTGCAAAATACTTCTGCATGGAGTCGCGACGCACTACATCTTCTGCATAGGCATCATTGAACTTGAAATAGTTCACAGCCTCGTCGTAAAGTTTCTTGTAGGCTTCAACACCCGGGTCGATGGCCCAGTAGGAAGAGTCTTCACGATAGAGGTAGGCATTCATCGAACGGAGAACCTGGTTGTTGCGGATGATGAACGAATCGCTATAGACAATATTTCCGTCCTCGTCCTGGCCGATTTCAACACTTCGGTTCGGGTCAAGCGAGTCGATGTCGTAGGTCTTCAGGAAATTGTAGAGCGAAACGGTTTTTCCATCGTCTTCCAGACCATTGTCCTCAAGATACTTCTTGAAGTTGTCCTCAATCTGCTCATAGACGCTGGCCTTATATCTAACTTCGTCAGACATAATGTGGATGACGCCATTGCCGCAGACAATGTTGGGTTGCTCGACTTGAACGCCGTCAATTTCCATTTCAGACAGGGTGCCAAAATGAACTTTCTTCTCGTTGAGGAGATAGACGTTCTTCGGCTCGTTGTTGATGGAGACAGGATACAACATGACGTGGTTTTTGATGAATCGGTCAACCACTTGCTGCTTGTCGCCTGAATTCAACTGGGAGAGAAGAGCGGACTTGTCGAAAGAGCCGTTCTTTGGAGCAAGGATTGTGAACACCTGGCTCGAATTCAAGTTTTTGTCAAAACCTGCAGCCTTGAGAATCTCAGCGAAGTCAGATGCATGGGTCGTCAGATAGTCCATCGTAGAACCACTTGTACCTACTGTATCCTCATAGTGATCATCCCACGTGTCAGTACATGACGCAAAAAACATTGCGCCACATACTGCCAGGGTAGCCATTCTGAATAGTTTCTTCATATTATAGTTCATACTGTAAGATTTTTTAAGGGTGAATTCATTTACCAGACATCCTCTGCCAAGTCGGGATTGTTGTAAATCGTACTCGGGCAGATTTCAATCATGTCAAAGTCGCAGGTGTTGACAACGGTACCCTTCATCTTCTGCTGCAGACGCAGAACATGGTGTTCCTTACCAAAGGAGTGGAAGACACCGATGACGCGGCGAAGGGTTCTTGACAAGTCACGTGTGGTTGTCGAAGATGCATCCGTTGAATAAGCCTTAGGGCCTTTCATCCAGCCACGATAGTGGAACTGCTTGTCGAAGGCTGCATTCTGCTCGTCATCCTGACCGTCGGCCTGCCAACCAATCTTCGTACTGGTACCGGATGAACGCATGTCGAACGGAATGCCTTGGGGCACGTCGTCGATGTAGAACTGCACAATACCACGGTTCTCAAATTCTACACAGGTAAACATACGCAACTCATAGTCGCCCTCCGGCACGGGAGGCAATGTAACCTCGATGTCGAATGGACCGAGAATACAGAGTTCATCTTGCTGGTAGGACCAGAATCCGAGGGTACGAGGACGTACGTGCAAGTGGGTAGTGTTGTCATTGAACTTGAAGTTCTTGGCGCTACCATTCTTAAAGCCCAAGCAGAGTTGCTTGTTCGTTATGTCGGCTGTGGCATCCCATACACCGTACTTACCACCTTCGGTACTGCTCAGTGTATAATGGCCACGTGCATAAGAACCACCATAACCCGTCTGGTTCATGAAGTCAGGCGAAAGCGTTGAGCAGTCGATACGAAGTCGCTCACCGCGGAACAACTCGTCCTGAGTCGTGAGGTCGTAGGCAATTATATCATCAATATAATGGTAAACACCATTCAGACATTCGTTCGGCACCTTAACCTGTTCGGGAGGAGTCAGTTTTGCACCACGAACGAAGTGGCCCAGTTTGTCTTCATGGTTCATAATACCACGGCGGTTGAGATAAAGACCCGAAGCGGAGCCCGATGGGAACGAGCACTTCAGGATTGAGCCGCCCGGATCCTTGCATCCAGGACTCCAGTTCGTCGGCATCATGGTCTCATACCAGTCGGCGATATCCCAGTTACGACGGTTGAAGTTCTTGGCCAAGGTGTTATTTCCACCATCCATGCAGGTAAGCATCCAATACTTGCCCATGCGGTCGAGCATGTGGTAAGAAACGAAACGATTCAGTGCGTTTCGGCGGTCAGCACGGTCGGTAATCGTTGCATCGTTGGGGAATGCAGGATCATAGAGTTGATGAGCCAGAGCCTCCAATTCGTCAACGTTTGTCACACCGTATTTCTCTTTAAGAACATCATCTGTCGGGCAGAAGACGGTGAACTTAAAGCGACGTTCTTTCGGATAGGCTACGTTGTCCTTTTCAGTGGCTGTACCCAGTACAAGCGACTTGTTGTTCCAGTTGATGGAGTCTGCTCCGATGGTGTAACTGAAATCCTTGAACTTCTGCAACGAGTCGTTCATGTGAGTTTCCTCAATGGCCTTAGCGAAAATTGTAATCAGCGAATCACGAGCAATGAGGGCGGAAATCAGGTCGTTGTCGGTACCAATAACCTGACCCATCGTATGAATCACACCATTTTCGACAGAGTCGTCCATCTGAATCATTCTGGCTGAGTGGTTCACGCGGACATCCAGAAGAATCTCGCCAGGAACACTCACCGAGTCAGAGTCGATGGAGACGGTCAGCGGGTGATAGAGCATATTCTCATAACTCTCACTACCCACGATGTCGGTCGTGTAATAGGCTGCGCCATCAATGACATGGTTGTAGGCCACATCCTTGCAAAGAGAGTCGGACATCTCTGCAACTGACGAGTATCCGTTCTGTGCCAGATAGAGATTAACGGCGTCATTCGTTGGTGCAAACACGGTGTAACTGCCATAGGTGCCCAGCAGGCCCAGCAATTGCGCACGGTCCAGAATCTGCACAAACAGGCTGTATTGTTCATTCTGCTGCAAGAAACTGGTTGCATAGTGCGACGTGCTCGTGTAGTAATTCTCACGATCGGGTTCGTCGGAACAACTGACGAACATCGTCTGGATGGCAGCAAATGCTATCAGCACAACTGCCAGCATTTTTGTTTTTATCATTGATTTCATAGCCGGTTAGTTTTTACTGGTTTTATCTTCCTCTGCATAGACTGGGTTCTGCTGCAAATTGGGATTTGCCTTCAGTTCAGACTCTGCATAAGGCATGTACATGTAATCCATTTGAGCCATCTTGATGATGAATGCTCGTGGAGCCTCATTGAACTTCGACGAGATCACCTCATTGATGTGTTGAGTGTTGCCTTCACGACGAGCGCGACGGACAAGGTCGTAGTAACGCTTGCCCTCGAACATCAGTTCACGATGGCGTTCGTTCTCGACCAAGGTTTCCATGCCAGGAAGGTCCTTGATCACATTGGAAGTGGTTCCGCTGATAGCGGGGCCTGCTGTAGAAGATGTTCTCATGGCAGGATTTGAGCGCTGGAACACGGCTGCAACCAACTTGAATGCTTCCTGGACATAGCCGTCGGCCTCAGCAATCTGAGAATAGTCGGGGTCGGAAGGGTCTGTTGCCGCTAAGAGATCGGAAGTCCATTCTGGATAGACCAACTTGGCTATCTGAACCTGAGCCTCGGCCGACATGAGCATCACGTCGCTCAAGCGGTAGATAATCCACGGTTCATAAGTCTGAGTATAGGTACGAATCGAGCCGGCTCCTACACTTGTATTGCCAGGGCTCCAACTGGAATTTTCAATGGTAAACCCTTCACGAGACTGGAATGCATATTTGCAGATTTCGTAAAAGGATGTTGCTGACTGATCATACAAGAAACTTGTCACAGAGCGGTAGTCATTGTAAGTTGGAAACAAATTCGCCGCACTGTTTGAGAAGGTCGCAGTCGTAGGCTTAGACTGGAGCAAGTTTGTGCTGGCACCAAGATAAACAACACGGTTGCCCTTCGAGTCCATGCCATTGTACATGTAACTTACATCGGTATTCTTGATGTCGTTGTCCAGTCTTCCATAAGTAAGTTCGAAGATGCTTTCAAACGAATTGCCCGAACCGAAAATCTGCGAATAGGCAGCGGCAGTCTTTAAGCCGACACTTGAGCCTAAGTCTTCTCGCAGCAAGGCATATCCATAGGTACGATAGATGTCCGGATCGACCCTGGTTTGCAAGCCAAGTCCTTCAGCATCGTTTCTGTATTCATTCACTTTATAATCCAAGATGAGTTTGCAGTTGTCCACGCAGTTTTGATAGGCCTGCTTTTGCGAACCTGCATCAAGGTTGGCATTCGAAGCCTTCCAAAGGTACATATCGGCCAAAAGTGCATAAATGGCATTGCGGGTGATGCGTGCAGTATTCATCGAGTAGGAAGAATATTTGCGGCGAGCATCGTTCTTGCAAGCCTCCAGGTCAGCAATGAGCGCATCCAGTACCACTTCACCCTTCGTGGCAGTCAAAAAATAGTTCTGCGTGTCATCGATGGAGGGTTCCGTAGTGAAAGGAATGTCTTTGAAAGTGCGAATGAGGTAGAAATAGTTCAACGCACGGATAGCCTTAGCCTGAGCCATCGTCTCGGCCAGAATGCTCGGAGTCAGGTTCGGGTCCTTCGCTGCCACTTCGGGCGCGTAGTGAATCACTGTGTTACAGTAGTTGATAACCCTATAGTAGGCCCCCCAGTTACAAGCCGAGTTGTTCTGCTTCAGGTTACCTTTAATGATATTCTGCAAATAGACGGGCGTAACGAAACTGGAACCCGAGCCTTCACGAACAGCGATGTTGTCCGAGCGGACCTCACCCCAGACGATGGCTTGTGACACCCACCCGTTCTGTTGCATTCCCACATAGCAGGCGTTGAGGACTTTGTCCACATCGTCCTTATTTGTCCAGTAGTTCTCGAGCACCACCTCATTGAGGGGGAGCAGGTCGAGGTCGCAAGATGTCATGGTTGCTCCTGCGAATGCTGCCAGACCTACAAATCGGAAAATATTCTTAATCTTCTTCATAATCATATCTGTTTATAATTAGAACGCGATGGTAGCACCAACCGTGAACGACTTGGCACGCGGAGTACGAGAGGTATCCGTTGCAGGAGCAAAACCAGCCTGAACAATTTCAGGATCGGCACCCGAGTACTTTGTAATCACAAAGAGGTTGTTCATCGTAAGGTAGAGACTCAACTGGCTCAGACCCCACTGCTTGAGAATCTTCGGATCCAGGGCGTAAGAGAGTTGGAGATAGTTCAGACGGAGGAAGGAGGCATCCTCGACGAAACGGTCACTACCCAAGTAGTTGTAGTGAGTCTGACCGATTTTCGAGGTGACGGCACGTGGCAACATGTTGGGGAAATTGTCACCTTCGTTACGCCAGCGCCAGTTGACCGATTGGCTCTGGTTGTTCGACGTAGCCATGTTCTCCAGGCCCATGCGGGCTGCATTGACAACCTTGTTGCCATAGCGGTAGTTGAACTGAACATTGAGCGATAGGCGGCTGTACTTGAGTTTGAAACCGAAACCACCCGTCAACTTCGGAAGCGAAGAGCCGAGGTAAACGATATCAAGTTGGTCGATTGAGCCGTCGTGGTTGATATCTTCATAGATGGCATCACCACCCTGGAAGAGACGGCGGACACCGTTGGCCTCAAAGTACATAGGCTTCGGGTTTCCGTTTCCGTCGAGGATGACATTGCCATTGGCATCGCGTGCCAGAGGAGCATTCGGACCGCTCACGCCAGGAATTTCCTTGTCGCGGTAGGTACCTGCAACTTCGAGGCCTGCTCTAACCTCCGGGTCGTTCGACTGCCACCTGGTGTAGTCTGAATACTGATAAACGCCCAAATAGCGGAAGCCATAGATTGAACCCAGCGGGTTGTGCAGTTGTACGCGAGACAGGTAGGAGCCGTTGCTTGAGTTAAATTCAGCATTCATACCTGCCAGCACCGTTTCGTCCATCTCAAGGATTTCGTTACGGTTGTTGGCAAAGGTTACGTTGAAGTCTGCCGAGAACTTGCCAGCCTTGATGATGTCGCGGCCGAAGATGTTGAATTCCCAACCATTGTTGCGCATCGAGCCCACGTTCTGCCAACTCAATGAGCCATAACCAGAAGAGGAAGGAATGGCGCGGTTGGTCATCAGCAGGTCGCGTGTGGTCTGCGTATAAATAGAGAGGTCACCCGAGATTTTGTTCTTGAAGAAAGCAAAGTCGAAACCTAAGTTCCAAGTTTCCTTCTCTTCCCAACGAAGGTCGGACAGACGGATGTTCGACGGAACCACTGAACCTTGATTCAGGTATTCAGCACCCGTGTTGTAGTAACTGTAGTAGTTCTGACCACCTGGTGCGCGACCTACGATACCCCAACCTGGACGGATGGAGAGCATGTCGATCCATTTAACCTTTTGCATGAAAGGTTCGTCGCTGATATTCCAACGAGCGGAGATACCAGGGAAGTTACCCCAACGGCGTTCGGGACCGAAGTTGACCGAACCGTCTCGGCGGATCGTGGCGTCGAAGATATACTTGCCTTTGTAAGCATAGTGCAACTGGAACAGCATGAACATACTCTTCCATTCACCGGCACCCGACGAGAAAGAAGTCGGCACACCACCTGCAAGTGCAGAAGTGATGTCGTTGGTCGTAGGAAGCCACTTGATACCATAGTTCTGGTCGGAAGAGTGACCTGTGTTGTACTGAACACGTGCCATCATCGACAACTTGTGGGCCTCATTCTTAAAATAAGGTATAAAGGTCAGGGTGTGACGTGTCGAGAGCGAGTTGCTCTTGTAGGAACGTGTCGAAGCAATGTTGTAAGAGTCAGCCTTCCAGTTGTTGGAGAGGAGTGTACCAGGATAGAACACATCGTCGTCCAGGCTGTAGATGCTGAAGATAATCTGTCCTTCGTAGGTCAGTTTGGTCTTGTCGTCTTCCGTACCCAGCATATCGTAGCGTAGAATGAATTCTGGCGACAGGCTGACTGTGCGCTCATCGTTCTTGGCGTTGTGGGCAACGGCTACAGGGTTCGACATGTTGTACTGCTCTTCCAGCAGTACGGCAGCAGCCTTGTAGTCGGACGGAGTGTCGATGTAACGGTTCATGGTGTAGTAACGGTCGGTGTCGTTACCGTTCTCGTCCTCTTCATAGATGGAGAGGTTCGGCATCTTGTTGTAGGCGATGGCGATGAGGTCACCGTTCACGTTGTAGTTCTTCTGGTTCTTCGTATAGGTAAGGTCGAAGTTGGTGCTGACCTTGATACGATTGCTGACGAAGTAGTCGAGGGCAACACGCGTCGTAAAGCGGTCGAGGTGCTGCTTGATGACCGAACCCGTCTGATTGTCATAACCACCCGAAATACGGAAGTTGGCGCGTTCACCACCACCCGTCAGAGAGAGGAAGTGCTGGTGGAACTGACCGAACTGCTTGACGGCATCGAGCCAGTCGGTGTCGTCGTCGTACATGTTGTGCTCGGTGAAGTTCGGGTTGTAGTTGATTTCAGGGATGAAGTTTGAATTGCCCGGAGTCGAGAACGAGTTGTTCAGCGTCTGGTTGAAGAAAGCCTCCTTCAGATACATGGTGTAGTCGGGACCGTTGAGCAGTTTGTAACTCTCGGGCTGCCATGTACCGGTGAAGCGATAGGTGTACTGCACCTTCGTCTTACCACGCTGACCACGCTTGGTCTTGATTTCGATGACGCCGTTGGCACCTTGCGCACCCCAGATGGCCGTAGCGGCAGCATCCTTGAGAACGGAGATTTGCTCGATGTCTTCAGGGTTCACGTTCAGAAGTTCGGCGAATCGCTCGGCGTTGGCATCTGTGTAGTCGAAGTCCTTGTTGGCGTCGTTTTCCCATACGTTACCGTTGACGACGATGAGCGGGTTGGCGTCACCGTTGATGGTGCTGACACCACGCAGACGCATGGTTGTTCCGGCACCGAGGTTACCAGAGTTCGCCACAATGTCAAGACCGGAGATACGTCCCTGAAGGGCTTCATCGACGGAAGTCATGGCCAGACCTTCAAACTCCTTCATGTCGATGCTCTGGGTGGCACCCGAGATTTCTCGAACAGGAATCTGAAGACCTGAAGACTGTGTCTTCTTTTCGGCTTTGATTTCGACGGTTCCCAACTGTGTATTACTCTTCATCACAATCGTATAGTGCTTCTTGTTGATGGGGAGCGTAACGGGAGCATAACCGATGTAGGTAACCTGAAGTTTATCCTTCGGGTTCTTAATACGGAAGGAAAAGTTACCGTTCATGTCGGTAACACCCTGGGCAACGACACGCTTGTTATTGTCGACTTCGATGACATTCGCCATCATCAACGGCTCAAAGTCATCTTGGACAGTACCCGAAATGACGTCGCCTGCTTTTGGTGCCTGCGCCAAAGCCATGGTGCAGAAGCACGCAAACAACATAAATGCTGATACTATTCTTTTCATGGATGTATATAGTTGCGGTGTTATTTTTCTTCGTTGTTTACAATCTCACGCGGCACGTAGTGGAACTGGTCAACCGCGAATTTCTTTGGGTCTGTCGTTTCCCATGACGGGTCGTAGTTGTAATACAACGGATGATCAATTGCATGGACAACCGCACTCGACGAGTTGGCAATGTTCGTTGCATTGTCAACACTGGAAACTCCGGCGTTTTCGTTACCAAGCCAGTATTCGCGAGCCTGAAGGTTGTAGAGTCCGTCTGAACGAGGATGAATGGTCTGGGGGTTCCCCATCTCATCTGTGATGGAGAGGCTGGTCGGCGATACACTGTTCACATGGATACGGTAGGGACTACCTGACAGACAGTCGTAATATCCGTCAGCATCCTTATCCTTATAGGTCTCAACGCCATCGATGATGGTGTCTTGCAACTGGAAAAGGGTTCGAGTCGATTCATACGCACCAGGATTGAAGCCTTCGTCCAAATAGATAGAGTTTGTCTGAATATGGTAGCGGACGAAATCGCGCCAAATGCTGCGGATTTCCTCTTGGAAGTGGGCTTCACCTCCTGCTTCGACCTCTGCAGCATCCTTCGTTTCGGCTTCCATCATATCGTCCATCGTGGGCAGGCCTGCTGCAAAAGCCTCTTTCATAGCATCGTTTGTCGGTGCATAAACGGTGTAATGGTAGTTGTTGAGAAGTTGGTAAACCACGTCGTTGTGATTATTATCCAAGGAATGGGCAACGAGATTGCCATGTCCGGCAAACGGTGTCGAAGCCTGGGAGGCGGAGAAGAAACTACCTGCACTCGGAGCACTCACCGTGTACTGTGTAGAGCCAGAAGACTCAACAATCGAGAAGAACGAAGAGAATTCGCTGTTCTCGGCCAAGATGTCAGCAACCGACTTCCAGGTTGACATTGGCGCTTCGTCTATTACGTAAGAGTAACCATTTCCGTGACCACCATTCGTTTCCTTCGACATGTCGTAGTACTCTTGAACGGGAATCAGGTTGCCAGACTGAGTGTGGAAACTGCCGCCGACCGACATCGACGACACGCTCTTGGTCTCAATACCTTCCAGACGGACGAAGTTATTACCTTTGGTCGGATAGAATTTCTTCCCAGGAACGGTTTCACCGATGGCAATCATGTTATCCATGATTTCCTCAATTCGGTAAAGGATGCGGGAAACATAGAGACCACCTCCAGTCGTTTTATTTTCATAACTGCCCGAACTGTTCGAGGTGTTGTATCCCACGCGGTCAATCGTTTTGTCGCTTACTTTCTCCCACGTTCCGTCGGGATGGATATTGACTTCATAGACGTCTGCATACAACTGAGCCTGCGGCTTTGTCTGACGTTCGTTCAGTTTGAATTCATACAGTCGCTGTGTCTTCTGACCGTAACTAACTGGGTCGATGTACTGCATCAGGGCCGTATTGGTGGGAAGCAGCAACTGATAGTCCGACACCATTGAGTTAAGATATGCATCATAACTATCATAAAAAATAGCGTTGTAAATCACACTCATCAGGTTGTTACGGATTTTTGCCGGGAAAAGAACCGAAGCATAGGTTGCAGGGGTATATACAATGTCGGTATAGTAAATCAGACCGTTGCTGGCCATCTCCACTTTCTTGACATGCTCTTTCTCCAGTCCGAGGGGTTCATTGGCATCGTTGAGGACAGCATTGAAACGGCTGGGCACCGACCCCGTCAGACCCGTAAGCATATTGACATTAATAAGGTCGGAGAGCACATCACTCGGAGTCTCAGACATGTCGAGGATAAGGTCCTCAACACTGGTGCAATCACTCGTTTTGTGTACGCCAAACTGTTGCTTGATGACATTACCGCCACCTTTGTCCCACCAGTTCATCAGGGCCTCATTGGTCGGAACGAGCATGACTGCCATGTTCTCCTTCAAGGCGTCGTCGGCATAGTGAGCACCTGCTGTGACATAGCGTGTCCATCCCGGGTCGTAGGAGAGGAGGTAGCCACCTTCCATACCTTTCTGATAAGCATCTTCCGTAAATCCGACATCTTTGTTGTCCGTCGAACCGGCCGAACGCTGGGCGAAGTAACGCTTCACGAACACAGAGTCGTAGTCGGTGCCATAGGCCATGTTGTAGTCGTCGGTCACTGTCTTACTATAATAAGGTGCAGCGAAACGCTCAATCAGCGAACTGTAAGCCGAAGCATCATCACTCTTGCGGAGTACTTCGGCCATGTTGTCCAGCGGCGTGAGCACTTTGTCCAGTTCGTGAATGTAACCATTCTTACAGAACTGAGACGCAATGATGCGAGCATTGTTGACATAAGCACCGGGTTCGTTGCGAGACAGTTCTGCCTCCAGCGTACCTTCGGGCTGGCCGAAGATGAAGTCCATGTCGCTGTAGAGCAGACGGTTCGTGTCGAAGAACTGCGGAGTGAAGATACTCAAAGTAGGTGTACCCGAAGCGTCCTTGTAGAGAGGAACTACGGAACGGCTTTGGCGAATCCAGTCCCAGTGAGAGTTCTGAGGCAGGTCACCCTTATAAGTATAAGAAACGCTTCCATCAGCACCAGTCACTTCGGTCTTGTCAATCTTCACCAACTGAACTGAGTCGGCCAGACCCAGTGTCGTGTACTGACGCACAGCACGTCCCTTCAGCGACGAGTTGCCTGCCGATGCTGTCGAAAGCATACTGATGGGATAGACGTTACCAATCATAGCCGTGTTGAGCAGCAGTTTCTTCTGGGCCAACGAGAGTCCTTCGTAGGACGAAACTCCCCAAGGATTGCTCTGAAAGAAACTTTTGAAAGCATCATCATTGGCAATGAAGAGAGTGATACTACCTGTCTTCGACAAATAGTCCGTCTGTCCGAGGTCATCAATCAGACGCAGGTAAGTAGAGAAGTTTCCCCGTTCCTGCAAGTAGCCATAGATGGTGTTGTAGCCCGAGGGCTGCTCTTCATCCAAGTCATACTTGTCAGTACAAGAGAACATCATCATGCCCATGAGGCATGCCGCACCTCCTGCCAGGAGATGGCGGCAGAGTTTTTTTCTCTTTGAGTTGTACAACATAATATTAGAAAGTTTTGATAATTTTGTTTTTTATCTCGGCGTTATTTGAACCTCTTTCCATTCTTGAGCACAGAGAATCGACAGATTAGGCAACATTTTTTCTCTCTTCCGGCACCTTCACCTATCATTCTGCTCGAGCGCTCTGTTGGTTTTTGGTAATTGTTTGCGCACACACAACAAGTGCTGCCACACACGTAGCCATATTCCGTGCAAAGAAACGAAAAAATTGTTAACCAAACAAATTTTCCGTTAAAAGTTTGCAAGCGAAACACAATTTTAACAGTTGAAAGAGGCAAAAAGCGTTGAAAAACTATATTGCGGAACTTCATTCTTGCGGTGTTAGTTTTTTTGAAGATAAGCAGAATGGCAAAATGTCATTTTCACAAGCATTTCTCCCCTTGACGCCCTTAATATCACTAAAAAACTTGAATCTTTTTTATCACGAAAGAATGCGAAAAACCGAAAATTTTTTTTTGAAATAAGGAACAACGGACTGCCTTGAGCAAGGCAGTCCGTTGTTCCTCAACAGGCGATGTGGAGTATCACCATCCCCAGCCCCAGCCGGACACCGTGAATTTTACCTTCACATTGACGGCAAGACCTTCGTTGTCACCTGTGGCATAGCGGTACTGCATCGTCACTGTGTGCTCGTCGCCCGACAGGCAGTTGCCCTGCATCAGGCCGCACTTCCAACTCCACAGGTCGTTGCTCTCGATGTAAACATGGTTTCCGTTGTTGTAACCAACTGTATTACCATTGGCGTCAAACCATGCACCATAGGTGCCGGCTGCGGTGTTGGTTCCGACACTGCCGTTGGCCTTGAGGGGCACAAGGTCCAAGTTGGCCTTGGTCAGTTCAGACGCTTCGACGCCCATGAATCCGGCCACCTGCGCCTGGTCAATCTCAATAGTGGACGTCTGATGGAAACCTGCACTGTAATCGAGGGCGAAACTCTTGTTGATGGTACCCTTCAGTACCCAGCCTTCGTCAACGACAACAGGATCGTCGTCGTCTCCGCCTGCATTCTCACCGAGTTTGAAGGTAACGACAACCGTGACGGATTTACCTGTGCTTGTTCCTGTGCTGTAACGGTATTCCATGCGGACTGTGTGGACATGGCCTTCGGCGCAATTGTCGGGATGGCAGCCACAACCCCAAGAGAAGAGGTCGCCCGACTCGATGAAGACATGAACATCGCCATAGTAGTAATCGGCTGTGTAGCCATCGGCATCGAACCATGCGCCATAGGCACCGCTGGCTGTATTCTCACCCTCCTCTCCATCGGCGTCGAGGGGCACGAGGTCGAGATTACGTGCGTTAAGCGACGAGGCTGCAACACCGAGCAATCCGGCCAGTTCGGCCTTGTCGATTTCCACCTTCACGTTCTGAGAATAGCCTCGGCTGAAGTCGAGTGTAACGGTCGTTTCGATACTGCCCACGTTGATGTAAGTGTCAGGATCGACAACGGGCTCCTCATCGCCGGTGGGATAGTTCTGCACAAGTTCATCGACATAGGTCAGGCGGTTGCGGAGCCACGCCTTCATTTTCTTAACCTCGTCACCGGGCGTAAAGTTCTTGATGGGCCAGCGCTCAGTCTCGCGTTGCTGAGGCGAAGTATAGGACGTGCGGCCGTCGTCGAGCGTGACACGTGTCAACTCGTTCAGTCCGTCCAGGTATTTCTGCGTTTCCTCCCAGTTGCGAATGTAGAGCGAGTCGCGGATGGTGTTCCACTGCTCCTTGTACTGCCGCACAAACTGGCCGTTGCCAAACAGGTCGGTAAAGAAGCGGGAACAGCGATAGGTTCCGTTGCGCTTGTAGGGGTCGCTGCCCAGGATGGTTTCCTTGTAGTCGGTGAAGAAAGTGTGGTTGGTCTCCATGTGCGACCAGTCGAAGTCGAAGCCGGCATCCCAGTCCCAAGCAGGGCCGAAGGTATATTTGCCTCCGGCATCGCGGAAGAGGTAGATGCTGCGAGGTGCCGACAGTTCGACGTTATACAGATATTCCTGCAACTGCAGCATGGCGATGTACGAAGGGATGTCCATGAGCGAATCGGCCAGTTTATAGTCCTGTGCCTGAATGGCACGCTCCAGTTCGGCAAAGTCGGCCTTTATCTGGTCGAGTTGTTCCGTGGTCGGGTCCTTCGGCGACTTCACAGCCATCGGCAAACTGTAAACCGATGTCCAGAAGTTGTTGCCTTCGTTGGGGCTCTGCTCGGGTCCGTCATCGACATCGAGGGTGAGCAGCACGCCGTCAGTTTCGCTGATGTCCACGCGGTGTCCTCCCACTTCGACCTGCTCGGCAATCTGATAGACGCCTTTGTACTCGCCATTGATGAACAGTTCGGCAAAGCGCACGGGAGTGGTGAAGGGGATGCCCATCCACTTGGCCGTGATGGAGGCATAGACGTTCATCATGTCGGTCACGTCACGATAGTTGGCCAGCAGCACCCAGTCCTTGTTTTTCTCGATGCCGAGAACCTTCGACGAAAGGTCGAACTTCAGGCGGTAGGGTTTCTTGGGATACCATTCCCAAGTCGAGTTACCGCGTCCGCGAATACGACCCGAGCCCGACATATCGGGATACTCGCCCATGCCGTCGATGCTGACGTAGCAATCGACATAATAGTCTTTCGACGAAATAGGCTGTTCGTCGGTCGTGGTCACATAGATGGCGAAACACTTGTACTTGTCCTTGCCCCACGTAGTGAGCGACGATGAAAACGAGATGCTGTCGAGACGGGCGTCGTAGGTGCCTACCTGTTTGTTGTTGAGGGCGAAGGGGGTAACAATTTCGTCCTCGTCCTCGCCACGATGCATCATGAGGGTGTTGTCGTCCTCAAAGTCGAAGTGAGAGACGTGGTACATATAGTAGGGGAAGGCCCAGTGATTGTTGCCGTAACTTACGTGCATCTGGTACCAGTCCTGTGCCCACAGGCTCGCACTGCAAAACATGGCAATGACTGCCACAACAAATAATCGAAGCGATTGTTTCATAGAATTCAGTTTCTATAACAGTAAGACAAATCTGCAGTTTTCGTGCGCAAAACTACAAAAAAAGAATGAAATAAGGACATGAATGTCATTAAAAAAGTGTTGCAAGGCCACATTTTTAACATTCGCCCCTATTTTACGCCAGAGGCAAACGCATCTTGCAGAAAAAAAACGCACACCTCTATTTGGGGGTGTCCACAGCCCCACCGTCGCGGCTGACGAACTGGGTGGGCAACACACCGAACTTGTCCTTAAAGCACTTGGCAAAATAACTCGACGACGAGAAGCCCACACGCTCGGCCAACTGGCTGACCGTCATGGAGGGATGCTTGCGCAGGGTCTTGGCGGCCTTCTTCAGACGAATGTCGCGAATGAACTCCTTCGGGGTCTGGCCTGTCGGCGGATAGAGTTTGCGGTAAAGGCTCGTGCGGCTCAGGCACATGTCGGAGCAGAACTGGTCCACGCCATATTCGGGGTCGGACAAGTGTTGTTCGACACATTGGATGGCACGACGCAGGAAGTCGTTGTCGATGGTGGCTGCATTTTCGTCGGCCTCGGGCTGGATCTGCACTTCG
>ONXQ01000025.1 GCA_900321835.1 uncultured Prevotellaceae bacterium
AACACCGCACGGAGCCAGCCCACACGCTCGAACACCCACACGAGGTACTTGATTCCGCTCAGGGCCATGAAGCCGAAGGCGACGTACTGAATGGCGGGCAGATACATGGACGTGAGCAGCGAGACGGCCAGGCTGACCACGAACACCCAGTGGGAACGGTAGATGCGAGTGGCGACGGGCAGTTGATATACAAGAAAGATGCCTGTCAGGAAAACTGGCACACGGAAGATGGAGATGAGTATGGTGCCGTACATGTCGGTGATGCCCAGGTCGTAAATACTCAGTATCATCATGGCACACATACACGTGGTTGCCACGAACAGCAGCCTGCACCTCCGCAGGCGCGGCTGTCCCTCGGCAGCGCCTTCAAGGTAGTCCCAGATCAGGGGAAAGAGAATATACAGGAAGAAGAGCAGGTAGAGAAACCAGAGGCTGTAGAAGTAGTGGCGGAAGGCGAAGACGGTGTTGCCGATGATGGTGGGCACACGGAGCCGCCCGGCGATGTCATCGACCAACTCCGGCACATAGGCAATGAGAAAGCCGGCCAGCAGCATGGGCAGGATGCGACCGATGCGCTTCGCGTAGAAGGCTCGGGCACTCGGCTGCTTCTTCATGCTGAAGCAAAGGCCGAAGGCGCTGACGATGAGAAACAGGTCAACCCCCGACGACCCCATCTGCCGCACCTTGTCCCACCACACGCCCCACGAATCCGTCATGATGTCGAGGAAAAAGATGTGGACAAAGAGCACCAGGCAGATGGCATACCCCATGACGGGACGCCGGTGCTTTGAAATGGCGCTGATGATGTCTTCCTGCATAGGTCAAGAGTGTTGGTGGCTGGAACGCAGCCTCAGAAGTTCACACGCTCTTTCTCGATGACGAGCGGACGGCGGCGCACCTGAGTGAGGATGCTGCCCACGTATTCACCGACGATGCCGAGGAAGAACAGTTGAATGCTGCCGAAGAAGAACAGGCCGATGACCAGCGGGGCAATGCCGGCATCGAAGGTGTTCCAGTTGAAAATCTTATAGACGAAATAGACAAACGCCACGAGCAGGCTGACGAGTCCGCAGACGAACCCGATGAACGAGGCCATGCGGAGCGGCACCTTCGAGTGGTTGACAAAGCCGAGCATCGCCATGTCGTACAGCGTGTAGAAGTTGTTATGCGTCTTTCCGGCCATGCGCCGTGGCTGGGTGTAGAACACTTCGCCGAGGTCGCCGCCGTACTCGGCCACGAGGCCGCGCATGTAGGGGTAGGGATCGTCGATCGAGCGTAACAACTGAACGAAACTCTGGTCATAAAGGCCGAAACCGGTGAAGTTCTCCACCTGACGCGTCTCGCTGATGGCCTTGATGGTCTTGTAGAAAGCCGTGCGCAGACCGTAGATGATGGGATTTTCCTTGCTCTGGTTCTTCACGCCGATCACCACACGGCGTCCCGCTTCCCACTGCTCCAGAAACTGCGGAATCAGTTCGGGCGGGTCCTGCAAGTCCGCCACCATGAGCATCGCGGCGTCGCCCGTTGCCTGGCAAAGTCCGTAGAAAGGCGAGCGGATGTGTCCGAAATTCATGGCGTTGACGATGATTTTCACGTTCTTGTCTTCAGCCGCCAGCCGCTTCAGCACCTCCACGGTCTTGTCGGTCGAGGCGTTGTCGATGAAGATGTGCTCGTAGGTGTAGCGGTCCGTGAGGCGGTCGAACTGGGCACGCACTTGGCGGTACAGTTCTTCGACGTTCGGTTCTTCGTTGTAGCAGGGGGTGACGATGCTAATTTTCTTCATGGATTACAGTCTTTTTGGGTGTACGATAGACAAAAGTCTTCAGTGCAAAAAACGAAAATACGGCGGTGGGCACCGTGGCGAGGATGCCTGCCCAGTAGTCGTTCATGCCGGAGAGGATCAAGAGTTTCACAATGCCGGTGTTGACGAGATAGACCCCCACGTAGCAGAGCACGAAGCGGAAGATGAGGCGCGGGTCGCCGTTCTCGAAGACGATGTTGCCCGTCGTGATGAAATTGAAAAGGACGCCCAGCACGTTGCTCAGCAGCGTGGCGACGAAGTAGGGGATTCCCAGAAAAATGGACAGACAATAGACGCCCACGCCGAACGCTGTGTTCAGTCCGCCGACAAAGAGGAAACGGACGAACTTGTTGGGGATGAGGCGCTGAAAAGCGAGTATGGCACGGCGAACGGGATTCATGGGCGGTAGATGCACTGCTGTTGGAGTTCGTCGGGCATGAAGGGCGCCATCTTCTCGAGCGGTGCCGAAGACATTTTTCCAGTCTCCTTGTCCATGAACGAGGCCGACTTGGGGAAGAGCGTCTGCTCGGGATGCATGTGGACTTCGCAGATGCAGGGACCGTCGCAGGCGAGGGTGCGGCGGATGGCCTCGTCGAGTGCCTTTCCGTTTTCGCTGATTCCGACATAGGGGATGCCGTAGGCGGCTGCAATCTTCTCGAGATTTGGGCAGACGACGCCGCTCGCCGGGTTTGAACCGGTGAAGTTGCCGTGGAAGAAGGATTTCTGCGTGGTCTTGATGGCGAGGTAACTCTCGTTTTCGAGGACAAACAGTTTGAGGGGCAGGCGGTAGGTGACCAGCGTCTGCAGTTCTTGCAGGTTCATCTGGATGGAACCGTCGCCTGTGACGCAGACGGTGCGGCCCTGTTCATTGCTGACGCAGGCGCCGATGGCTGCCGGAAGGCCGTAGCCCATCGCTGCGCAGCCCTGGTTGGCAAAGACGCGCACGCCGCGGTTCACCTTCATGGCCTGATAGGTGCAGGTGTAGGCGGTGCCGTTGCCTGTGACGACGACGTCGCCGCTGTGGAGTTGGCGGAACAGTTGGTCGGCAAAGCGGTAGGAGTTGGTGTAGCCGGGGCAGTCGGGATTGTCGTCGAAGAGGGTGGGCAACTTTGCCTCTATCTCGCGTCCCCACTGGCGCCAGTGGACGAAGTCGGGTGTGGCGATGCGGGTACTGAGGTCGAGCATCTTGTCGATGGCTTCGTCGAGCAGGGCGTGAATCTTCAGGTCGATGCTCAGGGTGGGCTTCGAGAGTTCGGCAGCATCGGCGTCAATCATGACCTTGTAGGCACGGGGCGCCAGCAGGTCGTAGGCGTAACTGACCTGACGTATGGACAGGCGGGTGCCCATGACGATGAGCAGGTCGCTGTTCTGCACCATGATGTTGCCGATGCGGTCGCCACAGATGCCGGGCTTGCCGTAGCAGAGCGGATGGTCGTGCCAGATGAGGTCACTGCCGCTGATGGCCGTGACGACGGGGATGTTGAGCCGTTCGGCCAACTGGATGAAAGCCTCCTCGCGACGGGCCAGGCGCACGCCGTTGCCGACGTAGATGACGGGCGACTTGGCGGTTTCGATGCGCTGGAAAAGGTCACGCAGTTGGCGGTCAATCAGTGTGTGGTCGTAGGGGTCGGCGAGTTCGTCGGGGTTGAATTCGCGGAAGGTTGTCTCATCGACCATAGCGCCCTGTATGTCGAGGGGCACGTCAATCCACACGGGGCCGGGACGTCCGCCGAGGGCAATGGCGATGGCCTTGTCGAGTTCGTATTTCACGTCGCGCACGTCGGTGATGGTGACGCAGTATTTCGTGATGCTCTGCACCATGCTCTTGATGTCGGCCTCCTGGTCGCCGAGTTGGCGCAGGGGCAGGTCGGGACAGGCAGCGATGGTCGTGCTCTGCTTCACCTGTCCCGAGATATACAGGCCCGGAATGGAGTCGAGCCATTGGCCCAGCACGCCAGTGATGGCATTGGTGCCGCCGGGGCCGGTCGTGACACAGGTGACAGCCAGACGGCCGCTGGCGCGGTAGTAGCCTTCACCGGCGATGGCCGAGGCCTGCTCGTGGTGGTTGCAGATGTAGGTGAGTCCCTCGGTGTGACCGAGCGAGTCGTTCAGGTGCATGGCGCCTCCGCCTGTGACGAGAAAGCAGTGGCGGATGCCGTAGTGCTGAACGAGGTGCTGAAAGATGTAGTCGCTGACTTTGATCATAGCGTTATGGAGTGTTGTTGGATGTATCTTCTGGAAACGGCCTTCGCGGAGCCCTTTGTCTGCCGCACTTCCGAGAGGCCGAATTTCGTCCGCAGTCGAAAAAAATTTCGTCCGCAGTTGAAATTTATTTCGTCCGCAGATGAAATTTATTTCGACTGCGGTGCAGTTTCGGGTGGAGTGTAGGGTGCAGACCCTGTGTGGGTGCTGCGGATGATGTCGGTGACGACCTGGGCAAACGTGCGTGTGGAGAGAGGTCCGACGAGAGAGCGGAGTTTTGTGCAGTCGGGGTTCAGCGAGACTACGTTGACAGGCTGGATGGCCCCGTAGTTGAGGACGCTCTGCGAGTGGGTGATGCGCTTGATTTCTTCGACAAAATCGCGCAGCGGACGGGTGTCGTCCGAGGCGATGTTGAAGATTTCCTGCCTGAAGGCGGGTGTGTCGAGTGCGTAGGTGCAGAGCCGCGAAATGTGACGGGCGGCATCGGCGGCGTTGAGGAAATTCCACTGCTGCGTGCAGGGCGAGAGGTCAATCGACTCATGGCGCAGCATTCGGTCGATGCACATCATGACGAGCGTCCACGGATGGTCGCCCACGCCGAAGAGGCTGAAGATGCGCAGGTGCAGGTAGCGGAGGGCAAGTTGCTGCGCCAGGGTTCTGCCCGAGTTCCAGGCGGCCAGTTTGGCTTTGCCGTAGGCCGAGAAGGGCTGGCACGGCGTGTCTTCGGTGATGACGCCCAGTTGTGTGCCGTATTCTGCCTGCGAACCCGAATCGACGAACAGCCTGCATCCCATCTGTACGGCGGCCTGCATGGCCGTCAGTGTGCAATGGATGTTCGCCTGCTGCACCGCCTCGACGTCGCGGCCGTCGTGTCCCGTTCCTGCCCATGCGAAATGGACGAACACGTCGGCCCGCCGGATTTTTCCTGGAAGGCGGCCGTAGGCATCCATGTCGGCCTCGACCACTTGCAACTGCTCATGATCGCCGAGCATAGATACCGCTTTCGGGCGACTGCGTACGACCGCAATCACCCGATTTCCCTCTCCCAGCAAGTGTCTGACGAGCCAGGAGCCTATGAAACTTGTTGCGCCTGTGATGACGTAGGTTTTCATACAAATGATGTAAATTCCTCAATCTGTTCGCGGCACAGGTGGTAAACGTCCTCCTGCCCGTAGCGCCGGTACCAGTCGGCCGTCAGGCGACAACACTGTTCAATGTCGGTGCGCGGCTGCCAGCCGAGTCGGGTGCGGGCTTTGGTGATGTCGAGCATCAGCAGCGATGCCTCGTGCAGGTCGTTGGGATTCGACACGTCGCGCAGTTCACCTCGGCCGTAGTGCTTGACGATGAGCGACGCGACGTCCCACACAGGTGTCGTGCTATCGGCCAGCGGCCCGAAGTTCCAGCCTTCGCAATAGTCGGTAGGCGACTCCCACATCTTCGCCGCCAGCAGCAGGTAGCCGCTGAGAGGTTCGAGCACGTGCTGCCACGGACGAACCGAGCGCGGATTGCGGATGTCGATGGGCTGGCCTGCCTCCAGGGCACGGATGCAGTCGGGCACGATGCGGTCTTTGGCCCAGTCGCCGCCGCCGACAACATTGCCGGCACGCACGCTGGCCAGGCTCACGTGGTGCTTCACACCGTAGTCGGCCGGATTGAAGAAACTGCGACGCCACGAACTGATGGCTATCTCGCAGGCTCCTTTCGACGAACTGTAGGGGTCGTAGCCGCCCATCGCGTCGGTTTCGACATAGCCTTCGGCCTGTTCCTTGTTTTCGTAGCATTTGTCGGTCGTCACCATCACGGCCACACGCACGCTGTCGCAGTGGCGGATGGCCTCCATGACATGGATGGTGCCCATGACGTTGGTCGCGTAGGTCTCGGCTGGGATGTCGTAACTGAGGCGTACCAGCGGCTGGGCAGCCAGATGGAACACGATTTCGGGGCGGTAGGTGTCGAAGATGGCCTGCATCTGCTGACGGTCGCGGATGTCGGCACGCAGGTCGGCATGAATCTTCTGCCCTATGCCCGACAGCACGAAGTTGTCGCGGCTGGTGAGCGGTTCGAGGGCGACGCCGACGACCTGTGCCCCCATTTCGTGCAGCCAGATGCTGAGCCAGGAACCTTTGAAACCGGTGTGGCCGGTGACGAGCACCCGCTTGCCTTTCAGGGTGTGGCGTACCAATGTGTCGTTCGCGTTCATGGAGTCGGTCGTGTGCGTTATTTCTGACAGAATTCTCTGATGGTCTGGACCATGTAGTCCAGTTTCTCGCGGGTCATGCCGGGATAGACGCCAATCCAGAACGTCTGGTTCATGACGATGTCGGTCGTTTCGAGCGAAACGGCGATGCGGTAGTCCTGGCCTTCGACACAGGTTGCGAAGGCGGGGTGCTTCGTCAGGTTGCCGGCGAAGAGGTTGCGCGTCTGGATTTTGTGTTCCTCGAGATAGGTGGTGAGGTCGTTTCGGGTGAAAGGGGCGTCGGCCTTGACCGTGATGAGGAATCCGAACCATGAGGGGCGGGAGTTTGCCTGGGCGTCGGGCAGGATGAGGCCGGGTGTGCCTTCGAGTCCGCTGCGCAGGACGTCGAAGTTCTCACGGCGCCGGGCGACGATGGTGTCAAGTTTGTCGAGTTGTGCGCAGCCGATGGCGGCCTGCATGTCCGTGGCTTTGAGGTTGAAGCCGAGGTGGCTATAGACGTATTTGTGGTCGTAGCCGACGGGGAGTTGTCCGAACTGGCGGCTGAAGCGGTAGCCGCAGGTGTTGTCCACGCCGCCGAGGCACCAGCACTCACGTCCCCAGTCGCGGAAACTGTTGACGTATTTGTGGAGTTGTGCGTTGTTGGTATAGACGGCTCCTCCTTCGCCCATCGTCATGTGGTGGGGCGGGTAGAAGGAACTTGTGCCGATGTCGCCGATGGTGCCTGTCTTGCGCCATGCGCCGTCGATGAAGTATTCCGAGCCGAGGGCGTCGCAGTTGTCCTCGATGAGCCAGAGGTTGTGTTTTTTGCAGAAGTCAACGACGGCCTGGAGGTCGAAGGGGTTGCCGAGGGTGTGGGCCACCATGACGGCTTTGGTGCGGGGTGAGAACGCTGTCTCCAACTGGCTGACGTTGAGGTTGTAGTCGCGCAGCGTGACATCGACAAAGACGGGCACGGCGCCGTACTGCATGATGGGGGCGACGGTGGTGGGGAAGCCGGCTGCGACGGTGATGACTTCGTCGCCGCGCTGGATGCGGCGTTCGCCGAGTTCCTGTGCGGTGAGGGTGTAGAAGGCGAGGAGGTTGGCTGAAGAGCCGCTGTTGACGAGCGAACAGAACTTCACGCCGAGCCATTCGGCAAAGCGGTGTTCGAAGCGGGTGGCCCAGGGGCCGGCCGTGAGCCAGAAGTCGAGCGACGCGTCAACGAGGTTGACCATTTCCTCGGCGTCGAAGTAGCGTCCGCCGTAGTTGATGCGTGTTTTCCCCGGCACGAATTCCTGTGCCTCACCATGTGCGGCCTTGTAATACTGGCGGGTGAGTTCGAGTATTTGTTTCTTGAGTTCTTCTTTTTGCATGTCTATGTGGGTGGTTGTTGTTTCAGGGGGTGTGGTGGAAAATGGGGTTTACCAGCATTTCCAGGGTGCTTTGCCCGTCTTCCACATGTCGTTGAGTTCGGAGTTGTCGCGCATCATGTCCATAGGCTTCCAGAATCCACGGTGCTTGAAGGCGTGCATCTTGCCGTCGGCGGCCAGATGTTCGAGGGGACCTTTTTCGAAGACGCAGGTGTCGTCGCCCTGGGGGATGTAGTCAAACACTTCGGGCTCGCAGACGAAGTAGCCGGCGTTGATCCAGTTGCCGTCGCCGTCGGGCTTTTCGAGGAACGACTTGACCATGTTGGTCTCGTGGTTAATCTGTACGGAGCCGAACTTGCCGGCGGGTTTATAGACGGTCATCGAGATGGCGGCGCCGCTGTCGGCGTGTGCCTGGATGGTGTCGGCGATGTTGAGGTCGGTGACGCCGTCGCCGTAGGTGAGGCAGAAGCGGTCGCGGCCGATGTAGGGCTGGATGCGCTTGACACGTCCGCCGGTCATGGTGTTGAGACCCGTGTCGATGAGCGTGACGCGCCAGTTTTCGGAGTGGTCGCTGTGGGTTTCGATGGTGCCGTCGGCGAGGTTGACGGTCATGTCGCTGTTGTGTGTGAAGTAGTTGACGAAATACTCCTTGATGACGTATTGCTTGTATCCGCAGCAGATGACGAAGTCGTTGATGCCGTAGTGGCTGTAGGTCTTCATGATGTGCCAAAGGATGGGCTTGCCGCCGATTTCGACCATGGGCTTGGGAATCAGGTGGGTCGCTTCGCTGAGGCGTGACCCGAATCCGCCTGCTAAGATTACGGCTTTCATGTCGGAAAGTAGGGTGTGTAGGTTCTGATAATGATGAAAATTGTGCGCGTGCGTGTGCACTTGCGCATATCATTTGCAAATATACGCAATTTTTCTTGAACAAGCAGTGCGTTTGGGCGAAAATCTTTGTAAACCTGTCGTCGGAGACTGAAAAACAGGTTGTTTTCGGCCGGGAAAGGCAGGTCGGCATGGCACGGCTGTGCGGATGCCGTCGGGGAGGAGGAGGGAGGAGGATGGTGTGTGGATGAAAAAAATTTCGTCCGCAGACGAAATTTTTTTCAACTGCGGACGAAATTTTTTTCGTCTGCGGACGAAATTCGCCCGTCGGGAAGCCGCTTGGAGAGCGGGATGCAGAAGGGGCGTCAGCGGCACTCTTTCAGTTCCTGGCGCAGGGAGGCCCGGGGAATGCCGAGGCTGATGGCCTGTTCAAAGTCGGCAAGTGCCTGACGGAGAGAACCTTGCGACTTGTGCAGGTAGGCACGTGCGAGCCAGTAGTTGGCATGGTCGGGAACGAGTTCGATGACTCGGTTGAGGTCGAGGATGGCCAGTTCGGGCTGGTGGTTTTCGGCATACATCGACGAGCGGATGCTCAGCAGTTCGGCATCCGTCTGCTCTTCGCCGATGAGTTGGTTGATGCGTTCGATGGCCTCGGCCAGACGGCCTGCCTGCTGGCTGAGCAAGGCAAGGCCCAGACGGGCGATGCGGTTCTGGCTGTCCTCATCGACGACGCGCTGATAGTCGTTGCGTGCCTCGTCGAGACGGTGGCACTCGGCATAGCAGTAGGCGCGTCGGTTGCGGATGTCGGTGCGGTTGGGAGCCACGTCGAGGATGGTGGTCAGGTCGGCGATGGCTTTGGCATACTGCTCCAGCCGCATATACAGGTCGGCACGCGAGGTGAGCAGCGGCACCGCCTCGGGTGCAAAACTCAGCGCCATCGTGTAGGATTCGAGCGCATCGGTCGCCTTCTGCATCGACTTCGGATTTTGCCAGTAGAGTTGTTCCTGAACCTTGCCCAGATTGTTGAAAACGAGCGCGTTGCGATAGTCGCTCGGCGATGCCTTCAAGGCTTTTCGGAACAGCACCTCGGCCTCGGGCAGGCTGTCGTGGCTGGCGGCCGAGAGTGCAGCCTCGACAAACTGCTCGTAGGTCTGCGCCATAGCCGTGGCGAGACCCATGAAAAAAAGCAGGAAAGATAGGAGAATGATTCTCATTTCGTTAGCCTTGTCGGTAGCGGTCTTCGTCTTTGTCGCCGAGCATCGAGAGATACGACGCATAGCGACTCTCCGCGATGTCGTGGCGCTCGACGGCCTCGCGCACGGCACAGCCCGGTTCGTGGGTGTGCGTACAGTTGTTGAAACGGCACTGCGCCGCGGTTTTGAAGATTTCCTTGAAGTAGTGCCCCACCTCTTCACGCTCCATGTCGAACGTGCCGAAACCTTTCACGCCCGGCGTGTCGATGATGTAGCCGCCGTCGCCCGTGGGGAACATCTCGGAGAACGTCGTCGTGTGACGCCCCGTGTTGTAGGCGTCCGAAATGTCGCTGGTGCGCAGGTTGAGATGAGGGAAAAGGCGGTTGATGAGTGTCGATTTGCCCACGCCGCTGTTGCCGCTGAGCAGGGTGATGCAGCCCTTCAGCCGCTCACGCAGGGCATCGACGCCCTCGCCTGTCTCTGCACTCACGCACAGGCATTCGTAGCCCACGGTCTCGTACAGGCGGCACATGGCAGACAGAAAATCCCTGTCGTCCTCGCTGGTCAACAAGTCTGTTTTGTTGAACACGAGGACGACAGGGATTCGGTAGGCTTCGGCCGAAGCCAGAAAACGGTCGATGAAGGTGGTGCTCGTCTCCGGTTGGCACAGCGTCACGATGAGGAAGCACTGGTCAACGTTCGCAGCCAGGATGTGCGACTGCTTCGACAGGTTGGTCGCCCGACGGATGACGTAGTTCTTGCGGTCGTCGATGTCGGTGATGAGGGCCTCGCTCTCGACGGCATGGAAAGTTACGCCGTCGCCGATGGCAATGGGGTTGGTCGAACGAATGCCCCGCAGACGAAAGTTTCCTTTCGCCCGCGCTTCCCACGTCGTGCCGTCGTCGGCCAGCACGGTGTACCAACTGCCGGTGTTGCGAATGACGAGTCCGTGCACGCGCCTTAAACCGTCATGATTTCCTTGTTCTTGGCTTCGAGCATGGCGTCCAGTTTCTTGATGTACTTGTCGTGCAACTTCTGGACTTTGTCTTCGGCGTCCTTCTCCAGGTCTTCGGGCACACCGTTTTTCACGCTCTTCTTCAGTTGCTCGATGGCGTCGCGGCGGGCGTTGCGCACCGAAATCTTAGCGGTTTCGGCTTCCTTCGAGCATTGCTTCGTCAGGTCGCGGCGGCGCTCTTCGGTCAGTGCCGGGATGCCCAGGCGGATGACCTCGCCATTGTTTTCGGGCATGATGCCTACGCTGGAGTCGATGATGGCCTTTTCGATGACGCGGAACATCGACTTGTCCCAGGGCTTGATGGTGATGCTGCGGGCGTCGGGTGTGGCGAGGCTGGCGACGTTCGACAGCGGAACCATCTGGCCGTAACTGTCAACGCGGATGGCGTCGAGGATGTGGACGTTGGCCTTGCCGGCACGGATGCGTGCCAGACTCTCTTCGAGGTGCATGGCAGCCATTTCCATCGATTCTTCGGCTGCGTCAAGATATTTTTTTACTTCTTCCATGATATTGATGGGATTTGTGAATGGTTTATTTGAGAATCGAACAGCCTTCGCAGGGCTTCAACTGCTTGAAGAAGTCGTTGCCCTTGTCGTCCACGAGGATGAAGGCGGGGAAGTCTTCGACCTGAATCTTCCAGATGGCTTCCATGCCGAGTTCGGGATATTCGACACATTCGATCGACTTGATGTTGTTCTGTGCCAGGATGGCGGCAGGTCCGCCGATGGAGCCGAGGTAGAAGCCGCCATGTTTCTTGCAGGCGTCCGTCACCTGCTGCGTGCGGTTGCCTTTGGCGAGCATGATCATCGAACCGCCGTGGTCTTGGAACTCATCAACGTAGGGGTCCATGCGGTTGGCCGTCGTCGGGCCCATTGAGCCGCAAGCCATGCCCTGAGGCGTCTTGGCGGGACCTGCATAGTAGATGGGGTGGTTCTTCATGTACTCTGGCATGGGTTCGCCAGCGTCGAGGCGTGCCTTGATCTTGGCGTGAGCGATGTCGCGGCCGACGATGATGGTGCCGTTGAGCGACAGACGTGTGGCGACGGGGTACTGGCTCAGTTGTTTGCACACTTCGCTCATGGGGCGGTTGAGGTCCACACGGACAACGTCGCCTTCGCCTGCACGGCGCAGTTCTTCGGGGATGAGTTCGCCGGGATTGTCGTCCATGCGTTCAATCCAGATGCCGTCCTTGTTGATTTTTGCCTTGATGTTGCGGTCGGCCGAGCACGAAACGCCGAGGCCGATGGGGCACGATGCGCCGTGGCGGGGCAGGCGGATGACGCGGATGTCGTGTGCCATGTATTTTCCGCCGAACTGGGCGCCGAGGCCGATTTTGTAGGCTTCCTTCAGCAGTTCTTCTTCGAGTGCGACGTCGCGGAAGGCACGTCCTGTCTCGTCGCCGGTCGTAGGCAGCGAGTCGTAGAAGTGGGTCGAGGCGAGTTTCACGGTGAGGAGGTTTTTCTCGGCACTCGTTCCGCCGATGACGAAGGCGATGTGGTATGGCGGGCAGGCAGCCGTGCCGAGGCTCTTCATCTTCTCGACCAGGAAGGGCACCAGTGTGCCGGGGTTCTGGATGCGGGCTTTTGTTTCCTGGTAGAGGTAGGTCTTGTTGGCCGAGCCGCCGCCTTTGGTGACCATGAGGAAGCGGTACTCCATGCCTTCGGTGGCTTCGATGTCGATTTGTGCCGGCAGGTTGCACTTGGTGTTCACCTCGTTATACATGTCGAGCGGCGCATTCTGGGAGTAGCGCAGGTTGTCCTCGGTGTAGGTGTCATAGACGCCGCGCGAGAGGTATTCCTCGTCGCAGAATCCGGTCCACACCTGTTGTCCTTTTTCGCCGTGGATGATGGCTGTGCCGGTGTCCTGGCAGAGGGGCAGTTGGCCTTTGGCCGAAACTTCGGCGTTGCGCAGGAAGGTGAGGGCGACATACTTGTCGTTGGCCGAGGCTTCGGGGTCGCGCAAAATCTTGGCTACCTGCAGGTTGTGCGAGCGGCGCAGGAAGAAACTGACGTTGTGGAAGGCTGCCTGCGAGACGAGCCGCAGGGCCTCTGGTTCTACTTTCAGAATGGGTTTTCCCTCGAAATCGCCCACGCTGACATACTGGTCGGTCAGGCGCACATACTCGGTGTCGTCCTTGCCCAGTTGGAACATCGGGGCATACTTGAATTCTGGTGCTTTAGCCATAGAAAAGATGTTTTTTTGACAGATTTGTTCTGTAAGTTGAGAATATTGCGCAAAGATAGTGCAAGTTGGGCGAAAAACAAAATAAACCGCCGATTTTTTTTCAATCACTCCGCAGAACGGCCTCAGTAGCAGCGGCACAGGGAGGGTGGGGCAGAGAGGAGACCCTGGCATGGTTCGTCCGAAATTCGTCCGTAGTTCATCCGAATTTCGTCCGCAGACGAAATTTTTTTCAACTGCGGACGAAATTTTTTTCGTCTGCGGACGAAATTCGGACAAACTACGCACCGCTCTGCATTGCCCTGTCCATCGGGCTTCGGCGAAATGTGCCAAAATGAGCCTTTCAGTGCATACTTTCCGTATTTTGAAAGTTTTTTTGAAAAAAAATTGTGTAGGATAAAATAAAAACCGTATCTTTGCCTCGTTAAATTGCGAGAATGTGCGCCTGCACATGCGATAACACCGACCTGACCCATGACCACCGACTACGACTCCGGCATCCTCAACCTGCTCGGCATGATGCAGCCCATCACGCTCGACGAGATGTCGTCGATACGGCTCATGAACCGCATCGACACGAAGTTCGTCTGCTCCAAGCGGCAACTCACCGAGATGCTGCGCCTCGTACGCGAGAAATATTATGTGCAGGAGGTCAACGGCGACCGTGTCAGCCCCTATCGCACCACCTACTTCGACACCGACAACTACGCCCAGTACATGCAGCACCACAACCGCCACGCCCGGCGAACAAAGGTGCGCGTGAGGACCTACCTGTCGAGCGGCGACCTGACGTTCCTCGAAGTGAAGAAGAAGAACAACCACATGCGCACGAAGAAGAAGCGCATCGAGGTGCCCAGCCTCGAGGCGGCACAGCAGGTCGAAGGCGCTCCCGAACTGGTGCGCGAACGCACAGGACTCGACTTCCTCAAGATGCACCCCATCGTGCAGAACCACTTCGAGCGCATCACGCTCGTCAACATGGGCAAGACCGAACGCCTGACCATCGACTTCAACGTGCGCTTCCACAACTACGAAACCTCGCTCGACCGCGACACGGGCAACATCGTCATCATCGAACTCAAGCGCGACGGCAACGTCTATTCTCCCATCCTCTCCATCCTGCGCGACCTGCACATCCATCCCACAGGCTTCTCCAAGTGCTGCATCGGCATGGCCATGACCGATCCGGCCCTCAAGCAGAACAACTTCAAGGAAAAACTCCGCCTGCTCCAGAAAATCAACAAGGACGAAACCTACCGCATCCGCTACGACGAGGATATCTGCTGAAGAATTAAAAATGAATCATTAACCAATAAAAATAATATTAAAAACGAACATTAATAACTAAATAATACATGGACACACTGAACGACTTCCTTCTCTCGCTGTCAAGCGACTCGGCCCGAATCGTAGATCTCATCCTGCGACTCATCATCAACACCGGCTTCTGCTTCCTCATCGCACGCGGACTCTACTTCCCCAAGAGCCGCCGCAAGGACTTCTTCTTCACCTACCTGCTCATGGGATTCGCCATCTTCATGCTCATCCACCTCATGGGCGACTCGAAGATCAAGACCGGCATCGCCATGGGACTCTTCGCCATCTTCTCCATCATGCGCTACCGCACGGAGAGTGTGCCCATCCGCGAGATGACCTACCTCTTCCTCACCATCGCCATGGCCACCATCAACGGTGTGGCATGGGAGGCCAACATCAGCGGCAAACATCCCGACTTCCTCGGCCCCGAACTCGTCAGCGCCGGCGAACTCATCCTCACCGACCTCCTCTTCGTCTGCGCCATCTGGCTCGTCGAACGCGTCAACTTTGCACGCGGACTCTCGTCGAAGTTCATCCGCTACGACAAGATTGACCTCATCACTCCCGAACGCCACGACGAACTCATCGCCGACCTCAAAAAGCGCACCGGACTCGACATCACGAAGGTCTCCATCGGCTCCATCGACTTTCTCAAGGACATGGCGCTGCTCAAGATCTTCTACAACGACAACGACAACGACGGCGAGAACATTGACCGAATGCCTAAACTTTATCAATAATGAAACGTAAACTCACCAGTCTGCTGCTCCTCGCAGCCTCCACTCTGGCACTGCAGGCACAGGAAATCCCTATGGCCGACCAGCCCGTGCCGCTCCATCCCGACGACCGCTTCGCCTACAGCCTGGGCGACCTCATGGACATCGAGACCGCCGAAGAAGCCAAGAAGAACGACTTCGGACTCGACCTCAGCCTCGAAGTGGCCAAGAAGTTCGGCTCACGTTTCGACGCCTCGCTGGGCGTCAACATCCGCACACAGGAAAACTCCAGCATGATGGAACGCCGTATGCTCAGTCTCGGACTGGGCTACAAAATCATCGACACCTACAAGTTCGACCTCAAGGCCGGACTCGGATTTGACTACTACGGCGTCAAGAAACCCAGCGAGACCGAATATTATGAAAAGATGGCCGAGCACTACTCCGACGTGGGCGGCGTCGAAACCCTCACCGGCTACAACTACCGCAAGGGCTACAAGGTGACCGACAGTTACTGGCGCGGACGTGAACGCTACTCCCTCTCGCTCTCGGCCTCCTACAAGCCGTCGAAGCGTTGGACCTTCACCCTCAAGGAAACCCTGCAGTACAGCCACTACAACGCGACCGATTCGCTCGACCGCACACGCGTCACCACCATCCGCCACAAATGGCGTGAAGCCTGGAAGGCCGAGGAAGACGTGAGAGGCATGGACGACCCACGCACCGGCGACGACCTCCTGCCGCTCTACTACGACGCCTATGCCTACAGTATCAACGGCGACGGTGACGCCATCTACCAGCCCGCCGACAAACCGGAGCAGGCGGTTCCCTTTTCCGACGTTGACATGAAGAAACCCCGTCAGGCCAAAGACCTCCTGATGCTCCGTTCCAAACTCACCATCGAGTACAACGTCAAGGACCTGCCCCTCAACCCCTTTGCCAGTCTCGACTACGGCCGCGGACTCAACTACCACTCATGGAGGTGGAAGTACACCGTCGGCATGGACTGGAAGGTCAACAAGACCAACAAAATCACCGTCTTCTACCGATTCCAAAAGGAAAGCGACGACGACGAACCCAACGGACACCTCCTCGGACTCGGCTACAAAATCACACTGTAGCCACTGTTAAAGTTTTGCACAAAGTATCACAGACAACCCAATAAAGCAGGAAAAGAAAATGAAAACAACTATCTTTGCAGCACTTTTATGTGCTTTTTCTCTCACCGCACAGGCCGACGACTACACGCTCTACGTCGAGACAGCCGCAGGCAGCAGCGCCTACGCCTACGACGACCTGCAGCGCATCACCTTCAAGGACGGCCAGATGGTCATAGAGACCAAGAGCGGCGAGACAAGTGCAGTGGGCGTCAGCAGCATCGGCCGCATGTACTTCAGCACCATCCCCACCAGCATCGAAACTGAACAGGACGTCCTGGAAACAAACGACGCTCCATCCGCCATCTATGACCTCACGGGACGCAAACTGTCCGAAGACCAAAACCTCCCGGGCGGCATCTACGTCGTGAAGAAAGGCGGAAAAACCACTAAGATTGTCAAGAAATAAAGAAAGGAGCAGACAAATGAAACACCTCTACAAATATGCCGCTGCGCTGGTCATGCTGCCACTCTTCGCAGCCACGGCCCAAGCGCAGGACACAACGACTCCGTCGCAAAAGTTCTACATCTGCGAAGGCTACGACGACGAGGACTACAACCTGGAGAAACATTCAGAGTTTGACCTCTCGGAAGAAGGCATTCTCCGCATCGGCGACGACGTATTCGACATCGCCGACATCGACTCCATCACTTTCTCCAAACCGCAGTTCCCCAGCGTTGACATCCACTGGGAAGGAACGACGGCAACGGTGACCGTCGATTCCCGAATCACAGGCGTGACCTACACCGTCAACGGCGCACATGTACTTGTCACCTGCAAGAACACGACGACCGAACTGCTCTACGTTCTTTCGGGCAGTTCCACCGACGGTTCGCTTGTCCTGAACAGCAGTTACAAGACGCGCATCAACCTCAACGGCGTGAACCTCACCTCGTCAAAAGGCGCTGCGCTCGACATCCAATGCGGCAAGCGAATAGAAATGAAGTTGATGAAGAACACCGTCAACTCCTTTGCAGACATCAAGGCTGCCTCCGAGGACGACCACAAGGCTGCACTCAACTGCGAAGGACACCTCGAGATAAAGGGGCATGGAACACTCAACATCACAGGCCGCACCAAACACGCCCTCAAAGTGGGCGAGTACCTGAAGATAAAGCCTTCGACAGGCACCATCAACATTCTCGGTGCAGCCAGCGACGGCATCCACTGCGGCGACGGAACCAACTGCCTTCTGGAGCAGGATGCTGACCCCGAAGACAACTATTTCATCATGAACGGCAGCGACTCCACCGTCATCAACGTCTCCAACTGCGGAAAAGACTGCATCGACAGTGACGACTATGGTTCGATGTTCATCAACGGCGGCACCATCAACATGGAAATCAGTCAGGTGGACGGCAACGGCCTCTGCTGCGACTCAATCATCCACATGACAGGCGGTAAAGTTGTCGCAAACGTGACGGGCGCTGTCAGCAACGGCCTACGTTCGGCGTTCGATATGTACCTCGAGGGCGGCTCCATTGAATGCAACGTCAGCGGCGACGGCTCAAAAGGTATTCGTGGACGCTACCTGACAACGGCAACCGCTACGGTGACGAAGGGCGGCAGCATCAATTTCGACGGCACGGATGTGAAGATTGTCCTGACGGGCGGCACCTACACAACCGACAACTCCAACTGCCAGGGCATCCGTGCGGAGAACTATCTCTACCAGACGGCTGGCAATATAGACATCACTGTGTCGAACCCCGATGCACGAGCCATCTACACCAAATCATCGACTCGAGACAAGTGGGAAGGCGGCACACGCAACATTCACTAAACGTTAAAGGGCGGACTGCGGTCCGCCCTTTAACGTTCCATTTCATGATTTTCACTTAACCATCTCATGATTTATGGAAAAGCAGGCACAATATATCAGCAGCATTGAAATCAATGCACTGTGGAAGGGCGGACGCCACATCAAGTGGACGCTGAGGCCCGATGTGAACATCCTGAGTGGTATCAACGGTGTGGGCAAATCGACCATCATCAATCACTCTGTGCGCGGACTGCACCTCATCGACAGCGGCGAACTGAAGCCCGGCGACGTGGGCAGCGGCGTGACCATCAGCCTTTTCCCTTCCGATGCCACGGGCATTCGCTACGATGTCATCCGCTCCTTCGACCGTCCGCTCCTGCACAGCGACCTGCTGGAGAAACTGGCTGACTCACGGGTGAAGACGGAACTCGACTGGCAGGTTTACAAACTCCAGAAGCGTTATCTTGATTACCAAGTCAACATCGGTAATCGCATCATCGAACTTCTCACCAGCGGCGACCCGCAGGACGCTCTGCTGGCTTCCGAGGTGTCGCGCCCCAAAGCGCTTTTCCAAGACATGATTGATGAACTTTTTCGGGATACGAAGAAGACCATCGACCGGCGTTCCAACGAAATTCAGTTCTGCCAAAACGGCGAGGTGCTTACGCCCTACCAACTTTCTTCGGGCGAGAAGCAACTGCTTGTCATCCTGCTCACCGTTCTTGTCGAGAATGGCGAGCCCTATGCCCTGCTTATGGACGAGCCGGAGATTTCGCTCCACATCGAGTGGCAGCAGCGACTGATTGACTTGATTCGGCGCCTCAATCCCCATGTGCAAATCATCCTCTCTACCCATTCGCCGGCGCTGATTATGGACGGATGGACCGATGTGGTGACCGAGGTTGAGGAAATCACCGAGTGAAGTACAAAGGCCCAAGAGCCCATGAGCAAGCGACTCACACACAACATCAATTCGTCCTACTTCGACGCTGCCAATGCGCTGCGTCCTGGCGGAAAAAAGAAGAAGCGCATCATTGCCTACGTTGAGAGTTATGACGACATCTTCTTCTGGCGCTCCGTGCTCAGCGAGTTTGAGAACGACGAGCGCGAGTTTCAGGTGATGCTTCCTTCGCGCACCGATTTGTCTCGCGGAAAGAAGCAGGCCATGACCAATTTCCTGGGCGAGGGCTTGGGACACAGCATGATAGCCTGTGTCGATGCTGACTACGACTGGCTGATGCAGGGACACACTTCCTATTCGCGCGACATGCTCCACAATCCCTACGTCTTCCACACCTACGTCTATGCCATTGAGAACTATCAGTGCTATGCGCCTTCGCTCCACAATGTCTGTGTGATGGCCACGCTCAACGACCGTCCCATCTTCGATTTCGAGGCCTACCTGCGCCGCTACAGCGAGGTGGTTTACGACCTTTTTGTCTGGAGTGTATGGCTCTACCGGCGCCAGATGTACCGCGACTTTCCTCTGGGCACATTCTGCAACTTCGTCTCTGTCAACAAACTCAATCTCTTCAATCCTGAACAGGCGCTTGAAGAACTGCGCCGCACGGTCAACCGCAAGATTGCCTGGATGCAGCACCGCTATCCCAAAGCCAAAGAGTCCTACAAGCCGCTGAAGGAAGAACTTCTGGCGCTCGGTGTGCGTCCCGACAACTGCTACCTCTTCATTCAGGGCCATCACATCATGGAGAATGTCGTCATGGCTGCTCTCGACCCAGCCTGCACCCTTCTGCGCCGTGAGCGTGAGAAGGAAATCAAGCGGCTTTCGCAGGGGCGCAAACAGCAGATGGACAACGAACTGGCCAGTTATCAGCACAGCCAAATGCCGGTGCAGCAGATGCTGCGCCGCAACACTCAGTTCAAGGACTGCGAGCCCTACCAGCGGCTCCGTGCCGACCTGGGCCGTTTTCTCGGCATCGAACAACCCCCTGCAGAGGCCCAGGCTACGGCCTGAAGACTTCTGAACGGCGCACCGCCGACAGCCTTTGTCCTGTCTGCGGTGCGCTGTTTTTTCGTCTGTGGATGAAATAAATTTCGTCCGCAGACGAAATTTTTTTGCACTGCGGACGAAATTTATTTCGACTGTGGACGAAATTTTTTTCGACTGCGGACGAACTCCGATTCTTCTGCGCTGCCTTTTTCCACCCTCCATTCCCATCCGACCTCCACGCCACAGGCCGGCAGTTCGCAGCCGGTGGTCCGATTTTCGGCGTTTTGCTTTCGTATCTGCCGATTTTTGCGTATCTTTGCAAACTGATTCAAAATGTAAAGCATCAAGATGACTATCGAACAGAAAATAACGCAGGCTGTGCTCGACGGCGTCAAGGCCCTCTACGGAGCCGAGGCCGACGCTGCACAGGTGCAGTTGCAGAAGACACGCAGTGAGTTTGAGGGACACCTGACCGTCGTCGTGTTCCCCTTTGTGAAAATGGCACGCAAGTCGCCCGAGGCCTGCGCCGAAGAACTGGGCCACTACCTGCTCGACAACGCCTCCGACGTGGTGAGCGGCTACAATGTCGTCAAGGGATTTCTCAACCTCGTCGTCAGTCCCGCCGCCTGGATTGAACTGCTCGACGGCATCGCCGCCGACCCCCAGTTCGGCTTCACCCAGCCCACAGGCAAGAGCCCGCTGGTGATGATTGAATACTCGTCGCCCAACACCAACAAACCGCTTCACCTCGGCCACGTGCGCAACAATCTGCTGGGCTCGGCCCTGGCACGCATTCTCGAGGCCAACGGCAACCGCGTCGTCAAGACCAACATCGTCAACGACCGCGGCATCCACATCTGCAAGTCGATGCTCGCCTGGCTCAAGTGGGGCAACGGCGTGACACCCGAGTCGTCGGGCAAGAAGGGCGACCATCTCATCGGCGACTTCTACGTCCTGTTCGACAAACACTACCGCGAAGAATGCCGCGAACTGGCTGCGAAGTACATCGCCGGAGGAATGTCCGAGGAAGAGGCACAGGAAAAAGCCAAGCAGGAGGCACCCCTCATTCGCGAGGCCCACGACATGCTCGTGCGCTGGGAGCACAACGACACCGAGGTGCGCCGCCTCTGGCGCATGATGAACGAGTGGGTCTATGCCGGATTCGACGAAACCTACAAGATGATGGGCGTCTCGTTCGACAAAATCTACTACGAATCCGACACCTATCTCGAAGGCAAGGAAAAAGTGCTCGAAGGCCTGCAGAAGGGCCTCTTCTACCGCCGCGACGACGGCTCGGTGTGGGCCGACCTCACGGGCGAAGGACTCGACGAAAAACTCCTCCTGCGCTCCGACGGAACGTCGGTCTATATGACCCAGGACATCGGCACCGCCAAACTCCGCTACGAAGACTACCCCATCGACCGCATGATCTACGTCGTGGGCAACGAGCAGAACTACCACTTCCAGGTGCTCAGCATCCTGCTCGACAAACTCGGCTTTGAATGGGGCAAGAGCCTGGTACACTTCTCCTACGGCATGGTCGAACTGCCCAACGGAAAGATGAAGTCACGCGAAGGCACCGTAGTCGATGCCGACGACCTCATGGCCACAATGATCGAAGATGCCTACAACGTCTCAAAAGAATACACCAAGAAAATCCAACTCAGCGAGCAGGAAGCCCGCGAAGTGGCACGCAAGGTCGGACTCGGTGCCCTGAAATACTTCATTCTCAAAGTCGATGCACGTAAGAACATGCTCTTCAACCCCGAGGAAAGCATCGACTTCAACGGCAACACCGGGCCCTTCATACAATATACCTACGCCCGCATCGCCTCCATCCTGCGCAAGGCACAGGAGCAGGGCCTCTCCGGTCTCTCCGGCCTTTCCGGAATCTCCGGAATCTCCGAAAAAGAAATCGAACTCATCCAGAAACTCAACGCCTTCCGCGCCACAGTGCGCCAGGCCGGGCAGGACTACAGCCCGAGCGGCATCGCCAACTACTGTTATGAACTCACCAAGCAGTACAACCAGTTCTACCACGACTACAGCATTCTCGGCGAACAGGACGAGCACCTTCGCCAGTTTCGTCTGGTACTCTCCGAGGCCGTCAGCAAGGTACTGCGTCTCGGCATGGGCTTGCTTGGAATCGAAATGCCAGAACGAATGTGATGGAAGCGAACCAGGCTCTTTGCGTCGATGCGGCGTGCTCGGGCAATCCCGGCCCTATGGAGTATCGTGGTGTCCTCATTCCTTCGAGGGAACAGATATTCCACTTCGGTCCTGTGCAGGGCACGAACAACATCGGCGAGTTCCTCGCCATCGTCCATGCCCTGGCCCTGCTCAAGCAGCGCGGCGCTGTGATGCCCGTCTATAGCGACAGCCGCACGGCCCAGATTTGGGTGCAGAAGCGCAAGTGCAAGACTACGCTCCAGCGCACAGAGCAGACTGAACCGCTCTTCGCCATCATTGCCCGCGCCGAACGATGGCTCATGAACAATCCCGACCACTGTCAGGTGCTGAAGTGGGACACAGACAAATGGGGTGAAATCCCCGCAGACTTCGGACGAAAATGAAAGAGTTTTTCCGCATCATGGGCGGTTACTTCTCGCCCTACAAAGGCTACGTCGTTGCAACCTTCGCTTTCAACGTCCTCACAGCCCTGTTCAATGTTTTTTCCTTTGTGCTCCTCGTTCCCATCCTGAACATACTGTTCCAGGTCGATCAGAGTCACTATGAGTTTATTCCCTGGAGCGAAGCCGATTTCGACAGCATCAAGGACGTAGCCTTCAACAATCTTTACTATTTCTCGCAGGAACTCATTGCCGACCACGGTCCCGCCACCACCATGCTGCTGCTCGGCATCGGCCTGTCCATCATGACGCTGCTGAAGACAGGCACCTACTTCGCAGGTTCGGCCACGCTCATGCCCATCCGCACCGGCATTGTGCGCGACATCCGTGCCAACCTCTACCGCAAGGTGCTGGCGCTGCCTCTGTCCTTCTTCTCCGAAGAGCGCAAAGGCGACATCCTGGCGCGCGTCTCTACCGACGTCAACGAAGTGGACTCCTCCGTCGGCTCGTCGCTCGACATGGTCATCAAGAACCCCATCTTCCTGCTCGTCTATATCGGCACGCTCGTCTATCTGAGTTGGCAACTCACGCTGTTCACCCTGGTCGTCGTGCCCATCATGGCCATCGGTATTGGCCGCATAGGCAAGACGCTCAAGCGCGACTCCCTCTATGCCCAGTCGAAGTGGAGCGACGGACTCAGCCAGTTTGAGGAGACGCTCGGCGGCCTGCGCATCATCAAGGCATTCATTGCAGAGCGCAAGATGGAACGCCGTTTTGTGGCCGTCAACGACGAGTACCGCAAAGCGTCGATGCAGGTAGCCATCCGCCAGAGCGCCGCCCATCCTGTGAGCGAATTTCTGGGCACCTGCATGATTGTCATTGTGCTGTGGTTTGGCGGCTACCTCATCTTTTCCGGCAATTCGCCCATCGATGCGCCCAAGTTCATCTACTACCTCGTCATTCTCTACACGTCGCTCCAGCCGCTGAAAGACCTTTCGAAGGC
>ONXQ01000140.1 GCA_900321835.1 uncultured Prevotellaceae bacterium
GCCATGCGGTCGTAGTTGGGGATGACCATCGTGAAGGTGCGGGCGGCGGCGATGACGGTGCCGTCGGCGGCTTTCTGCTGGGCCATGAGGGTGGTGAACGAACTTGCCAGCAGGAGAGCCAGCGTTGCAAATCGTTTGAAACTGAATTTCTTTTCCATAGGTTCTTTCTTTAAGTTTGTCGTTTACGTGGCAAAGATATGGAAAAAGGTTGGAAAAACAAAAAAAGAACTCTGGAAAGAGTCCTTTTTTATGATTCTTCATGAAAAAGCGGTCAGAGAATGGCCTCGATTTCGTTGATGTCGTGGCGCACTTCGGGGTCGATGTCGAGGAGGTTCTTGACCTGACTGATGGAGTGCATGACGGTGGCGTGGTTACGTCCGCCGACGTTGCGGCCAATCTGCACGGTCGAGAGGTCGGTGTGCTTGTTAGCCAGGTAGATGGCAATCTGGCGGATGTAGGAGATGCGCTGTGTGCGCTGACGCGAGTCGATGACATCGACCGAGATGTTGAAGTATTCGCTCACTTTGGCCTTGATCGAGTCGATGGTCTTGGGTGCTTCGGCCTGCATCTTGCTGACAAAGCGGGGCATCATCTTGTTGACCAGCGGCATGGAGATTTCACAGTCGTAAACGACGCTGTAGGCCATGAGCGAGGTGAGGATGCCTTCGAGGTCGCGGACGCTCTCATCGACGTGCTGTGCAATGTATTCCACGACTTTCTCGGGGATGTTGAGCCCGTCGTGCTTGACCTTGCTGAGCAGGATGGCCTTGCGCAGAGCCTTCGTCGGTTTCTCGATTTCGGCTTGCAGGCCCCACTTGAATCGGGTGAGCAGGCGGTCTTCGAGTCCTTCAATCTTGATGGGCGGACGGTCGGCGGTGAGGATTATCTGCTTGTTGTTGAGTTGCAGGTGGTTGAAGATGTGGAAGAAGGTGTTCTGCGTCTTCAGTTTTCCGCTCAGTTCCTGGATGTCGTCGATGATGAGCACGTCGATTTGCTGGTAGAAGGCAATGAGTTCGTTGGTCTTGTTCTGACGCACGGCATCGGTGTACTGCACGGTGAAGAGGTGGGCTGAGAGATAGAGCACGCGGAGGCTGGGATGCAACTGTTTGACGCGCCATCCGATGGCGTTGACCAGGTGGGTTTTACCGCATCCCGACGGTCCGTAGATGAAGAGCGGGTTGAAGGTCTTGGCCGGATTTTTGGCCACGGCCTCGCCCACCGAGCGTGCCAGCCGGTTGCTTTCGCCCTCGAGATAGTTTTCAAAGAGATAGCCCTTGTGGAGTTGGGAGTCGAGGTCGGCCACCGAGGGTGCCATCATCGTGTCGGGCGACACGTTGGCGGGACGGACGGGCTGTCCGTTCTGCACGTCAGGCACGCCGGCCGACGGCACCATGACATCGGCTTTGGGACGCTTCACCACGGGAATCTTGTAGCCCAGCATGGTTTCGGCACCGAAGACGCGGTGGATGGTCGAGACAATCAGCGGCGCATAGTCGCTGCGTTCCAGCATGTCGAAGACAAACTGGCTGGGCACGGACAGCACGAGTTGACCGTCCGCATAACTGCTGAATTCAGTGTATGCGAACAGCGCGTTGTACTGTTCTGGGGACACATTTCCGCGGATGATTTCGCGGCATTGTTCCCACATTTGCCGTGGGTCTCTTTCCATTTATTACTGTTCTTTTCGAGCAAAAGTGCCGTCTCTGTGACAACTTAGTTAGGGTTCTTCATTGGGCCCTCTTTGAGTCAAAGGGCGAAAAGTGGTGCAAAATTAGGCAAAATATTTGAGTCTGCAAAACGGCCAACCTCTCTCATCCGCTTTTTGGGGTGGTCTAAATCATTCTTTTTCAAGGATTTCTAAAAAGAAGGCGTCGCAGATGAAAACTTTTTTTACGACTCGTTACATCTTGATTCACAGGACTTTGACACGATGAACAACACCTTCGGAAGGCACCTCGAGCGTGAAACAAAAATCCGCAAACGGCTGAATGAGCGCACCTTATTCCTTGTCGTGAAACATTCACGCTGAAAACGGCCTTATTTTGAAACTTTTCAAATAGCAAAGGCGTAACATGATTGAAACAATGCAGAGTTTCAGCAGGTACAAATGCCGACAAGAGCGGGGGAACAAGGCCGGTAGCGTACCGAAAAAATACCACTGCGGTGGTACACTTGTACCAGTGCGCTGAAATTTTTGTACCACTGTGGTGGAACTGAATTTCGTCTGCGGACGAACTGAAAATCGTCTGCGGACGAATGCGGACGAAATAAAAATGGACTGCGGACGAAATTTAGGCGAACTGCACAAAAAAATCCGCACATCGGTGCGGATTCTTTTCATCTGCCGTGCCGGAAGGTCCGACACGCTGCGGTTCACTTGTCCTTCTTGCCAAACAGGGAGAAGTGGACATAGCGCTTGGGATGCAGACGCAGGTCTTCAAGCAGGCGCGAGGCGTTGAGCATGGTGGAGTCCAAGTGGTTGTAAACGCTGGCATCGTTCATCAGGCGTCCGAGCGTCGAGTTCTCGTTGTTCAGTCGGTTGGTGAACAGGTTAAGGTCGTCGAGCGTCTGGTTGGCACGGCTGGACATACCTGCAAAATCAACCTGATTGAGTTTGGCGGTCGTCTCCTCCAGATTGCCTCCCACACGGTTGACCCGAGCCATGAGTTGCGGCACGTCGTTGCCGAGCATGTGGTTCAGACGGTCGGTTGTGGTGCGCAGGTTGCCGGTCACGTATTCGAGGTTGTGCAGCGTGGCAGGCAGCGCAGGGTCGTTGGCCAGCGTGTTCAGCGCCGTGAGGATGGAGTCGAGTTTGGGCACTAACGCCTTGACCGAGGGCACCAGTTCGCCTGCCGACGCCATGAGGTCCGACATGGGGAAGCCCGGGATGGTGTCGCCGGCCTGGAGCACGCTGGCAGGGTCATCGCCCAGGATGACACGCATCTTCGGCGACCCGAGCATGTCCTTCGACAGTGTGGCGGTCGAGCCTTTGGGCACTTGGTAGCCTTCGGCGAGGTCAACGGCCACGACCACCAACTGGCGCTTGGCATCGTAGGTCAGCGACTTCACCGTACCGATGTTCATGCCGTTGGCCAGCACCTCGGCCTGCGGCGAAAGTCCGTTGACATCGGACATCTCTACGTAATAGACATTGTTTGTTCGCGCCAACTTGATGTTCTTGAGGAACATGATGCCAAAATAGACAATGAGGATGGCAACGATGGTGACCAGCGCGATTTTGATTTCCTTTGAGAATTTCATGTATTGTGTTTAGGTGTTCTGTTGTTTATACTTGACAATGGCCGAATAGATGGCGTAGGCCATTTTGTCACGCCCTTCCTTCGACATCAGGAACTGCTCCTCGTTGGGCGTCGAGATGAAGCCCACCTCGAGCAGCACACTGGGCATGTAGGTCAGACGCAGCACAGCCAAGTTGGCCTGACGCACGCCCATGTCCTTGCGTCCGGCCGTGTGGACCATTGCGTTCTGTGCCATCTGGGCAAACTCCACGCTCTCCTTCATGTCGTGGTCTTGCATGAGTTCAAACATGATGTCGCTCTCGGGCGAAGGATTGTAGTCGTATTGCTTCGCAGCGTCGCCCTCGAGGGCAATCACGGAGTTCTCGCGTTTCTCGACTTCGAGGTTCGTCCCCACCGTCTTCAGGCTCAAGGTGTACGACTGGACCCCTGTGGCATAGTGTCCGGCATTCTTCGGCAGCGCATTCACGTGGACGGAGACGAAGAGGTTGGCCTTCGCCTTGTTGGCAATCTGCGCCCGGCGTCCCAGTTCGATGAAGACGTCGGTTGTCCGCGTGAACACCACCTTGATGTCCTTGTTGTTCTGCTGCAGCAGCCGCCCGATTTCGTTGGTGATGGCCAGCGCGATGTCCTTTTCACGGTTCTTGCTGCTCGACCCCACGGCACCGGCATCTTTGCCGCCGTGTCCGGCATCCAGAACCACGGTGAATGCCCCACCCGACTGTGCCACAACATCGGCAGGTGTCAACATCCACCCTGCTACTATATAAATAATAAGGTATAGGAAGCGTCGAACCATAATGTTACTATTTTCAGTGCAAATATACGTCTTTTTCATAAAAAAAAAGAACAGAACCTCACAAATCCTTGTTTCAGAGATAAAAAACGCACTTTCAGACACAAAAACAGGAGTTGCCGTGAGACAACTCCTGCTACACAGAATCATTGTTTTGTGCGGTTAAGAATCATGGAAAAGAAACATCGGTCAGAATTTCCACTTGCCGCCTGCCATCAGCCAGAAGCCTGGCTGGAGCACGTTGCCGAGGTCGTAGTAACGGTGGGACGTGAGGTTGTTGCCTTCGACGTAGGCATCGAAGTGACGACCGGTGTAACTGAGGCGCAGGTCGAGCAGACCGTAGGGCGCATAGGGCTGTGCCGTGGAGGTTCCTGCCTCATACTTCATGTAACTTCCCATTCGCTGCTGCCAGCGATAGGAGAGCGTTGCACCGAGGCGTTTGCAGAATTGGGCATCGAGACGCAGCACGAGTTTGTGGCGCAGGTAGTCGAGCGCATAACTGGAGGCAACGATTTCGCGATCGTCGTAACGTTTTTGGTGCAGGTAGGAATAGTTGGCAGTGAAGGTGCGCAGAATACTCTCCGCACCAAGCCATTCGTCGAGCAGGAGCGAGGCGTTCAGCGTCGCACCCATGTTGTCGAGGCGGAAGTTTGTGGCGTGATAGGTGGTGAAGTCGTTCTCGGCATCGTCGGGCGTCATCACCCAGTCGATCATTGCGCTGTTGTGGCGGTGGAACAGGCGCACGTCGGCCTTCAAGCCGTGGAGCCGGAGTCCTGTGCCCACGGTGAACTCGCTGGTGCGCTCGGGTTTCAAGCCTGTGTTGCCTTCCTGCGTGGGCGATTTATAGTAGAGGTCGGTGAAGGTGGGCATACGCTGCGCCATGTTCCACGAGGCATAGAGTTTCCACTGCTGCGAGGGTCGGTAACTGATGTCGATGCCGGGATAGAGGCGGTAGCGATAGTCAAGACCCGTGTTCATGTTCGCCATGAGTCCGAAGGAGAAGGTCCAACGGTCGAGCAGCACGTCGTGCTCGAGAAAGTAACTGACGTTGGTGCGGTTGTCGCGCTTCTTGTAGTAGCCGTCGTGACCGGGGATGCGGACATACTGGTCTTCGGCCAGCGGACGTCCGAGCGACGACGAGAGGATGCCTTCGTTGCGGAAATCGGCTCCGACGGACGACGTACCCAGCGCCCACGTCGTGCGGGCATTGACGGTGAGTCCATAGACGTCGGTCATGTGGAAATTCTCGGCGGTCGATGTGCCACGGATGAGTTGATAATGGTCAAGGGAACGGTTGAAATAGACGGTCGGCGCAAAGACCACACGGCCCTTTGTCTGTGCCGACACGCTGCCCATGTAGCGGCGGTTCTCCTCGTACTGGTTGGGGTATTTACCGGAGTAGAACGTGTTGGCACCGTAATCCATGCGCGAGAGGCCGAGTTGCCAGTTGAGGTCCACGTCCTTCAGGCCGGCAACGCCCTGGTAGTAGGCACGCACCTTCTTGAAGTCGCTGTTCGCCGTGCCTCCGTCGCTCTGCTGATAACCCGCCGAGAGCATCCCAATCTTGGCATGTCCGATGTTCCCGTCAACGCCCCATGTGCCGAACGAACCTCCGTTCACACCCAAACTTCCTCTGATTGGGTTCCCCCCTCCTTGAGAGGGGGTAAGGGGGAGGCTTCCCTTCGTCACAATATTGATGGCACCGCTGAACGCGCTCGTGCCATAGACACGGCTGGCTGCGCCCTCGAGAATCTCGATGCGTTCGATGTCGTCAATACTGATGGGGAGGTCGGCGGCGAGGTGCCCGGTGTGGGGCGAAGAAATATTCACACCGTTGAGGAGAATCACGATCTGGTCGTGAGTGCCGCCGTTGATGCTGATGTCCGTTTGAATACCGAAGCCGCCGCGCTGCCGGACATCGACGCTGGCGCAGTGCTTCAAGAGGTCGTTCACCGATTGCGCAGGGCAATCCTTGATTTGCTCGCGAGTCATGACGCTCACGATGCGTGCCGTCTGCTCCATCGGCATGGGCACACGGCTGGCGGTCACGGTCACCTCGTCCACCTGCACCTCGCGCTCACTTCCTCCGTCCCTCGGGGCGACGGTTTGCGCCTGGGCGGTCTGGGGCGTGGCGGTCAGGAGTGTGGCTACCGACAGCGTCGTGATGGCTATTTCGCGTCCGAGCGAACGGAACACGGCATCGCCGCGACGGCTGAACTGGTGCCAACGGATGACATCCGCCTTCAGTTTCATTTGTTTTTTGAACATAAAATAAAGATTACGTTTGGGCAACGTCGCCCAAAACGGCTGCAAATATACAAAAAAGCGCGGAAACAAACGGCATGGAGCACGTTTTTTCTTACTTCGTAGCGGTTTTCTCCACCTTGTCCGGACGGAAAGAATGACGTGGGCGGTGGTACGGAAATTCCAGCGCAGTGGTACAAGATTTTCAGCGCAGTGGTACGAGTGTACCACCGCGTTGGTACGACCGTACCAACACAGCGGATTTTTTTTGGTACAACTCCGTCTTGACATTCAGCGTGTTACTCATTTCTGCGCTTTCCACACCCAGGGTTTGACCGCAAGGCAGGAGGGGTGACAATGTGGCAGGGCGTGACGATGTGGCACGTAGTTTGCAACAAGAGGAACAGCGGCCTGGACGCTGTCACGGCCTGCAAGAAAGAGAACATCACAACAAAACAACCATAATTATGCAGAAAGGTAACATCGGGGTTACGACTGAGAACATCTTCCCCGTCATCAAAAAGTTTCTCTACAGCGACCATGAGATTTTCCTGCGCGAAATCGTCTCGAATGCCGTCGATGCCACGCAGAAGTTGCGTACACTCGCCTCGAAGGGCGAACTGAAGGAGGAGGCCGGCGACCTGACCGTCCGTGTGAGCGTCGATAAGAAGGCCGGCACGCTGACCGTCAGCGACCGT
>ONXQ01000083.1 GCA_900321835.1 uncultured Prevotellaceae bacterium
GCCAACACGTCGAACATGCCTGTGGCAGCGCGTGAGGCTTCTGTCTATACCGCCATGACGATGGCCGAATACTATCGCTCGATGGGACTTCGTGTGCTGCTCATGGCCGACTCCACTTCTCGTTGGGCACAGGCTCTGCGCGAAATGTCGAACCGTATGGAGGAACTTCCTGGTCCTGACGCCTTCCCGATGGACCTCGGTGCATTGGTGGCCAACTTCTACGGCCGTGCCGGTTACGTTTATCTGAACAACGGCGAGGTCGGCAGTATCACGTTCATCGGAACAGTATCGCCTGCCGGCGGTAACCTGAAGGAGCCTGTGACGGAAAACACCAAGAAGGTGGCCCGTTGCTTCTACGCCCTGGAACAAGACCGCGCCGACAAGAAGCGCTATCCCGCTGTCAACCCCATCGACTCCTACTCCAAGTATCTCGAATACCCCGAATTTGCCGAGTATATCTCGAAGAAACTGGGCGACCAGTGGATTGCAAAGGTGCTCGACCTGAAGACTCGTATGCAGCGTGGTAAGGAAATTGCCGAACAGATCAACATTCTCGGCGACGACGGTGTGCCTGTTGACTACCACGAAACATTCTGGAAGTCGGAAATCATCGACTTCGTGCTCCTGCAGCAGGATGCCTTCGACGAGGTGGATGCTGTGTCATCGCTCGAGCGTCAGGAGGAAATCATGGACATCGTGACCGAGATTTGTGAGCACGACTTCCAGTTCTCCAACTTCCTCGACGTGACCGACTACTTCAAGAAACTCATCAACCTGTGCAAGCAGATGAACTACTCGCAGTTCAAGTCGGAGCAGTACGAAGACTACAAGCGTCAGATTCGTGAAGCACTCGAAGGTAAATAAATTGTAAATTTTCAATTCTCAATTTATCAGTTATGGCAACAGCATTTCAAAAAGTATATACAAAGATCAGCCAGATCACGAAGGCAACCTGCTCGCTGAAAGCAACGGGCGTGGGCTATGACGAACTGGCTACCATCAACGGCAAACTCGCCCAGGTGGTGAAGATTGCCGGCGACGATGTGACGCTGCAGGTGTTTGAGGGTACGGGTGGCATTCCGACGAATGCCGAAGTCGTGTTCCTCGGCAAGGCACCATCGCTGAAGGTCAGTGACCAACTGGCCGGACGTTTCTTCAATGCTTACGGACACCCCATCGACGGCGGTCCGGAGATTGAAGGAAAGGACGTTGAAATCGGCGGTCCGTCGGTGAACCCTGTGCGCCGCCGTCAGCCGAGCGAACTGATCGCCACGGGTATTGCCGGTATCGACCTGAACAACACGCTCGTGTCGGGTCAGAAGATTCCGTTCTTTGCCGACCCCGACCAGCCGTTCAACGAGGTGATGGCCATGGTTGCCCTGCGTGCCAAGGCCGACAAGATTATCCTCGGTGGCATGGGTATGACCAACGACGACTACTATTTCTTCCGCAACACATTCTCGAACGCCGGTGCCCTCGACCGCATCATCTCGTTCATGAACACCACCGAGGACCCTGCCGTGGAGCGTCTGCTGATTCCCGACATGGCACTGACGGCTGCCGAGTATTTCGCTGTCCAGAAGCACGAGAAGGTGCTTGTGCTGCTGACCGACATGACGTCGTATGCCGACTCGCTCTCTATCGTGTCGAACCGTATGGACCAGATTCCGTCGAAGGACTCGATGCCGGGTTCGCTCTACTCCGACTTGGCCAAGATTTACGAGAAGGCCGTGCAGTTCCCGGAGGAAGCAGGTGGCGGTTCCATCACCATCATCGCCGTGACCACGCTGTCGGGTGGCGACATCACACACGCCGTACCTGACAACACGGGTTACATCACCGAAGGTCAGTTGTACCTGCGCCGCGACAGCGACATCGGTAAGGTTATCGTCGATCCGTTCCGCTCGCTCTCACGTCTGAAGCAACTCGTGGCCGGTAAGAAGACACGTAAGGACCATTCGCAGGTCATGAACGCCGCCATCCGTCTGTACTCCGACGCCGCAAACGCCAAGACGAAGTTGGAGAACGGTTTCGACCTCACCGACTACGACAACCGCTGCCTCGACTTCGCGAAGGAGTATGGCAAACGCCTGCTTGCCATCGACGTCGATCTCGACACCACCGAGATGCTCGACGTGACGTGGTCGCTCTTCCAGAAGTATTTCAAACTCGAGGAAGTGAACATCAAGAAAGAACTTACTGATCAGTATTGGAAAGCATAAGTCTTTGCGCTGCTGCGGACGGTATGCTGTATTTTGCGTATAGTACCACCGCAGAGGTACGGAAAGACCAGCGCAGTGGTACGGCTGTACCACCGCAGTGGAACTAAAATACCACCGCAGTGGTACAACAATACCAAAACGCCGGAACTGATTTGGTACTTAATACGGTTCATCTTCAGTCTGTTAAGACAGGCGCTACGAAGTATGAACGAATGGAAATCCAATCTAAAACAAAAAGATTGTGGCAATAAAGTTTCAATATAACAAAACGTCGCTTCAGCAGATCGAAAAGCAACTGAAGATGCGACAGCGCACGCTCCCCATCATCAAGAGCAAGGAGACGGCGCTGCGCTTGGAGGTGAAGAAATGCAAGGACGAGGCCGACGAACTGGACAAGAAACTGGAGCAGCAGATTGCAGGCTATGAGTCGATGTACGCCCTGTGGGGCGAGTTCGACCTGTCGCTCGTGGCACTGAAGGACGTCGAACTGGATGTCAAGAAGATTGCCGGTGTGCGTGTGCCGATTCTGAGCAATATCCAGTTGGAGGTCAAGCCGTTCGGTCTGTTCAGTGCGCCGAAATGGTACTTCGACGGCATCAACCTGCTGCAAGGTCTGGCCAAGACGGCTGTCGAACGCGAGTTCGTCGTGGCCAAACTCGGGCTGCTTGACCATGCTCGCCGCAAGACGACGCAGAAGGTCAACCTGTTTGAGAAAGTCCAGATTCCCGGATTCCAGGAAGCCATTCGCAAGATTAAGCGTTTCATGGAAGACGAAGAGAACCTGTCGAAGTCGAGCCAGAAGATTCTGAAATCGCTGCAGGAAAAGCGCAAGAAGGCTGACGAGGCAAAAGCGGCGCAGAACGAAGGAAAGGAGGGTGTGGCATGATTACACAAATGAAAAAAATCACCTTCCTTGTCACCAACAAGGAATATGAGCAGTTCATTGCCGGCATCCGCCGTCTCGGCGTCATCCACATCGACCAACTCCAGAGCGGTGCGACGAGCGACGAATTTGAGGCAGGCAAAGTCCTTGCCGAGCGTTACAAAAGTGCGTTTCGTGAACTCGACTATGCCGTCGATTCCTATAAGTCTGAAACCGAATACACGGCTGTCGATTTCTCGCAGATGAACCGCGACGAACTCTGCCGGAAGGCTTTGAGCCAGGTGGAGCAAGTCGAAATGCTCGTCAGCCACGAGCAGGACGTGAAGCGTCAGATCGAGGCAACCGAGAAGAATATCAAGGCACTCGAACCGTGGGGTGACATCGATAAGGAACAGATTGCAGAACTGGAGAAGCAGGGCTACAAGGTCGGTTTCTTCGCCTGTCCGACCAAGATGCTGAAAGCCGAATGGGCCGATCTGTACTATGCAACGCCCATCGACGAACGGGACAAGAAGACCTATTTCGTTACCTTCTCAAAAGAGCATCCCGACATCACGGCAGAAACGCTCGAACTGCCGCCCAAGACGTTGTCGTCCTACATCGAAGAATCGGAACAACTGAAGGAGCAACTCAACGGCATTCACACCAATCTGCTGAGCATCAACGGTATGTATCGCGAGTTGATGAAGGCGGCGCAGGTCGAAGTCAACAACGACATTTCGCTCTCGCGTGTCCACCTCAGTTCGGAGTCTGTGGCCGACGATGCGCTGAAACTCATGCAAGGCTGGATTCCAGCCGAGCGGGAGGCTGACGTCACCGCTTTCCTCGACGAAAATCACATCTACTACGAGACCGAAAACCCGGAACTCGAGGACAATGTGCCCGTCGAAATCAAGAACGGCAAGTTCAGTTCGCTCTTCGAACCCATCCTGAAGATGTATTCGCTGCCGAATTATCACGACCTCGATGTGACTCCTTTCTTCGCACCGTTCTTCATGCTCTTCTTCGGACTTTGCATGGGCGATGCAGGCTATGGTCTCATCATCCTCGCCGTGAGCATTCTGCTGCACGCAAAACTGCCGCAGGAGCAGAAGCCGTACGCCAAACTCGGCATCTTCCTCGGAGCGATGACCATCGTTTGCGGCACGCTCACAGGTTCGTTCTTCGGCATTGACCTCACACAGCAGGAGTGGGCCTTCCTCGCTCCCGTGAAGAAGTATTTCATCAACGAGCACAACTTCCGACTCTTTGGCTACTCGCCCATGATGGTCATCTCGGTCATCATCGGTCTCATCCAAGTGTTGCTCGGCATGGTGCTCGCCGGAATTAAGGCCGCCAAACTCCACGGCTGGAAGTTCGGCATCGGCAAGTTCTCTTGGGTGACCGCCCTGCTGTCAGCCGTCCTGCTGTTCGGCCTGCCCGCCTGCGGAGTAGCATTGCCCACGTTCGTGACCTACATCTTCTACGCGCTGATTGGCGTGAGTGCCATCGGCATCTTCTTCCTCAACAATCCGGCGAAGAACCCGCTGCTGAACATCGGTACCGGCGTTTGGGACACCTACGGCATGGCAACAGGCTTGCTGGGCGACCTTCTCTCCTACATCCGTCTGTTTGCACTCGGACTCACCGGCGGTGTGCTCGGATCAGTGTTCAATTCGCTCGCCATCGACATGACTGACTCCATGCCCTGGGCCGTGCGCTGGCTCCCCATGCTCATCATCCTGCTGCTGGGCCACGGCATCAACTTCGCCCTCTGCATGATTTCGTCGTTCGTTCACCCCATGCGACTCACCTTCGTCGAGTTCTTCAAGAACGCCAACTTCGAGGGTGGAGGCAGGGCCTACGAACCGTTCGAGGTGAAGACCTATAAAAAGTAAAATATCAAAAACAATTCATAACAAAATTCAATCCAAAACAAAATTATGGGAATTATTCTTGCTTATCTGGGAGTAGCCCTTTGCGTGGGTCTCTCCGGCGTAGGTTCAGCCTACGGAGTAACAATTTGTGGTAACGCTGCCATCGGCGCGTTCAAGAAGAATCCGAGTGCCAGCGGTTCGTACATCGCACTCGCAGCCCTTCCTTCTTCGCAGGGTCTGTACGGCTTCGTCGGTTTCTTCATGCTTCAGGGTCTGCTGCAGCGTGCTGCCGACGACATGATTGTCGCAGCCGCCGTCCTCGGTGCAGGTCTGGCTTGCGGTCTCGTAGCCCTCTTCTCGGCTATCCGTCAGGCTAAGGTTTGTGCCAACGGTATCTCTGCCATCGGTGGTGGTCACAACGCTTTCGGTACGACCATGGTGCTTGCCGTGTTCCCCGAACTCTATGCCATCCTCGGTCTGCTCGTGCTGATCCTCATCGCCGGCGCATTCTAAGCAGTATTAACCGTCAAAAACAAGAGCGGCAGGCGCACCCCATGTGTGTGCCTGCCGCTCTGCTATTGTCTTGTTGTTTCAATTACAACTCAAGTAGCCTTTCTCAAAGGCGCTGGGATAGAGAAACTTCGATTCCCTGTCGGCGAACCTGACAACGATGTACGTGCCATCGAGAGACATTACAGTTCCCTGTCCGATGCTCTTGTGGATGACGGTGTCGCCGACGGCGAGATGCTCCCAGGCAGAGAATGGCTCAGGCTGGCTAGAATAACTAGAATCTCTAGAATTTCTAGAACTACTAGAATTTATAGACTCTCCACCCTTCTTGTCAATAGTCTTGTCCCACAGACCCACGACCGTCCCTTCGTGGCTGTTGATACCCGTGTATTCGAGCGAAGCGTCTTCGTAGCGCTTGAACTTGTACACGGCATCGTTCATCAGGTCGCTGTTGAAGACGCCCAGGCTCACCAGCAGACCGAAGTCCTTCAGCGTTAGGCCTGTCACCTTGCGGAAAAGGTCCGGCTCCAGTTGCATAATGACATCCTTCAGCGAGTATTCCCTGAAGTCGGTCAGATACATGAAGACAGGTATTCGCGTGGCAAACTTGATGAGTTTCTCCTGAATTTCCTTGCGTTTGCTTTTGTATTCCTTTTCCTCGTCGGTCAGTTGTTTCTTTTCTTTCGGCGACATCTGGCTGGGGTCTTTCGTCTTCTTGACCTGCTTCACGTGTTCCGACTTGTTGATGATGGTTTCGATGTCGCTGTTCAGGCTGCGGAAGCCCTCAATATTCATCAGCGCCTTCATCGCTTCAGGATTGTTCAGCAGTCGCTGCAGGGTGGTGTTGTCCACATTCACCAAGACCGCACTCTCCCAACGGCGGGCCAGCAGCGTGGCCGTCGTGCCGCTCATGGCCATATCCAATACACCTGCGGCATCAATTTCCTTCATCGATGAACCGTCGTAGGCCAGGATGGGTAGGAATTTGATAAACTCAGCCACTTTCTTCTCCGGATTGCTCTCTTCCACATTCAGTTGGCAACTGTATTCCTGTACTTGTCTCAATGCACGGTTGGGCGCAAAGTCGAAGACGTAGCAGAGTGGCTTCAGAATGACCTCATTGCTTTCTTCGTCTTTTGCTGTCCACGGCGACTGCACACGGAAGGCGGCCTGAAAATAAGTCTCTGGCGACGTCGTGTTTCTCAGCATCATGATGCCCGTCCAAGGCTTCACGGTCACACCCGTCGAGAGTTTGCCGCAAGAGAGCGTGATGGTCTTCGTCTGCTGAGGATTGCCCATGGCATTATAGACAGGTTCGACAGCCTTGGCTCCCATACCGGCCTCGTTGCCTGCTGCCACGATGACTTCATAGTCGTCAAAGAAGTGGTTGGCTCGTTTCCTCAGCAGTTGGGCCATGGCCTTACAGGCCGCTACGCTGGGCAGAAACCAGTACGTATGCTGCAAGTAACTCAGCAAGCGACTGTCGGAAAAGGGCATGGGCGGACGTTCTTTCCCCTGTTTCAGTTCTGTGACGATCGTCTCGGTATAAGTGCCTCGTATCAAGTCCAGCCACTTCTGCACATATTCCTCATGAATGAAACCGCTGTCATCGGCACGGAAGAACTCATTCAAGTCAAACTCGTCGAACTCTCCCTGCGAGGCAATCTCGCTGATGCTCTCTGGCATCTGATAGGTCAGCATCACCATCTTGGGCAGTTGGGCGTATGGGTTGTCGTTCCCCTGCCAAGCCTCCTTTGCCGCCTGTTCGTCAGAGTAGGTCCAGTTATAGATTTGTTCCTCGATGAACTCACCAGTTGAGATAGCCCGGAACGGAGTCCCGGACAGATAAAGGTACGCACCAGTGCGCAGCGGCATCAGGTCCTCGTCATATAGTTCACGAGCCTCCACCTCTTTCGTCGAGTCGGCATCCTCCGTGATGATTTCACCTGCTTCGATAGCGCGTCCGAGTGCCGGGTCTTTCTTGTCGTAGAAGTTCTTGGCGTTCTTGCCCCAGGCTCCGTAGTGGTATTCGTCCAGCACGATGCAGTCCCAATCGACAGTCTGAATCCATTCGTTGGTAGCCTTGATGCCGCCCATCGCATTCTTGCCCAACACGTCTTGGAAAGAGGCAAAGCAGACAAACGGCCGTCGCTCATTCACATAGTTGAACTCTCGGTCCTCCTGTTTCTGGCAGAACTGCCAGCCTTCGAAGTCCTTGTGTGTCAGCAGATCCTCTTCCCATGCCGTCTTCACCGCGGGCTTGAAGGTCAGCACCAGCACCCTTGTCCAGCCCATCTTCAAGGCCAGTTGGTAGGTGGTGAAGGTCTTGCCGAAGCGCATCTTGGCATTCCAGAGGAAATGAGGAATAAGTGCTCGATTCGTGGGGTCATTCTTGAATGCCGTGAAGTAAGCAGCGGTCTTCTTCACAGCCTTCTTCTGTTCTGGTCGCATCTTGAAGTCGTAGATGCGTTCGGTCATGCTGTCGCGTCGTTCCATGGCAGCATGGATGGCTGCCTCCACGTCTTTCACGTCGCAGCGGAACCACTCGCCAAAAGGATTCTGGAAATGGCTCTTGCGCAGATAGTAATGCACACCGCCCAGTCCCTTGTCGGTAAAGTACGTGCCGTCGGGCCGCATGGAACTTCTGCGCAGCACAATCTCCTTGTCGAGATACAACTCATGTCCTTGCTCCTTGATGCGCACGGTTCCCGGCCTTGAGGTGTAGCCCACCTTCAGTAGCCCTTTATA
>ONXQ01000075.1 GCA_900321835.1 uncultured Prevotellaceae bacterium
GCAGGTTCAGATAAACTAATTATTAAGAAATAAGACCTATGAAAAGATATTTTCTGATAGCATCATTATTCATTTTCGCTTTTCAATTTTCACTTTTCAATTCCCTTGCCTGCACCAACCTCATTGTGGGCAAGGCTGCATCGACCGACGGCAGTGTCATCGTGAGTTACAATGCCGACAGTTATGGCATGTACGGCAACCTGTACCGTCACGTCGGCGGCAAGCACGCTCAGGGTGAGATGCGCAAGATCTACGAATGGGACACGAACAAGTATCTGGGCGAGATTCCCGAGGCGCCTGTCACGTACAGTGTCGTGGGACAGATGAACGAGCACCAGGTGAGCATCTGCGAGACGACGTTCGGCGGACGTGAGGAACTGGCCGACCCGAAGGGCATCATCGACTACGGTTCGCTCATCTACATCGGGCTCGAACGAGGGCGAAGGCCGCACGGGTGCCGTGTGGGTGGCTGTCCGCATTCCCGACGACTGCATCTGTGCCCATGCCAACCAGAGCCGCATCACACGCTTCGACATGAAGGACAAGCAGAACGTGATGTATGCCAAGGACGTGGTGAAGTTTGCCCGCGAGAAAGGCTTTTTCACCGGCAAGAAAGACAGCGACTTCTCGTTCCGCGATGCCTTCAACCCCCTCGACTTCGGCGGCATCCGCTACTGCGACGCACGTGCCTGGGCTTTCTTCAACAAGCATGTCGATGGCATGGACAAGTATCTGCCCTACATCAACGGCGAGGACATGACGCTGGAGATGCCCCTCTACCTGAAACCCAAGCATCTGCTTTCGGTGCAGGACGTCCAACAGGGAATGCGCGACCACTACGAGGGCACGCCCCTGGACATGCAGCAGGACCTGGGCAGCGGTCCCTACAACATGCCCTACCGTCCGTCGCCACTTTCATTTACGGTTGATGGCAAGAAATACTATACCGAACGTCCCACCTCGACCCAGCAGACGGGCTTCTCGTTCATCGGACAGATGCGCTCGGCCTATCCCGATGCCATCGGCGGTGTGATCTGGTGGACGAACGACGATGCCAACATGACGGCCTACACCCCCATCTACTGCGGTGTCTCGGCCGTGCCGCAGTGCTACGAACACGAACTGACCTTCTCCTGGAAGTCGGCCTTCTGGCTCTGCAACACCGTCAGCAACATGGTCTATCCCTACTACGAGAAGATGATGCCCGACCTGCAGGCGGCTCAGCAGGAACTCGAGACGGCCTTCGCCAAGGAGCAACTGCACGTCGATACCGAGGCTCGTACACTCATGGACGAGAGTGCCGACCGTGCCGTTGCCTACCTCACCGACTACAGCCAGGGTGCTGCCGACCGCATGATGGACCGCTGGAACGTGCTGTTCAAATACCTCGTCGTCAAGCACAACGACATGGTGGTGAAGGCCGAGGAGAACGGGCATTTCAAGCGCACGCAGCACGGCTTCGGTGCGGCTCCCACACGTCCCGGCTATCCCGAACGCTACTGGCGCGAAGTGGTGAAGCAGACCGGCGACCGCTATCTGATGAAGTGATTTTTGCGTTTTTGCGTTTTGCGATATTTTAATTTATATTTATAATTTATAATTTTTTTAATTTGTATGGACCAAGAACTTTTGAAACACTGTACGGAAGTGGCTCAGGTATGGGCCACCAATCCCGTGTTCGATGCCGAAACACAGGCCGAAGTGAAAGCCATGCTCGAGGCAGAGGACAAGTCGCAACTCATCGACAGTTTCTACCAGACACTTGAGTTCGGTACGGGCGGACTGCGTGGCATCATGGGCCCCGGCACCAACCGCATGAACCGCTACATCGTCGGTTCGGCCACACAGGGCTTTGCCAACTACATCAACAAGGCATTCCCCGGCCGTAAGGACCTCAGCGTCGTCGTAGGCCACGACTGCCGCAACCACGGACGCGAATTTGCCGAAACCGTGGCCAACATCTTCTCGGCCAACGGCATCAAGGTCTATCTCTTCGAGAGCCTGCGTCCCACACCCGAAATCTCCTTCGCCATCCGCCAACTCCATGCACAGGCCGGTGTCAACGTCACCGCCTCGCACAACCCCAAGGAGTACAACGGCTACAAGGCCTACTGGGAAGACGGCGCACAGGTGCTGGCTCCCCACGACACCGGCATCATCGACGAGGTGAACAAGGTGAAGATGGAGGACGTGAAGTGGCAGGGCAATCCCGACCTCATCCAGATTATCGGCGGTGAGATGGACTGGGACTACCTGCAGGGCGTTCACGAGGCTATGGTTGACCAGGACGTCATCCTGCGTCAGAAAGACCTCAACATCGTCTATACCCCGCTGCACGGCACAGGCCGTGTCATCATTCCAGAAGCCCTGCGCTCATGGGGATTCCAGAACATCCACGTCGTTCCCGAACAGATGGTCATCGACGGCAACTTCCCCACCGTCGTCAGCCCCAACCCCGAGAACTCCGAGGCCATGACCCTCGGCATGAAACTGGGTACGAAACTCAATGCCGACCTTGTCATCGCCAGTGACCCCGACGCCGACCGTCTGGCCATCGTCTGCCGCAACGCCAAAGGCGAATGGGAGATTCTCAATGGCAACCAGACCTGCATGATGTTCGCCTGGTACATCATCGCCAACAAGAAGAAACTCGGCCAACTCAAGGGCAACGAATTCCTCGTCAAGACCATCGTCACCACCGAACTCATCCGCCGCATCGCCGACAAGAACGAAGTCGAACTGCAGGACTGCTACACTGGCTTCAAGTGGATTGCCGCACTCATCCGCGAGAACGAAGGCGTGAAGAAGTACATCGGAGGCGGCGAAGAATCGTTCGGCTTCCTGCCCTTCGACAAGGTGCGCGACAAGGACAGCCCAGCCTCCATCTGCCTCATCTGCGAAATCGCTGCATGGGCCAAGGACAACGGCAAGACGCTCTACGACCTGCTCATGGACATCTATGCCGAATACGGTTTCTCCTACAACAAGACCATCAACGTCGTACGTCCCGGCAAGACCGGTGCCGACGAAATCAAGGCCATGATGGAGAACTTCCGCACCAATCCGCCTCGTTCGCTCGCCGGTTCGCCCGTCTGCTGCACCAAGGACTTCAAACTGCTCGAGGCTACCGATGCCGCCGGCAAGAAGACACCCCTGCAGATGCCCGACCGCAGCAACGTGCTGCAGTGGTTCACCGAGAACGGCACGAAGGTCAGCGTACGTCCCTCGGGCACAGAGCCGAAGATTAAGTTCTACCTCGAAATCCCCGAAACCCTCAACGGCGCTGCTGACTACGACCGTGCCTGCGCCGCTGCCGAAAAGACAGCCGAGGTCATCGCCAAGGAACTCGGACTCTGAGGCACTTCCGACAAATCTATGCAAAAGCGCACGACCTGCTCGGGTCGTGCGCTTTCTTTTTGGCCGTTCCGTTATACCTATTTTATATATGTATGCGCAGGCGCGTGTGGAAGGTTCCTATTCCCTGTATGCTACAAACGGCATCCCAATCCGTATGTCCGACCTGTTCGCTGTGGTGGTAGGGAAGTACCAGCGCAGTGGTACAATTGTTTCACCGCAGTGGTATGATTGTACCAGTGCGTTGGTACAACTGTACCAAAACAGTGCGGACGAAATGGTACAGGAGGGGCACCGCTGACGAAAAACGATGGGGAAAGTGCTGGGTTTCAGAGGCAGGTGTGGTGGGCATTTAACTGCTGCCGGAGGCTGTGAGCCTGTCCGTCGGTCACATGGTCCATCAATGTCCAGAAGGCCTGCGAATGGTCGTGATGCACTGTGTGGCAGAGTTCGTGGAGCAGAACGTAGTCGATGAGTGCCGAGGGCAGGGTCATGAGGTAGAGACTGAGGTTGATGGTGTTCTGTGCCGAGCAGGAACCCCATCGGGTGTGCGACGACTGGATGCTCACTCGCTGGTAGTGGAAACCGTGTTCGACAGCCAGTCGGGCGAGGCGCTGGGGCAGAAGTTCCTTTGCTTGGATGCGCAGTTGTTCGGTGACCACACGGATGAGCCACGCCTGATGGTGGTCGAAGTCGGTGTCGGCAGGGCAGACGATTTCGCAGAATCCGGAGCGGCGGTTGAGATGGAATCCCGGACGTGAGCCAGGTGTGAATTGCAGGGTGAGCAGGTCGGTTTCAATCCGATAGCCAAAGTCGATGCGCCGTTGCTGCGCCTTGTGCATTTGTTTCAGGCGGAGCAGACGGTCGTGATGGTCGTGCAGAGCCTGATGCAGACGGCTGACGGTGGTGCCGGGAGGCACCGTCACACGGAGCCCGTCGGTGGTCGGTCGCATGATGATGTGTCGGCTGCGTGGATTGACGACAACCTCAATGTGTCCCAGTTCTTTGTCCTCAATGCGGTGGTCTTCCATGAGGCTTTTTGGTAATTTTTTCGTTATTCCATGCGCAAAGTTACGCTTTTTAGTGATATTTTACGATTTGCGTTGATGTTTTCTCGCGAAAACGTCGTATATTTGTCAAAACTAAACACTTCTGATAGGATGAAACGGAATTATTGGATTCTGATCACGCTGTTCTTCCTGCCCCTTCTGAGCCTTCAAGCCCAGCGGCGTGGATGGCAGCCACGCGAGAATGTGCCCCTCGACTCCATCGTGTTGAGCGACCCCTTCGTGCTGGCCGACGATGCCACACACACCTACTATATGACGGGAACAGGCGGTATGCTCTGGAAAAGCAAGGACTTGGCCACATGGAGCGGCCCATATCGTGTCGTCGAAATCGACTCGGCCTCGTGGATGGGACCGCGTCCTGCCATCTGGGCCGCCGAGATTCACAAGCATCAAGGCAAGTATTACTACTTTGCCACCTTCACCAACCACGACGTCAAAATCGACACCGTGATGGGCAATGTCATCGAGCGTCGTGCCTGCCACGTGCTGGTCAGCGACCGTGCCGAAGGCCCCTACCGTCCCATTCCCGGCGGCGATGCCACCTATCTGCCGGCCGACCGTCCCACGCTCGATGCCACGCTGTGGACTGAACCCGACGGCACCCCCTACATGGTTTACTGCCATGAGTGGTTGCAGAATCGGAACGGTACCGTCGAATGTATCCGCCTCAAGCCCGACTTCAGCGGCACGGAGGGCGACGCCCGCATTTTGTTCCGGGCAAGCGACAGCCCGTGGAGCCGCGAAAGCACGGAAGAACACGTTCGCAAACCCAACATGGTCACCGACGGCCCCTGGGTGTTCCGCACCAAAACCGGTCGGTTGGGTATGCTCTGGACTTCGTGGATAGGGAAAACCTACACACAGGGTGTGGCCTATAGCCAGAGCGGACGCCTCGACGGCCCCTGGATTCAGGAACAGCACCCCATCACGCCGCCCAACTTCGGACACGGCATGATGTTCCGCTCCTTCGACGGCCGTCTGCTCCTCTCCATCCACAGCCACTCTGTCAACAACCGCGGCCAGTACATCCGCCATCCCCGCTTCTTTACCCTCGACGACCGGGGCGACAAACTGAAAGTCGGGCAGCAGTACCGCCCGAAAAGCAAGTAAACAAAGAACGCCCTGCAACGTGGTTTTAAGATAATAACCAAACGTTGCAGGGCGTTTTTTATGTCTTCACTCCCTCTGTTGCAGCAAAGGGGAGAAAGTCGTTTTTGCAGGTTAGTTCGCAGCCTCAAACTCGCGGAGGAAGCGCACGTCGTTCTCGGAGAAGAGGCGCAGGTCCTTCACTTGATACTTGAGGTTGGCGATGCGCTCGATGCCCATTCCGAAGGCGTAGCCCTTGTACTGGGTCGGGTCGATGCCGTTGGCGGCGAGAACATTGGGATGAACCATGCCACAGCCGAGGATTTCGAGCCAGCCACTGCCCTTACACATGGCACAGCCCTTGCCGCCGCAGATGGTGCAACTGACGTCCATCTCGGCCGAAGGCTCGGTGAAGGGGAAGTAGGACGGACGCAGACGAATCTTGGTGTCGTTGCCGAACATCTCTTTGGCAAAGAGCAGGAGCACCTGCTTGAGGTCGGTGAACGATACGTCCTTATCGACATAGAGTCCTTCGACCTGATGGAAGAAGCAGTGGGCACGTGCAGAGATGGCTTCGTTGCGATAGACGCGACCCGGGCAGATGACGCGGATAGGCGGCTGCTGACGTTCCATCACACGTGCTTGAACGCTCGATGTGTGGGTACGGAGAATGATGTCGGGGTGACTCTCGACGAAGAATGTGTCCTGCATATCACGGGCAGGGTGGTCGTCGGGGAAGTTCATCGACGAGAACACGTGCCAGTCGTCCTCCACCTCGGGACCTTCGGCCAGCGAGAAACCGAGACGGGCAAAGATGTCAATGATTTCGTTCTTTACCAGTGTGAGCGGGTGACGTGTACCGAGGTCGATGGGGTAGGCCGTGCGGCTCAGGTCGAGGTCGTCCTGCTCGGTGTCCTGTGTGGCACAGGCTTGTTTCAGACCATTGATGCGCTCCAGGGCGCGGTTCTTCAGTTCGTTGATGGCGATGCCGACCTGCTTTTTCTGTTCAGCAGGCACAAGGCGGAAGTCGTTCATCAGAGCGGTGATTTCACCCTTTTTGCTCAGGTATTTGATGCGCAGTGCCTCGACTTCGTCGGCTGTCTTGGCTTGAAGTGAATCGACTTCGGCCAACATCTGTTTGATTTTTTCTAACATTCTATTTTTGTTTTTGAGTTCTGTTCTATATATAGGCTGAGCGCTCGGAAAAAAACGTCTGAGCGCTCAGACGTTTTCGTCCGAGCGCTCAGACGTTTTCGTCCAAGCGCTCAGCGTTATCGACGTCTTGCGACAAACTTGACTGCAAAGTTAAGCATTTTTGTTAAAATATTGTGAGAATGAGAAAAATAAAACGTAACTTTGCAGTAAGTTTTGCAGAAACATGATGATTTTCGGTCAAAAAGATAACAGAATCTGGCCTGCGGGTGTGCTGTCGGTGGTTTTGCTGACGGCTTGTCATGGGTCTCCTGTCGAGACGACGGGCGACCTGGTTGATTCGGTCGAGGTTGTGGAGGATGTGCCTGACGACAGCCTGCAACTCTATTCCGACGAGCCTGAACCCGAATCGGCCGACATGCTTTTTGCCGACTTTTTTTATGCGTTTACGACCGACAGCCGTTACCAGTTGCAGCGTGTGGCGTTTCCTGTCAAGTGCAGCGACGGCAGTGACGCTCCCTTGACGAAGGCCGACTTCATGGAGCGCAATCCTTTTGCGCCACAGGAGTTCTATGCCTCCATCTATGACAGGGAGTCGGACATGACCGTGCAGAGCGACACAGCCCTGAACAATGTGGCCGTTGAACGGATTCTCCTCGGTGCCCAATCGACCGAACGCTACCATTTCCAGCGTGTTCAGGGCAAGTGGATGCTGATGGAGTATGATACGAAACCGACGGGGTCAACCCCTCAAGGCTCGTTCCTCGAATTCTTCGGCCAATTCGCAAACGATACCGTCTATCAGCGCGAATCCATCGTCTTCCCCTTGCGGCTGGTGTCTGAAGCAGAGGACGACGAAACGGAGGGCGTTGCCGAACTGACCGAAGCCGAATGGCCGGAGTTCCGCGACCAGATGCCCCTGCCGACGGAGGTCATGACCGCCATTGATTATGGGCAGGCAGCCCTGAGCGAGAACCGGAAAATCCTGCTGATGGAGGGTGCCAGCAACGGCCTCTTTGTGAAATATAAATTCGACCGTACCAACGGTCAGTGGAAATTGTATGAAATCGACTTTTAATGCACAGATACCCAATACATTCGCTGTTTCCGCTAAAGCGACACAATACGTCGAATACGACAGCGTCAGCGACTTGCGCCAACTGATTCCTGCGTTGCAAGGAAAGCGTGTGCTGCACATCGGCGGCGGCAGCAATTTGCTCTTCACAACCGACTTCGACGGCATTGTGCTGCACAGTCGGATTCAGGGCATCGAACAGGTTGAGACGTCGGCTGGCAGTGTACTCGTCAGAGTGGGTGCCGGCATCCGTTGGGACGATTTTGTGGCCGAGGCTCTCCGTCGTGGATGGTATGGAGCAGAAAATCTTTCGCTCATCCCCGGCGAAGTGGGTGCCAGTGCGGTTCAGAACATAGGGGCCTATGGCATTGAGGCGAAAGACCTGATTGAGCGCGTGGAATGTATAGACCTCTGTACGGGTGAGCAGCGAACGTTTACCAACGCAGAGTGCCACTATGCCTACCGCAGCAGTGTCTTCAAGCACGAACTGCGTGGACGCTATGCCGTCACACACGTCCTCTACCGCCTTTCCTGCACGTTTGAACCCCATCTCGATTATGGTAATCTGCGTACCCATCTTCAGGGAGAAGTGACGGCCGACGAAGTGCGTAACTGTATCATCAAGATACGCCGCGAAAAACTGCCCGACCCCGATGTTATGGGCAATGCAGGCAGTTTTTTTGTCAACCCCGTTGTCGATCGTGCCAAGTTTGAGATGCTCCAGCAGACCTTTCCCACCATGCCGTTCTACGAAGTGCAGAATGGCATCAAGATACCTGCGGGTTGGCTCATCGAACAGTGCGGATGGAAAGGCCGCAAGTTGGGCCCGGCGGCCGTCCACGACCGACAAGCGCTGGTGCTGGTCAATCTTGGCGGTGCCACCGGAGCAGACATCCTGCGGCTGAGCGACGCTGTCTGCGCTGACGTGAAGCAGAAACTCGACATCGACATACACCCTGAAGTCAACATTTTCTGAACGATGAAAATAACGATACTCGGCACTGGTACATCGACCGGAGTACCTCAGATTGGCTGTCGCTGTGTGGTTTGCACCAGCAAGGACCCACGCGACCGCCGGCTGCGCTGTTCTTCGCTCGTCGAAGTAGAAGACACGACGGCTCCCGACGGTGTGCGGCGCATTCTCATCGACTGCGGTCCCGACTTCCGGGAACAAATGCTCAAGGTAGATTTCAAGCGCCTTGATGCCATCTTCATTACCCACGAACACTATGACCACGTCGGAGGTCTCGACGACCTGCGTCCCTTCAGCATCTTCGGCGATGTGGTCGTCTATGCCGAGCAAACAGTGGTTCAGCATTTGCGCCAGCGCATTCCCTATTGCTTCACGCCGAAGGAAAAGCGCTACCCCGGCGTACCCTCCATCGACCTCGAGGAAATGACGCCGCACGTTCCGGTACAGGTGGGCAGCGTCCAGGTTCTGCCCTTGCGAGTGATGCACGGAAAACTGCCGATTCTCGGATTCCGCATTGGCGATTTTGCCTACATCACCGACATGCTGACCATGCCCGATGCCGACGTTGCGCTGCTTCAAGGCGTCCGCAAGATGATTGTGAACGGACTTCGCCACGAGCCCCACATGTCGCATCAGACACTGGAGCAGGCTATTGCCTTCACAGAACGACTTGGCAAACCCGAAGCCTGGCTCATCCACATGTCGCACCACATCCGTCCCCATGCCGTTGAAGAGCAGTCGCTGCCCCAGCACGTTCATCTCGCTTACGACGGCGAAGTCATTCAATTGTAAATCCTAACACCTATTTTATATGAAACGTATTCTTGTCTCAACGCTATTTCTCTCCCTGTCATTCGGTGTCCTGTTTGCCCAGAAGGCCTCCTTCGCCCAAACCACCATCAATGTGGGCTCGACCCTGTGGCACAAGCCTGTCAGCGCCACCTTCAAGTTCAAGAACAAAGACCGCCTGCCCCTGCGCATCGAGGCTGTCGATGCTGGCTGCGGCTGCCTGAAACCGACTTGGACACAAGGAGTGGTCGAGAAGGGAGGCGAAGGCACCATCACTGTTACCTACGACGCCAACCTGCTTGGCCACTTCGACCGCATTATCCTCGTGAAGACCAATGCCGATGAAGAACCGCTGCGCCTGCGGATGAAGGGTGTGGTCAGCACTGGCGACCGACGCACGGCAGCCGAACTCTATCCTGCCCGCATTGGAGA
>ONXQ01000011.1 GCA_900321835.1 uncultured Prevotellaceae bacterium
CATTGTGAAGAAGAAGACATTGGCAGCAGCCTCTGAAGGCTGAACCTCGGCCACGGGAGCACCTGTTGCGTCACGAACCGTGACAGCGTCGATAGCGTAGCCCTCTTCAGCCTCAACCGTGATGCTGACCTGTGTGCCTTCGTATGCATCTCCTTCAGGATTTGTCGTTACGGTAGCACCAGTAAGGTCGGGAACGTTGATAGCATAGCCAAGAACACGTGTGTAGTTCACATTCTTGAATGCAAGCCAACTGATGTTGTTCTCGGCAGCAACATTGTACTTAACGGTAAGCACGCCGTCTTCATCAACAACACCTGTAGCCGTGAACTCACCAATGTAGAACTGACTTGAGGAAATGTTTTCACCAGTCGTTACGTCAACGGGATCTCCGTCGCCAACCTGGAGCGTGATGCCTGTTGCAGGAGCCTCAGCACCGTTCTTAAGACGAACGCGTGTCCAAGCCTTCACTTCGTAGATACCCGGTGTCAGGTCGGTAACCGTAGCGGTGAGCGTCTTCTCACCAAGAGATTCACCGTCGCCAGTCCAGTATTCAATGAACGGAACACGGAAGTTCGAACCGTCGTTGTCGCCTTCGACCGACCATGTGTTGGGATGATAACTGTTCCAGTTGTAAGGCACTTCGTCCCAGGCAGAGAGGATGTATTCACCAATCTGAGTCGGGTTCTGGCGCCATGCGGTTGATTGTGTCGGGTTGACGATGACAGCAACTTCAGTGTCTGTCAGTGTTGAATTCTCATAACCGGCGAGGAAGGCTTCCATAGTCTCCTTAGCCTTTGCACTTACAACGTTTGTCGATTCAACTTCAGCCTTGAATGCGTCGAAGTTGGGGGCAGCAGCGGCATAAGCAGCAATCGAAGAAGTGGCAGCGCTCGTAGCACTCTGCAGGGCTGTGGTGGCTGCGACAACGTCGTCTTCGGTGGCTGATTCGTTGTTGTAAACTTCAACACCCGTTGCGTAAGCAGTGGTGAAGGCTTCCTTAACGTCAACGTTCATCTTGGCTTCGGCATTGATAGCCTCTGCAGCAGTGATGGCTTCAGCAAGGGCAACCTTGAAGTCAACCTTGCCGTAGTAGGTGAGGACTGCGTCGTCAACACCCAGCCATCCGTTGATGGCTGCATCCTGCATCAGACCGATTTCAATCTTTCTGTCAACAACAATTGTGCGAACGGTGTACTCGGCAGGAGCACCTTGTGTCAGATAAGTCTTGTCGCCGTTGGCATATACGTACTGGTGTGCGCCGTCGAAGGTGTTCGCGAATGCCCACATCTTCAGTTCATAGATACCGTTCGGGATGTTCTCGATGACTTGGTACATCTTACCCGTGTAGTTGCTCGGGTTCCAGTTCTCGTAGAAGGGGTTGTTGGGGAACGGCTGGTTGGAGGCAGGTCCCTGATTCTGTGCCTTTGTGGTTGACAGCCAGGGCGAGATGCCGTCGTTGAACGAGGGGTTCACAACGAAGTCAGTTTCCATCGGGTTCTCTTCCGAAGCGTCAGCGTACTTGATGTCGCGTGCGGCGATGTTGAGTTCGGCAGCGAGTTCGAGTGCGCGTGCAGCGTTCATGTTGGGAGAAGTCTTCTCTTCTTCGGCAGCGGTGGTATCGACACCTGCATCCTTGGCTGCTGTGATGGCAGCCTGGAGTGTGTTATAGGCGGCTTTTGCATCGAAGAAGGGAGGCAGGTCGGCGATGATGATTCCTGCATCCTCGGCATTGGCGAGGTTGATGCGCTCAGAACCGGTTATGCTGGCATAGGCTTCGGTTGCAACGACGCCGTTGCGAACGTTCTGCCAGTAGGCGTCCATGCCTTCGAAGGGCTTCTCTTCGCTGCTTGTGTAGGTGAGGCCTGTGATCTGGATGGTGTGCCAGTTGGAGCCTTGGGCAATCTTCTCGATACCCAAGTAGAGGATTCCGTCGCTAACGACAACGCCTTCCAGTTCAACGACGTTGTTGGTGCCGACTGCTACCTGGTTGACAACAGGAATGGTCTGCTTCACGTCGTTGGCGAAGACAACTACACGGCCGAGTTCGTTCGGCTGAGCGTCGCTGGTGAAGCCGCGTCCGTCAGTGAACGATGCGTTGGCCACGAGTTTAACGGTGTAGGTACCGTTCTGCAGGCCTTCGATGTTCTGGTAGAGGACGGGGCCGACCAGTGTGGTTGTCGAGCCGTTGTAGTGCTCTTTCTGTGCAACGTCTTTGAAGTAGTCGCCTACGCCGTTGCCAGCCATGTCGGTCACCCAACCGTTCTGGTAGCCAGCCACGTCGATGTCAACGGGCTGGAAGGGGTTCTCGGCGAACGAGGCCTGAACGGTCACGTCGGCTGCGGGCATGGTGAAGGTGTAAATGTTTGCGGTTTCACCGGGCTGGAGTTCTTCCTCACCGGTTTCAAAGTTGATGATGAGTTGTTCGCAGAAGTAGCCTTCGTCGGGAGTGACGGTTAGGGTGACGGTTTCGCCTTCGGCGGCCTGTGTAGGCTCAGCAACGATGGTTCCGTTGATGATGTCCTGCTGAATCTCTACGTTGTACTTGACTGCGGGCTTCTTGATTTCGGTGGCTACGGTATAGACGTACTTTGAGTTGACGTACATCTGGAAGCCGGTGATCTGAACTATCTCACCGTTGAGGTCGGTGTAGTTGTCGGCGTTGAGGGGCGGAACGATGCTGGCGACAGCGTTTTCGGCTCCGTCAACAGTGATGTTCCAGTAGTTGCCGCTGATGCCCAGTGTGCCGGTGTAGGTCACGTACATACGTTCAGCAACTCCTGCTGTGGCCGTGGCGTCGAGGTCGGCACCTGTCAGTTCAACGGGCTGGGGATATACATACTGTGGGTCGGTGCGGCCCAGGTCTTCGAACTTGTTGTTTGTCAACTGCTTGGCTCCGCCATAGGTCTTCACGGTGCCGGTGACAAGGTAGTCGTGGTTGGCGTAGAGACCATAGGTGGCGGGTCCATTGGGCTCATAGACGTAGAGGAGGCCGGTCTCGTCGGCGAGGACGATGCCGTTGGCTGCTGTGGCTACACATGTGGCCTTGACAGCGACATTTTCACCGGCGTCGGTTGCGTGAACCATTGCGATGTTGATGGGCTGAAGTTTGCTGTAGTGGGCAGTGGCCACACCGCTCTTGTTGCCGTCAGCATCGATGACGATGGCCTTGACGTCGGTTGTCTCGGAGATGGTGAACGGACCGTTGTAAACGGCCGACTCGGCTGTCGGTTCGGTCCCGTCGAGGGTGTAGTGAATGGCGCCCGATGTGTTCGGATTCTCCATGCTCACTTCCAGTTCGTCGATGAACGATGTCTGGTTGGCGGGACTAATCGTGGGCTTGCTCACGGTCACGACATCGCCGGTTGCCCATGTGATCTCGATTTTGTCGATGTACATGGCGCCGCTCGCGGACCTGAAGCCGATGTAGGCATAGGTTCCTTCGATGTCGAACTCGGTATCACCGTTAATGGCTAGAAACGTTGTCAGCAGGTCACCTGCTGTCTCTCCAGAATACAGGTCGGAGGGTGCTGTGTAGGCTGTGTTCGAGCCATAGACCTGCAGCGCACGTGCAGCATTGGTGTTGCTGTTCCATGTGACTTTCACCTTCGTGGCGGTTCCGCCCGAGGTGGTTGTGACTATGCCGCTGTTGCTGTTGTTCGAGCGCAACTGGATGGCTGAGTTGCCTCCGGCGCACTGGACGGAATAGACGGCATCCGACGATGCGGTCAGACCGGTCACACCAGTGTAACTCGTTCCCGTTACGCCTGTCCACTCGTTGTTGAGGACGTCAACAACCTGTGCGGATGCGCCGAGCACGACTGCCAGCATAGCAAACAAAGATAGTAAGTACTTTTTCATACTTCTTTTCTTTTTTTGGGGTTAATAATTGAGTGAATTAAATAATTGTTTTTTCTTGTTTTCCGGCGTCGTCGGCTTGCTGGCGCGGGAAAAAGGGTTGTTCGGTTTCGGCAGCACAAGCCGCTTGCGAGGTCCTCCAGGGTGAGTGGTAGGGCTGCTGCCGGTGTTCGTTCGTTTTCTCTCTTTCTGTTTTTGGTGGTTGATTCGTTAGTTTTTAGTGGTGAATACTTATTTTAATTGGTAGATAGTGATATCAAAGTTCGCAAATATACGATAAAAGATTTGAACTTCCGCACGTTTTTTTCAAAAAAAATTTTGTGTGCGATTCCAAAGCGTCGTTTCCCTGCTTTTTAACCGTTTTGTAACATGTTTGCCACATTGAGTGTGAGTGCGGCGTAATAGAAACGTAAATGTCAGTAAAGCCCTTATTCCGAACTCACGTTAACACATGTGGGTGTGTGGACGGCCTGAATTTCGTCCGCAGACGAAAAAAATTTCGTCCGCAGTCCATTTTCATTTCGTCTGCGGACGAAATTTCGATGAACTGCGGACGCTTTCCGGGACGTCTGCTGTGGCAGGCCTTGCGCTATGCGTTGATTTTGAACTCGAGGCCTTCCTGGTCGCTGAGGTAGGAGATGAGGTTGTGGGTGACGCTCAGGTGGGCGGAGCGTGAGTGGAGGCGGATGCGGCGGCTGTCGGTTGTGGAGTGGACGTTGAAGTAGAGTTGGGCCTTTCCGGGCGACTCGCGCACCATCTCGGCGAGGTCCACGACGAGGTCCACGGTGAGGCGGTCGAGAGGCACGTCGATGGTGATGCTCTCGACGAGGGTGTCCTTGACATCGTTCAGCAGGCTCATGTCGAGGACGGTGAGGTCGAAGGTGTTCTGGTCCCACTTGCGGGGCTGCATACAGGCACGGATGTAGATGCTTGTGCCTTCGTTGCAGAAGTGCTGGAAGCGGAGCCAGTTTTCGCCAAAGAGTGCCAGTTCGCCTGCTCCGTCGAAGTCCTCAATCTTGACGATGCCGTAGGGCTTGCCCTTCTTGGTCGTGCCGCGGCGCACGGCGGTGACGATGCCGCCGAGGGTGAAGTCGCCCGTGCGTGGCAGGGCGTCCTTGTCCTCCAAGTCTTTGGGATGGTGGCTGCACACGTGCTTGAGGATGACGGAGTATTCGTCGAGGGGATGGGCCGAGATGTAGATGCCGACGAGTTCGCGTTCCTTCTCCAGCCGTTCGAGGGCGGTCCACTCGACCCGTTCGGCCGGAGGTTCGGGATGGTGGATTTCGACGGTCATGCCCATGTCGCCGAAGAGCGAGTGGGTCGTCTGCTCCTTGTCGGCCTGGAAGCGTGTGCCGTAGCGCATCAGCACGTCGAGCCAGACCTCGTTCGAGGTGCCGACCGGCGTGAAGAAGGCTTCGCGCGGCAGTCCGAAGCAGTCGAGGGCACCGCTGAGGATGAGGCTCTCCATCGACTTGCGGTTGCAGGCCGACATGGAGACACGCTCGAAGAAGTCGTAGATGTTCTTGAAGGGGCCGTCCTGCTCGCGCTGGCGGATGATTTCGACGACGGCGGCTTCGCCCACACCTTTGACGGCGCCCATGCCGAAACGCACGTCGCCGCGCGAGTTGACCGAGAACTTCAGGCGCGACTCGTTGACGTCGGGGCCGAGCGTGTTCACACCCATCGCCTTGCATTCGTCCATGAGTTTCTGGATTTCCTTGATGTTGCCCAGGTTGCGGCTCATGTTGCCGGCCATGTACTGCGCCGGGAAGTGCGCCTTGAGGTAGGCCGTCTGGTAGGCCACCCATGAGTAGCAGGTGGCATGGCTCTTGTTGAAGGCATAGGAGGCAAACTTCTCCCAGTCGCCCCAAATCTTCTCCAGCACCTCGGGCTTGTAGCCGTGGCGTTCGCCGCCCTCGATAAACTTCGGCTTCATCTGGTCAACAATCTTCTTCTTTTTCTTACCCATCGCCTTGCGCAGCGCGTCGCTCTCGCCTCGGGTGAAGTCGGCCAGCAGACGCGAAAGCAGCATGACCTGCTCCTGATAGACCGTGATGCCGTAGGTGTCCTTCAGGTACTTTTCCATCACGGGAATGTCGTACTCGATGGGTTCGCGGCCCTGCTTGCGGTTGATGAACTGCGGAATGTAGTCCATAGGGCCTGGGCGGTAGAGGGCATTCATGGCGATGAGGTCCTCAAACACCGTCGGCTTCAGTTCGCGAAGGTACTTCTGCATACCGGCACTCTCAAACTGGAAGGTGCCAATGGTGCGGCCGTCCTGATAGAGTTGGTAGGTTGCAGGGTCGGTGATGCTGAGCATGTCAACATCGACGTCAATGCCGAGCGTCTCGTGGATGTTCTCCACAGCCTCTTTCAGGATGGAGAGCGTCTTCAGGCCCAGGAAGTCCATCTTGATGAGGCCCGTCTCTTCGATCACGTGGCCGTCGTACTGCGTGCAGCGCACTTTCTCGCCCGTTTCCTTGTCGTCCGCAGTGGAGACGGGCACCCAGTCGCTGATGTCGTCGCGGCAGATGATGGTGCCGCAGGCGTGGACTCCTGTGTTTCGCACGTTGTTCTCCAGCATCTGCGCATACTTGATGGTGTCGCGCAGCAGGGGGTCTGGGCTGGTGGCAGCGTCCCTGAGTTCGGGCACGACCGAGATGGCGTTCTTCAGGTTCATCTTCAAGTCGCCTGGCAGACGGTCGGGGATGGCCTTGCAGAGGGCGTTGCTGACGGCGAGCGGAACTTTCTGCACACGGGCCACGTCCTTGATGGCCAGTTTCGTCGCCATCGTGCCGTAGGTGATGATGTGTGCCACTTTCTCTGCGCCGTATTTGTCGGTCACCCACTGCAGCACTTTGCCGCGTCCGTCGTCGTCGAAGTCTGTGTCGATATCGGGGAGGGAAATGCGGTCGGGGTTGAGGAAACGCTCGAACAGGAGGTCGTATTTGATGGGGTCGATGCGGGTGATGCCCAGACAGTAGGCGACGGTCGAGCCTGCCGCGCTGCCACGTCCGGGGCCTACCCACACGCCGAGTTCCTTGCGGGCGGCGTTGATGAAGTCCTGCACAATGAGGAAGTAGCCGGGGAAGCCCATCGTCTTCATGATGTGCAGTTCGAACTTAATCTGTTCAGCAACGTGTTCGGGCAGGGGGTCGCCGTAGAGGTGGCGTGCGCCGTCGTAGGCGAGTTTGGCCAGATAGTCGGCTTCGAACTTGATGCGGTAGAGTTTGTCGTAGCCGCCGAGTTTCTGGATTTTCTTCTCCGCTTCTTCCTGGCTGAGGACGACGTTTCCGTTTTCGTCCTGGGTGAATTCGTCGAACAGGTCTTTCTCGCTGAGTCGCTGTCGGTACTCCTCCTCCGTGCCAAAGTCGGCGGGGATGGCGAAGTTGGGCATGATGGGCGCGTGGTCGATGTTGTATTCTTCGACCTTGTCGAGCACTTCGATGGTGTTGCTGAGTGCTTCGGGCACATCGCTGAAGATGGCGTTCATTTCCTCACGCGTCTTAAACCATTCCTGCTTGGAGTAGAGCATACGGGTGGGGTCGTCGAGGTCCTTGCCGGTGGAGAGGCAGATGAGGCGGTCGTGCGCCTCTGCATTTTCTTCATCGACAAAGTGGCAGTCGTTGGTGCAGACGAGTTTGACGCCGTACTTCTGGCTCAGTTCGATGAGCACGCGGTTGACCTGCTGCTGCAGGGGGAAAGTCTCGCGGTTGGCGCGCTGGTTGGGGTCCTTGACTTCGTGGCGCTGCATTTCGAGGTAGTAGTCGTCGCCGAAGATTTGCTTGAACCACTGCACGGCCTGTTCAGCCTCTTCCATGCGTCCCTGGCGGATGTACCAGGGCACTTCGCCGGCCAGACAGGCCGAGCAGGCGATGATGCCTTCGTGATACTTCGCGAGGTCGTCGTGGTCGGTGCGCGGACGGCTGTAGAATCCTTCGACCCATGCGTGGCTGACAATCTTGATGAGGTTGTGATAGCCGACCTCGTTCTTGGCCAGCAGGATGAGGTGCCAGCCCGACGAGTCGAGTTTTGTCTCCTTGAGAAAACGGTTGCGGCGTGCGCAATAGACTTCGCAGCCGAAGATGGGCTTGAACTGCAGTTCGGGCTGTTTGGACTTGAGGTCCTTGACGTAGTTGAAGTATTCCTTGATGCCGAACATGTTGCCGTGGTCGGTCATCGCCATGCCGCGCATTCCGTTGGCGATGGCTTTGTCAACGAGTCGCGGGATGGAGGCCTGTCCGTCGAGGATGGAGTATTGTGTGTGGACGTGTAGGTGGATGAAGTCTTGCATGGCGGAAGGTGTTTTTTTGTTTTCTGATTACTCTGACTGCTCCGGGTATTCAGAATTTCACGATGCGGCTGCCGTCGGCCTGTTCTTCGATGCTGACGCGGACGGTGTCGTCGGGCAGCAGAGGTTCGATCACTTCGGGCCATTCCATGAAGCAGACGCTGCCGCTGTCGATGTAGTCCTCGAAACCGATGTCGTAGGCTTCGGTGGCTTTCTTCAGACGGTAGAAGTCGAAGTGGTAGATGGGCTGCCCTTCGCCGTCCTGATACTCGTTGACGATGGCAAAGGTGGGCGAGTTGATGACGTCGCGGACGCCCAGTGTCTCGCAGACGGCTTTGATGAACGTCGTCTTTCCGGCACCCATCTTTCCGTAGAAAGCGAAGATGCGGCGCTCACCCATTGCGCCGACAAACTGTTGTGCGGCCTCGGGGAGGTCGCCGATATGAGAAATCTGTATTTGCATAGCGGCTTATTGTTTAGGAGTTTTCCAGAGCGGAAGGTTCAGTTTGTCCATTTGCATGTCCCATTCGTTGTCGGCATTGACAAATTCGGCGCTCTCAAACACAAGAGGCAGAAGTGTCTGTGCTGCAGTCGCTTTGCCTGCTCCGTTGCATCCGGCGATGATGTTTAAGGTCAACAGGAGGGTGCGGTTTTATGGTTTGCAAAGTTACAACGAACTGGGCACATTTCAAAATAAATGGCAGAGTTTTTTGGAACGGATTTCGCCGATGGCTGGGAGCAGACGGAATTTCGTCCGCAGTTGAAAAAAATTTCGTCTGCGGACGAAATGAAAATGGACTGTGGACGAAATTTTTTTCGTCTGCGGACGAATTTCCGATGAACTGCGGACGAAATTTTTTTCGTCTGCGGACGAATTTCGGGAAAACGGGGACGGGCACAAAAAAACACCACAGCGGCCGGCGGGGCGGGCTGTGGTGTGTGGGTGAATGGGCACTGGTGGGCAGATGGCCGGCGGGGCTATCTGACCATCACCTTCTTGCCATTGACGACGTAGAGGCCGCGGAGCGAGGCGTCGGACTGTTGGGCAACCAGACGGCCCTGCAGGTCGTACACGCCGCTGGCGGCGGAGGGCTGGGGGGCAGAGGGCAGGGTGCCGACCGAGGTGGCGACAAGGTAGTCCTCGATGCTGGTGTAGAAGCCGATGTCCTGGATGGTGCAGGACGAGCGCTTGCAGGTCAGTCCGAAGATGGTCTGCCCGTAGGCAAAGTTCCAGCGGCGTCCGTAGCAGTTGTCGGCGATGCCCGACTGGGTGATGTCCCAGGCGATGACGGTGGCGCCGTCGGCTGCCGTGCCGGTGTAGGTGGGCTTGACCGAGGTGGCGCGGTTCTTGCCGTTCAGCCACCAGAGGTAACTGTCACCGTCTTCGGTCGAGAGGCCTACACCTTTGATGATGAAGAATTTCTCGGCCTCGTCAACCATGTAGATGCGCTTGGCGGTCTCCATCTTCAGGCAGACGTTGTTTTGGCCTGAGGCGGTGACGCGCAGTGTGTTGCGCAGACGGTTGGCACTGATTTTGTCGGCAGCGACACGGTTGGGGTCGCCGGTGGTCCAGTCGGAGCAGACGAAGCGGTAGTGGTCGGCGCCGTAGCCGGTGAGCAGACGGAGGTAGTAGAGGCCGGGAATGGGGGTCGTGCCGGTGGCCTCGAATCGGAAGGTGATGGCCTGTTTGGGGGTTCCGTCGCTGTTCTTCAGCAGGTCGGCGGGTATGGGGTATTCGTCGTTGTAGAAACCGTTGCTTTCGGCGGTCTGAACGGAGGACGGAATGGTCAACTGCACCAGTTCGACGCCGTCGATATAGACGGTGCCCACGCGTCCGCGGTCGGCCGTTGTCAGGCGCAGCATGAGGGAGACGTTGTCGGTCTGTCCGCCGGTTTCGAGGACATATTCAAACCATCCGCCCGACTGTGCGTCGCGGTAGAATTCGTTGTTGTACGAACCCTTGCCCGAGTTGTCCGAACTGCGGAACTGGTGGCCTGCCTCGCTCTGCTGTTCGCCCGTGCCGACGAAGTCGAGTGTGCGGCCTTCGAGTTGCTGCTGCTGTTGGTCGGCCCACGACATGTCGGACTTTTCAAACTCTTGTTCCGTCTGCTGGTAGAAATAGCAACTGTAGCGGGCGTGGTGGATGGTGTAGAAGGGTACGAGCGAGAGGGTCTTCCACTTGCCGCGGTTGACGTTGAGGCTGAAGCGCAGTGGCTCGGCTGTGGGGGCGATGCGGCTGAGCACGTCGGCGCGTCGGCCGATGAGCAGCGGAGCCGACGACAGGCCGAGCGTCAGTCCGCGGCTGCCGGGTGCGTGGTCCATGCGGCCCTCGTGGCCGTACTCGTTCTGCAGGGCTTCGTAGGGGAGTCCTGTCTGCTCAAACTCGGCCTGCGAACGGGCCGTGGTCTGGGCAGCCAGCAGGATGGGACCGTACTGGAAGGCGATGTAGTCGTAGTAGTTGGGACACTGGGTGTAGCGCAGTTCCATCGGCAGGCTGACGGTGATGACGTCGCCTTCGCTCCAAGTGCGGCTAAGTTCGGCATACGATGCCTTGCCCTTTGTGACGGAGAGGGTCTGCACTTCGCCGTTGACGGCGATGCTGAAGTCCGCAGTCGTCCACCAGGGATGACGGACAGCGATGGTGTAGGTGCCGGCCTTGCCGACCGTAATCTGTGTCTGCGGCTCGTAGGGGAACTGCGTCGCCTGTGTCAGCACAAAGTCGTCGCTCACGAGTTGTGAGGCGGTGAACAGGTTGACATAGACCTTCGACTTGCCGTCGCGGGTATAGACGAAGTGGCCGTACTTTGAATGGTTTTCCATGCCCGTGCCCACACAGCACCACATCGACTCGTTGACGGTCGAGTAGATGCGGTAGCCCTGGGGACGCAGGGTGGTGAAATAGACGTAGCCGCCCGTTGTGGGGTCCTGCGTGGAGAGGATGTGATTCCACATGGCATATTCGTAGAAGTCAGCGTACTGGGCATCGTGTGTCTCGTCGGAGAGCATCTCCGTGAGTTTCAGCATGTTGTTGGTGTTGCACGACTCGGGTCCATCGACGTTGTCGATATAGACCGCACTGCTGCCGGCTGCGATGAAGTGCTCATACATCGAGTTGCCGCCGATGCAGACGGTGCGGTTCGTCACGACGTCCTGCCAGAAGTTCTTTGCCGCCGTGGTGTAGGCCGTGGCCGAGGCGTCCTGTTCGCCAATGCGGGCCATGCCGACGTACTTCGGCACCTGGGTGTTGGCGTGGCGGTTGTCGAGGAACGACGTGTTGAGCGACTGCATACCGTTGAGCATCGTCTGGTGTGTGAAACGCTTGGCGGCGTTGAGGTACTTCCGGTCGCCTGACAGTTGGTAGGCGTCGAGCAGCGACTCGTTCACGCCGCCGTGTTCCGTGTCAAGCATCCACTGCATCTCCTGGTCGCTGAGTTTCGAGGTGACAAGGATGGCCCAGTCGCAGAGGTTCAGAAAGACTTGGAGCGCATCGTTGTTCTCGCCGTAGAGATAGGCGTCGCGAAGTCCGGCCATGATTTTGTGCTCGCAGTACCAGGGTACGGCGCAGGCTCCGTCGCCTCGCAGGCTGCGGTCGCCCGAGGCGTAGAGGCGCTTCCAGCCGTCGTTCATGGGCTGTCCGCCGATGAAGCCGCGCAAGCCTTCGGTGTTCGACTGGTAGGCGTTCTGACAGTCTTTCATCACGGCCACTATTTCATCCACTTTTTTCTTCAACTGTGCCTTTTTCGTCGCGTCGTGGCAGGCTGCGTAGGCGAGTGCTACGGCGCTGAGGTAGTGGCCGCCCACGTGGCCGTCGAGGTTGAAGTCGGGCGAGCCCCAGTTGGGAAAACTCGGGTGGGCATTCTGCCAGTTGTAATACTTGCCGGCGACGTTGTTCAGTCCTGCCTGGCGTATGTAGGGATTGAGCAGACGGTCAACATCGTACTGGAGCAGGAGGTCGATGTTGCGGTCCATCGCTGTCTTGAAGGGACTGTCGAGCAGTGTCACTTCGTCGAGGCGGAAGTGGTGGGGATAGATTTGTGTCTGAGCCTGTGCGGCGTTGATGCCCAGCAGACAGGCTGCAAGGGCGGTTACGATTGTTTTTTTCATAAGTGTATAGGTGTTTTTATCTGCGTTGACGACTTTGGAGGGTGATGAGGGGTATGAGCATTTCTTCCATAGAGATGCCTCCGTGCTGGAAGGTGTTGCGATAGTAGGAAACGTAGTAGTTGTAGTTGTTGGGATAGGCGAAGAAGGTGTCGTTCTTGGCAAAGACGTAGGTGGTGGAAATGTTGGGCGAGGGCAGGAAGGCCATCTTGGGATTCTTCAGGGCATAGACGTCTTTGGCGTTGTACGAGAGATTCTTGCCGAGTTTGTAGCGCAGGTTGGTGTTGGTGTTGCGGTCGCCGATGATTTTCGTCGGGGTGTTGACGCGGATGGAGCCGTGGTCGGTGGTGACGATGATGCGGGCGTCGGTGGCGGCGAGAGCCTGGAAGAGTTCGCGCACAGGGCTGTGGCGGAACCAGGAGGCCGTGATGGAGCGATAGGCGATTTCGTCGCTGGCGAGTTCGCGTACCATGGTCGATTCCGTCCGGGCATGGCTGAGCATGTCGATGAAGTTGACGACGATGACGTTGAGTGGGCGCTGCGAGAGTTGGCGGAACTGACCGACGAGTTTCTCGGTGTCGGCTCCGTGGTTGAGTTTGGAATAGGTGAACTGTTCGCGGCGGCGGTAGCGGTCGAGTTGCGTCTGGATGAGGGGTTCCTCGTTGAGGTTCTTGCCTTCTTCCTCGTCTTCGTCAACCCAGAGGTCGGGGAACATATCGGCAATCTGGTTGGGCAGAAGGCCGGCGAAGATGCTGTTGCGGGCGTACTGGGTGGCGGTGGGGAGGATGGAGAGGTAGAGTTGCTCGTCGATGATGAAGTCGTCGGCCAGTTGCTGGCTGATGACGCGCCACTGGTCGTAGCGCAGGTTGTCGAACACGACGAGATAGACTTGTTCGCCTTTCGACAGGGCGGGGAACACGTGGCGCTTGAAGATGTCGGGCGACATGGTGGGGCGGTTCTCCGTGTCGTGGAGCCATTCGATATAGTTCTGCATGACGAACTTGGCGAATCCCTGGTTGGCTTCGGCCTTCTGCATCTTGAGCATTTCGGTCATGGGGCTGGCGGTGTCGGCCAGTTCGAGTTCCCAGAACACGAGGCGTTTATACACCTCTTTCCAGTCGTCGAGGGTTTGGCAGTCGTTGATGCTCATGCCGAGTTTGCCGAAGTTCTGCTGATAGTTGGTGTTGGTCACTTCGGTCTCGATGGCGCGCTTGTGCAGGTGTTTCTTGAGGGTGAGGAGTATTTGTGCCGGATTGACGGGCTTGATGAGGTAGTCGGCAATCTTCGAACCGATGGCTTGGTTCATGATGTTCTCCTCCTCGCTCTTGGTGACCATGACGATGGGGATGGCACTGTTGATTTCCTTGATGCGCGAAAGTGTCTCAAGGCCGCTGAGGCCTGGCATGTTCTCGTCGAGGAAGATGAGGTCGAAGGCCTGTTCGCGGCACAGGTCGATGGCGTCCTGTCCGTTGGTGGCCATGACGACTTCGTAGTCTTTGTTCTCAAGGAAGATGATGTAGGGTCTGAGCAGTTCGATTTCGTCGTCAACCCATAGGAGTCTGTTCATGTTGGTTGGTGTTATAAGGGTGTGGTTAATGTTGTTCTGGGCAGGGGTGCAGTTGGTCGGAAAATGCACTGTGGATGAAATAAATTTCGTCTGCGGATGAAAATAATTTCGTCTGCGGACGAAATAAAAATGCACTGCGGTCGAAATTCATTTCAACTGCGGTGCATTATTTCCTGTCTTCGTCAGAAGATGTAGTTGTCCACGTCGTCGAGTTCTTCCTCCTCGTCCTGTTCCTCCATTTGCTCGAGTTCCTCGTCGGTCGGGAGTTCAGGCTCGTCGAGGGCATTGTCATCGACGCGGAGAGCGCCGACACGGTCGAAGTGCAGGTCGTAGAAGTCGAAGTAGTCGGCAAAACTGCGCCCTCGCATCAGTTTCTTCAGGTTGTCCTCACTGATGATGAACGGCCGGAGGCCTTCGAGTTTGTAGGCCATGTCCTCGTCGTTCATGAGGCGGTGGAGGTAGATGTAGGCTTCGTCGTAGTTCTGGAAGGTGCGCACCTGCAGCATGTCAATGCCGTCGCCACGGTCGATGACGAGGTCGAAGTTGCGCACGGTAAACGACGTGAAGTTGTAGTGTGCCATCTCGTAGAGTAACTGGTTCTCGCTGATGCTGTCGCGTTCGTAAGCAATGACAAAGACGAAGTTGGTGTTGCGCTCGGGCGAGAACAGCGTATCGAGCGCTGCAGAGTCAAGTTCCTCGCCCACACCCAGACGGCGCTCCCAGATCGAGCCCATCTCATACTTGCCACTGGCCAGCAGACGGCCTTCCTTCAGTCCTTTGACGTAGAGGCCGGCCAGTTCGCTCACCGTGCTCTTGGGGTAGTTCTCCACAATGTCGCGCATGGCTCCGAGGAACTGGTCGCGCTCGCCCAGTTCGAGACGGCTCAGCGCCGTGAGGAACATGAAGCGGGCGCGGTTGTCGCCCTGCGGATATTCGCGCTCGGTGAACTGGCTGTTGCTGATGACAGTATGGTAGTTGCCCTGCTGGAAGGCATCGTAGGCCTGCTGGTAGAGCGAGTCCTCGATGTGTTTGCCGTAGCGCCCCTTGAACTCGAAGTTGGGGTCGGCCACGAGGATGGCATGTTCGTTCTCGGGATATTCGGAAACGAGCCGGTTGCGGTAGTCGGCAGCGTCGTCGAGACGGCCAGTGCGTGAGTAAAGTTGGAATAGGTTGTAGTAGATTTCGTCGAAATGCTCGAAATCCGGGAAGTTGAGCAAGACGCGCTGGAAAGTGCGTTCGGCCAACGGAAAATTCTCCATCCGGTCCTTGTAGATGATGGCAGAGTTGTAGAGCCCATCGACCAGTGCTGCATTCGACGCCTCCATCTGCTCGTCCGTCAACGGAATGTCTTTGAGGTAATACTCTGGTCGGTGCGGGTCCTGCTCGTACTCCTTCTGCTTCTCCAGCGCTTTTTTCTCCTTTTCCGAGAGCGAGTCGGCCGGCAGTTCGTCCAGAGGCGCCGCATCCTGCTGGATGCTATCGCCCACGGCTCCGCCTTCTGCACCGCTCTCTTCGGTGTTCAGGTCGTCGAGCACCGTCTTGTTCTTCCGTCGCCAGTTGTCCTCCAGTTTGCGCTGTCCCCATTTCTGCTGGAAATCGCGCTTGCCGGCAGCCACGGCCGTGGGGTTGTAGAAGTACCACAAACCGCCGCCCTGTGCCCCGGCACGGTTTTGCCCGGCAGTGCCTGTCCGGCCCTGGTTGGCACCGTTGGCGGCTGCACTGGCATTGGCGCCAGGTGTCGCAGCGTCCAGTTGTTTGCGCTCATCTTCTTTCTCTTTCTTCTTAACCTCGGCGATGATCTGCTGAATCTTCTTCATTCGCGAAACAGAGTCCATCCGAGCCATGGCTTGTAGGCTGTCCTGTGTCTCGACGGCTGTGGCAAAGGGCAGCAGTTCTTCCAGAATCTTGGTACGCTCGTCGATGTCCTTGTAGTCGGGACGTTCCTTGTCGAAGAGGCCCAAAGCCCCTGTGTAGCACTCATGCGCCTTGACAAATTCTTCCTTTGCCCAATAGAGTTCGCCCAGATGGAGCCACACGACGCCCTTCTCGATGCCGTTGCGCGTCGATTTCTCCACACCGTCCTTGTAGGCCCAGATGGCCCTGGTGGTGTCGCCTTTCGACAGGTAGATGTTGCCGATGGCGTAGTAAACTTGGTCGAGATAGTCTTTGTTCTTTTGGTTGCGGGCCATCGCCTGCAACTTGCGTATCATCTGCTTCGACTGCCCCTTCGACATGACTTCGGTCTGTTGGATGCGAGCGTTGAAGTCAAGGTCGTAGGGCGGATTGCTGCGATACACCTTGCGGAATTCCTTGAAGGCAAGTTGGTTCTGGCCTGTTTCGCGGTACAGTTGGCCAAGCAAAAAGTGGAGGCGTGCCCGTTGTATCGACCCGTCGCTGCGCTTCAGTGCCTGCTTCACGTTTGGAATGGCCTCGGCGTAGAGTTTCTGACGCACTTGGCAATCGGCGAGAACCGAGGCGCGAAGCGGTTCAAGTTTTTCGGGAAAACTGTCGCGGCGCGTTGCATTCACCAGGTTTTCGGCCTCGTAAAACCATTCCAGTTCGGCGTAGCACTTTGCTTCGAGCAGTCGGGCACGGGCCACGATGTTGGGCTTTGAGAAATACAGCCGTTGGATGTAGGCGAAGGTGGACGCTGCCTCCAGATATTCACCCTTGCGAAACTGTGCCTCGCCCATCATGAACCAGGCCTTGTAGAGGAAGGGATTGTATTCTTTTTGGCTGAGCCACAGGCGGTCCTTCGCTGTCTTGGGTTTGTTGCTGTTCCACTGCGGACGTACCGTGATGCTGTGCTGCTTGATGGTCTTCTGCATCTTCTCGACGGTGCGGTCGTAGTTGGACTTGCCGAGCGAGACCGTGGCTTTGTTGCCCTGTATGTAGAAGGGGATGACTTCGGTGAAGTTGTCCTTGTTGCCTTCCTGCTGGGCCTCACGGCCGTCGATGAAGGCGAGGTGACCGTTGTAGTACGTGTTGTAGAGCGCCTTGAAAGCCTGCACACGACGAGTCAGTGCAGTGTTCTTCTTGGTCGAACACGCACACACCAGCACCAGGGCCAGCACCAGTGTCGTCACTGTCAGTGCTTTCTGTTTCATCTATAGTCTAATAACGAAAAATATGCGTGCTTATTGCTTAGAGTCCTCGCTGTTCATCGACAATCATCAGCACATCGTCTTTCACACCGTCGGGCAGTTCGACGCCGCGCAGTTGGAGGCTTTGCAGCCAGCCGGTCACTTCGTCGGGGCGCATGGTCAGCAGCACTTCGCGAAATTCTTCGGTATCTTCCTCGGTATAGTCATCGCTGCTGCGGCCACGGAAACGGTCCAGTTCTTCGTCTTCGTAATATTCAATTTCGGGCAGGGTCAGAAAGCGCGTCTTTTCGCACACTTCATGCTGTCCGCAGCAGGTAAAGTCTTGGTTCATGCGTCTTGTTCTTTTATGGTAAATCCTGCCTTGCGCAGGTCTTCCCAGAAGGTGGGGTAGGACTTGGTCACCACCATCGGGTCGTTGATGCGAATGTGGCCCAGCGTCAGGGCGCAGGGTGCAAAAGCCATAGCCATGCGATGGTCTTTGTAGGTGTCGATGGCGAGGTCTTGGGGAGGTGCCGAAACGACGCCGTCCCACCACATCTCGCTGTCGTTGGCTTCGACGTCGTAGCCCAACTTTGCCAGTTCTTTCTGCAACGCTGCGATGCGGTCAGTCTCCTTGATTTTCAGACTTTGCAGACCTGTGAAATGGAACGGCACATCCATCATGCAGCAGGTCACGACGACGGTTTGTGCCAGGTCGGGTGTCGCGGTGAAGTCCCACGAAAGATGGCAGCAAACGTTGTCGCTCTTGCGCAGCACCACCGTCTCCTTATCGTCTAAACGAAACTCCGTCTCTACGCCCAGTTCCTTGAAGATGCGCATCACCGCCGCATCGCCTTGCATACCGCTGTCGATGAGCCCGCACATCCTCACTTCGGCATCGGTGTGGCGGCTTAGTGCCAGCACTTCGTACCAGTAACTGGCTGCCGACCAGTCCTTCTCAATGAAACTCTGCCAACCCTGCCGATAGGGTGCGTGTTGGATGTGGAGAGTCCGTTCGTCGGTCCAATCGGCCTGCGCACCAGCATCTTGCATCACGCGCAGCGTCATGTCGATGTAGGGCCGCGACACGATTTCGCCGTCCAGCCTGAGCGTCAGTCCTTCCTCCAGCATGGGCGCAATCATCAACAGGGCCGAGATGTACTGCGAACTGACGTTGCCTGCGATGTGCAATGCTCCGCCGCGCATCTTTCCTCCTTTTATCTTAATAGGAGGACAACCCTCCTTCTCCAGATAGTCAATTTCAGCACCCAGGCTTCGCAAAGCCTCGACCAGCACACCGATGGGCCGCTCTTTCATGCGTGGCGAACCTGTCAGTACGGTCTCGTCTTCCAGCAATGTAGCCACTGCCGCCGAGAAACGCATGGCCGTGCCGGCTGCACCGACATCGACCGTCGAGTGGTCCTCGCGACAGAGCCAGTCGAGCATCACGCGGCTATCGTCGCAAATCAGCGGCGACTGTGGGTTCACGATGCCCAGCCTTCCTGCCAGCCGTTCGCGCCACACAGGGTCGAACTGCCCGTCCTTCAGGTGAGCCAGCGCATCAACCACGAGCACGCGGTTGCAGATGCTCTTGGAGTAGGGCAGCCGAGGGCCGTAGGCACGCAGACTTTCCTTCGTTGGTGCTGTGATGTGGAATTGTTGCATGGTTTTCACGCGGCAAAGGTACAAATAAGTGAGAACAAATCCAAATTTTTTGGTACGAGTCAGACCTAAGTCTTTCTTTTCTACCCTCTTACGCTATTTCATCAGTTCGTAGATTTCGCGGGTCAGCGTGCGGTCCAGGCGGACATAGCCGCCGATGGGCTCACCTTTGGTCACGTGCAGGTTTCGCACCAGCGCGTCGATGTCGGGCTGTTCGATGCCGAGTTCGTGAAGGTTCGTCGGCAGACCGAGTGAACTCCAGAAGCGGCGCAGACGGGCGATGCCTTCGGCGATGATTTCATGCTCCGTGAGTCCGTCGGGACATACGTCGAGCACACGTTCGGCCAGTTGGACGGCCTTGTGCGGATTCGTCCTCGAAACGACTGTCAGCCAGGCCGGGAAAACGACGGCCAGCCCTGCACCGTGGGTCACACCGTAGAGCGCCGACAGTTCGTGTTCCATGAAGTGCGAGGCCCAGTCCTCCACGTGTCCTGTGCCGCACAAGCCGTTGTGAGCCAGCATACCGGCCCACATGATGTTGGCGCGTGGTCCGTAGTCCTGCGGATTCTTCATCACGAGCGGCGCCTGTTCGATGATGCTGCGCAGCACGCCTTCGGCCACATGGTCGGTGATGCTCGTCTCCGCTGTGTTCGTGAAATACCGCTCGAAGATGTGGACCATCATGTCGCAAATGCCGCTGGCTGTCTGGTAGGGTGGCAATGTGTACGTCAGTTCAGGGTTCATGATGGAGAAGACGGGACGCAGGTGCTCTGGCGAACGCAGCGAAATCTTCTGTCCCGTCGCCGTGTTGGTGATGACGCTGTTGCCCGAACCTTCACTGCCTGCCGCAGGGATGGTCAGCACGACGCCCACAGGCAGGGCTTGTTCAATCTTTGCTTTTCCGATGTAGAAGTCCCAGAAGTCGCCGTCGTAGCAGGCTCCGCAGGCAATCGCCTTTGCCGTGTCGATGACGCTTCCGCCGCCGACGGCCAGGAGAAAGTAACTCCTCTCCCCTGACACTTTGGAAATGCCCTCTCTCACCAGTCCGTCCTCGGGGTTGGGCTTCACGCCGCCGAGCGTCTCGTAGGGCAGTCCTGCCTCGGTCAGCGACTGCTCCACGCGCTGCAGTAGTCCGCTGCGCACGACACTGCCGCCACCGTATATAATAAGTACGCGTGAGGCACCATGCTTCAGGCACAGCCGCCCTACCTCTTTTTCTGTGTCACGCCCGAAGACAAATTCCGTCGGGCTGCAAAAAGTAAAGTTCTCCATGATGTATCTTTTTTGTTGAATGATTCGTGGTTAATGATGGGTCGCAGGAAAGACAAATATCTGGTCGATGACGACGCCCGGTGTGAGGGCACGCACTTCGATGCGGTGTTCCTTGTTCTTCGGGTTGTAAGGCAGCCGTGCGCGGCGTATGGCCTGGCTGCGTAGCATGTTCTGTTTCCACTCCTCCGAACGGCCCTGCGTGGCATAGTCCATCGGTCTCGACGACTCGCCGTCCAGCAGCACCTCCACGGCCACGCTGTCCCCCTGCTGCGGATGCGCCGGCAGCAAATGGATCTCCACCTCAAGGCTGTCGGACATCCCGGATTCTCCGGATATTCCGGACTTTCCGGATTTTCCGGATTTTCCGGAGAACACACCGTATGCCCCTTCGGGCACCTCCACGGCACCTCCTTCATAGCCCAGTCCGGCCCAGCGGCGCGAACGGCTGAACGTGCCGTCGCACCCGTTGAAGCGCAGCAGTGTGTCGCGCTCGGTCAGCAGGGGTGCAGCCTGCGAGGTCTCGTCGATGCGGGCGAAGACGGGCATACGGCGCGGTGCAGCGTCCATGATGCCCTGCCACTTCCCGTCGTTATGCAGTCCTTTGTTGTAGAGGGCAGTCAGGGCGGCAATGCTGTCGTAGGCCTGCCATGAAGCCTGCCACGGAGCCAGGCTATGACGTGCCTTCTGCGCCAGCAGCATCTTCTTGTTCATCTCGGCGCAGGCCTGCATAGGGTATTTCACCAGTTGGAAAAACGCATCCTGGCGCTCGGCCGGCACCGACGGCCAAAGGTCTTCGACGGCCTGTTCCAGCCGCTCGTAGGCAGCGAGCCGACGGTCAATCTGTGCCATCGTCCACGGCAGGTCGCGCACGGTGTTCCAGTACGCGCGGTCAGCCTCTTCGGTGCGGGTTCCGCCCAGAAATTCAGGCTTCGCAATGAAGGCCAAGCGGTAATATTCTTCCAGCACGGGCAGCACCCGCTCCGCAATCTCCACGCCAAATTCCCGCTCCAGAAAAGCCCTCAAGTGCTCCTCATAGCAGAGCGCCTTCCGATTATTCTGATTCCTCCGATTATTCCGATTATTCCGATTTCTCCGATCATCCCCTCCTCCCCACGCCAGGTCCAAGAACAGTTCGGTCTGATACTCCGCCGGTTTGATATCGCCGACGTTGAGAATCCAGATTTTGCGCACATCGTTCTCGTAGGCCGTCGTCATCTGCTGCAGGAGCAGGGCAGGGGAGAACGTGCCGAGCCAGAGATAGTCGTGCGGACGTCCCCAGTAACTCACGTGGTAATACACCCCGTTGCCGCCGCTGCGCTGCCGTTCCTCGGCTGTCGGCATGTGGGTCAGGTAGCCATAGTTGTCGTCGCACCACATGAGCGTCACGTCGTCGGGCACACGCAGGCCGCTGTTATACACGTCGAGCACCTCCTTGTAGGGGATGAACACCTGCGGCACGCTCGTCACATCGTCTGCGACGTATTGGTGCAGCAGCGCACGTTGGTCGTTGAGCACGCGGTCGAGCACGGCACGCTGCTCGTCGAGCGTCTTTGCACCGTTCATCGCACCGTCGTGCACACCGCGCATACCGAGGGTGTAGAGCACAGGCTGTCCGGCCACCTCCTCCACACGCTTTTCCCAGAAACGCCGCACCGCCGCACTGTTGTTCACATAGTCATATTCTCGCTCGCCGCGCACACTCCATTCGCCATTCACGTTGCAGGCCATCGGTTCGCAGTGGCTCGTGCCGATGTAGATGCCGTAGCGCTTCGCCATCTCGCGGTTGCCCTCGGTCAGGAAAAAAGGCACGGTGCAGGTGTGCATGGCCGGCCAGTAGGTGTTGGCCCGCAGGCGCAGCAGCAGTTGGAAGATGCGCTCGTTGACGGCAGGACCAACTGGCGACCCACTCCCCTCCTTCACAGGGAGGGGCCGGGGGTGGGTCTGCGCCCAGGGTGTCAGTCCCCAGTCTTCGTCGTTGATGAAGATGCCGCGGAACTCGACGGCCGGTGCCTGGCGGTTCTCATATCCTTGTTTCAAAGTAAACACATCGCGCCGATGCGGTGTGCAGTCGGCCCACCACGTCCACGGCGAGACACCGATGAGCCGCGACAGTTCCAGCAGTCCGTAGGCGATGCCGTGGCCGTCGGTGCCTTCCACCACGAGCCGTCCGTCGCGGCCGACCGTGAGGCAGAACCCTTCCTTCCTCACCTTGCCCTCAATGGCGACGGGTGACTGGCGCACGACGATGGCGCCTTCGCTCTCCTTCACCGCCACCAACTCGATGCCGAACACCTCGCGGAGGTCGTTCCTCAGCATTTGTAACGCGGAACGCACAACGGGCTCCATCGCCGCCGTGTCGCACCGCAGGGTCATGTCCACACCGCGCCGGATGCGGAAGTCGTGGGCCGCAAGGCTGTTGCAAGCCATCGCCACTATCAGAAACAATAGCCATCTTTTCTTCATACCCTGCAAAGTTACGACATTCCGCTGAAACCACAAAACAGAACACGAATTTCCAGAACCGCAGATTCCGCGGATGACGGGGATTTTGACTACGAATTTGACGAATTACACGAATTGTTTATAACCGCAGATTCCGCGGATGACGGGGATTTTTTGACTACAAATTTGACGAATTACCAGAACCGCAGATTCCGCGGATTACATGGATTTTTTTGGCTACGAATTGGACGGATTACACGAATTTCCAGAACCGCAGATTTCGCGGATTACATGGATTTTTTGACTACAAATTTAGCGAATTTGACGAATATCTTGTTTCACGCAGAAAGCGCAGAAATACGCAGAAAAAGGATAAGGAAACCGTTGTCAAGAGTTGTCCTTGTTGTCTTCAAAAAACTCAACTATTGTATTAAAAGACAACCAAGACAACATAAAACAACTATTTTATTCTTTCTGCGTGAAAAACTATTTCACATATTATTAATTGTCACGCAGAAATAAAAGAAATACGCAGAATTTTTCACAATCATCAATTTTATTGACATCCCAAGAAATCCCTTTTCTGCGTATTTCTACGCTTTCTGCGTGCCCTTCAAACACCGTTTTCGCAATTTTCGTGATGAAAAATCATCAAAAAAAGGCTGATTGTTTGGCAGTTCGGTAAGTTTTCCGTACCTTTGCAGCCGCTTTGCGGAAATTTTGGAGCAGCGAGTGCAGGGCCAAACGGGTTTGAGCCTT
>ONXQ01000019.1:0-19231 GCA_900321835.1 uncultured Prevotellaceae bacterium
TGTTTGGCAGAAAAGTCGTAACTTTGCACCGCTTTTTGGACTAAGCGTCCGTAGGGCACCCATAGTTTGCGGCGGGTGTGGACGGCGGATGCAGGAGACGAATGCAGTCAACAACAGTTGTGCTCAGGCGCGATGAATAAAGGGCTGCAGTAAGGTTGAGGCTCGTTCGGGATGCCTGCCTGAAGTTTTCGTCCAGAGTGTGACGACCTACCATTCGCAGGGCGATGGTTAAAGGTCTGCACTTTTTTGCGTGTATATACTAAAATCAATAATAACTAAAAACAAAAACAAAATGCCTACAATTCAGCAATTGGTAAGAAAAGGACGTAAGGTGCTTGTTGACAAGAGCAAGTCGCCCGCTCTGGATTCATGCCCACAGCGTCGCGGTGTTTGCGTTCGTGTTTACACCACCACTCCTAAGAAGCCTAATTCGGCTATGCGTAAGGTGGCACGTGTCCGCCTGACAAACAAGAAGGAAGTTAACTCCTACATTCCGGGAGAAGGTCACAACCTGCAGGAGCACTCAATCGTGCTTGTTCGCGGCGGTCGTGTGAAAGACCTGCCGGGTGTACGTTACCACATCATCCGTGGTGCCCTCGACACCGCCGGTGTTGCCAGTCGCACACAGCGCCGCTCGAAGTACGGTGCCAAGCGTCCGAAAGCCGGTAAGAAGTAATGAGAGGTACAAGGTACCAAGTACAAAGTACAATTATTAACACAACATTTGGTTTGTTGGAAAGCAATTGGAATGGTTGAGTAAATGCCCGGTGGGGCGTTGAAGAAAACATCGAGAGATTCGCAACCACACAGACTGAAAAAGTAAAAACAAAACAATCAAATGAGAAAAGCAAAACCAAAGAAGCGTGTGATCCTGCCGGATCCCGTTTACGGCGATGTGAGAGTCACGAAGTTCGTGAACAACCTGATGTATGATGGAAAGAAGAGCATCGCTTACTCTATCTTCTACAATGCGCTGGGCATCGTGGAGAACAAGATGAAGAACGAGGAGAAGTCGTCGCTCGAAATCTGGAAGAAGGCGCTCGAGAACATTACTCCGACCGTGGAGGTGAAAAGCCGCCGTATCGGTGGTGCCACATTCCAGGTGCCGACCGAAATCCGTCCGGACCGCAAGGAGGCTATTTCGATGAAGAATATGATTCTCTTTGCCCGCAAGCGTTCGGGTAAGAGCATGGCTGAAAAACTGTCGGCTGAAATCATGGATGCCTACAACCAGCAGGGTGGTGCCTTCAAGCGTAAGGAAGACATGCACCGCATGGCCGAGGCTAACCGTGCCTTCGCACACTTCCGCTTCTAAGCAGTAGTATTAATATAGGTATTAAGATTCAACAAAAGGAAATAGAGATTTATGGCAAAACGTGATTTGCATTTGACGCGCAACATCGGTATCATGGCGCACATTGACGCCGGCAAAACCACCACATCGGAACGTATCCTGTTCTACACGGGTAAGACGCACAAGATTGGTGAGGTGCACGACGGTGCCGCCACGATGGACTGGATGGCGCAGGAACAGGAACGAGGCATCACAATCACCTCTGCTGCAACGACTTGCTTCTGGAAGTACAATGGCGACCAGTATCAGATTAACCTGATTGACACTCCGGGACACGTCGATTTTACAGCCGAGGTGGAGCGCTCGCTCCGCGTACTCGACGGTGCAGTGGCTACCTACTGTGCAGTGGGTGGTGTGCAGCCCCAGTCGGAAACCGTTTGGCGTCAGGCAGACAAGTATAACGTTCCCCGCATCGGCTATGTGAACAAGATGGACCGCAGCGGTGCTGACTTCTATGAGGTAGTACGTCAGATGAAGGAGGTGCTCGGTGCCAAGCCCGTTCCTGTAGTGATACCTATCGGAGCAGAGGAAAAATTCAAGGGTGTTGTTGACCTGATCAAGATGAAGGGCATTCTCTGGCACGATGAGACGATGGGTGCTGAATATTCGGTTGAGCCCATTCCTGCAGAACTTCAGGCTGAGGCCGAGGAGTGGCGCAGCAAGATGCTCGAAACCGTGGCTGAGTATGACGATGCTCTGATGGAGAAGTTCTTCGACGATCCTTCGACCATCACCGAGGAGGAAATCCTCCGTGCTCTGCGTGCTGGTACGGTGAAGATGGAAATCACCCCGATGTTCTGCGGTTCTTCGTTCAAGAATAAGGGTGTGCAGACGCTGCTCGACTACGTGTGCGCCTTCCTTCCTTCTCCGCTCGACACCCCGAACGTAGTGGGTACGAACCCCGACACGAAGGAAGAAGAGGACCGCAAGCCCGATGTGGAAGACAAGACCAGTGCGCTGGCCTTCAAGATTGCTACCGACCCGTATGTGGGCCGTCTGACTTTCATCCGTGTCTATTCGGGAAAGGTTGAGGCTGGCTCGTATGTTTATAACACACGTTCGGGCAAGAAAGAGCGTGTAAGCCGTCTGTTCCAGATGCACTCCAACCACCAGAACCCCGTCGATGAAATCTCGGCAGGTGACATCGGTGCTGTTGTCGGACTGAAGGACATCCACACGGGTGACACCCTCTGCGACGAGGACGCACCCATCGTGCTCGAGTCGATGGACTTCCCCGACCCCGTTATCGGTATCGCCGTGGAGCCGAAGACTCAGAAGGACCTCGACAAACTGTCGAACGGACTTGCCAAACTGGCTGAGGAAGACCCGACCTTCACTGTCCGCACGGACGAGCAGAGTGGTCAGACTGTCATCAGCGGTATGGGCGAACTTCACCTCGACATCATCATCGACCGTCTGAAGCGCGAGTTCAAGGTGGAATGTAACCAGGGTAAGCCTCAGGTGAACTACAAAGAAGCCATCACCAAGACAGTCAACCTCCGCGAGGTTTACAAGAAGCAGTCGGGCGGCCGCGGTAAGTTTGCCGACATCATCGTCAACGTCGGACCGGTCGATGACGACTGGGACATCCAGAAGAACGGCGGTCTGCAGTTCGTTGACCTTGTGAAGGGCGGTAACATTCCGAAGGAGTTCATTCCTGCTGTGCAGAAGGGCTTCCAGAACGCCATGAAGAATGGCGTACTCGGTGGCTACCCGATGGACAGCCTGAAGGTTGAACTCGTGGACGGTTCGTTCCACCCCGTTGACTCCGACCAGTTGTCGTTTGAAATCGCTGCCCTCCAGGCCTACAAGAATGCCTGCGCACAGGCCAAGCCCGTGCTGATGGAGCCCATCATGAAACTGGAAGTTGTTACTCCCGAAGAGAACATGGGTGACGTCATTGGTGACTTGAACAAGCGCCGTGGTCAGGTAGAAGGTATGGACACAGCCCGTTCGGGCGCCCGCATCATCAAGGCGATGGTTCCGCTGTCCGAAATGTTCGGTTATGTGACAGCACTCCGTACCATCACCTCGGGACGTGCTACCAACTCGATGCAGTATGACCACCACGAACCCGTCAGCAGTTCGATTGCCAAGGCAGTCCTGCAGGAACAGGGTGGACGTGTTGACCTTGCATAAAGAAAACAAAGGGAACAGGGTGCAGGTTAGCGAATGACTCTTAACCTGCATACCCTTTCCTCCATTTAATAACAACCAATAAACAAAAACAAAACAATGAGTCAGAAAATTCGTATCAAACTGAAGTCCTACGACCACAACCTCGTGGACAAGTCAGCAGAGAAAATCGTGAAGACGGTGAAGGCAACCGATGCCATTGTCAGCGGACCCATTCCTCTCCCGACACACAAGCGCATCTACACTGTGAACCGCAGTACCTTCGTCAACAAGAAGAGCCGTGAACAGTTCGAACTGAGCACCTATAAGCGTCTCATCGACATTTACAGCGCAACGCCGAAGACCATCGACTCGCTGATGAAACTGGAACTCCCCAGCGGTGTGGAAGTAGAAATTAAAGTGTAAGTACAAATTGAATTAGAGAATTATTAAAATTAGTTTGAAATGCCAGGATTATTAGGAAAGAAAATCGGAATGACATCCGTTTTCAGTGCTGATGGAAAGAATCTTCCATGCACTGTTATCGAAGTAGGTCCTTGTGTTGTAACCCAGGTGAAGACCGTCGAGAAAGACGGCTACGCTGCTGTTCAGGTTGGTTTCCAGGAAGCCAAGGAGAAGAACACGTCGAAGCCGATGAAGGGACACTTTGCCAAAGCAGGTACAACTCCAAAGAGACACTTGGCCGAGTTCACATTTGAAGAAGAGCATGCCCTGGGCGACGTTCTGACAGTGGAGTTCTTCAACGACGCTCCCTACGTTGACGTAGTCGGTACTTCGAAAGGTAAGGGTTTTGCAGGTGTAGTAAAGCGCCACGGTTTCGGTGGTGTAGGTCAGAGCACACACGGTCAGGACGACCGCGCCCGCAAGCCGGGTTCAATCGGTGCTTGTGCCACGCCTTCACGCGTGTTCAAGAACCTGCGTATGGCAGGCCAGATGGGCAACGAGCGTGTGACGACTCACAACCTGCAGGTGATTAAGATTATCCCCGAACACAACCTCCTTCTGCTGAAGGGTTCTGTTCCCGGATGTAAAGGTTCAATCGTAACAATTAAGAAGTAATGGAAGTTTCAGTTTATAACATTAAAGGTGAAGATACTGGAAAGAAGGTTGAATTGAACGACGCTATCTTCGGAATTGAACCTAACGACCACGTCATCTACCTCGCCGTGAAGCAGTATCTTGCTGCCCAGCGCCAAGGCACCCACAAATCAAAGGAAAGAAGTGAAATTGCAGGCTCTACCCGCAAACTGATTCGTCAGAAGGGTAGTGGCGGTGCACGCCGTGGTGACATCAAGTCGCCTGTGCTCCGTGGCGGTGGCCGTGTGTTCGGTCCGAAACCCCGTGACTATTGGTTCAAACTGAACAAGAAGGTCAAGACGCTTGCCCGCAAGAGCGCCCTCTCTTACAAGAAACAACAGGATGCCATCGTTGTCCTCGAAGACTTCAATTTTGAGGCTCCGAAGACAAAATCCTTCGTTGAATTGCAAAAAAATCTTAAAATTGAGGGTAAAAAGCTGCTTCTCCTTTTGCCAGAAGTAAATAAAAACGTATATTTGTCGGCTCGTAACATTCAAAGAGTTGAAGTGATGACAGCATCGGCGCTCAACACCTACAAGGTGATGAACGCAAATGTTCTTGTTGTTACTGAAGATGCGCTCAAACTTGTCGACGAAACTTTAACCAAGTAGAAGGAGGACACAAAGTATGGCATATATCATCAAGCCGTTGGTAACAGAAAAGATGACAGGTGTCACAGAGAAGCAGAACAACAAGTTCGGCTTCATTGTGCGTCCTGACGCCAACAAGGTAGAAATTAAGAAAGAGATAGAAGCAAAGTATAACGTGAACGTAGTTTCGGTCAACACCATGCGCTACAACGGAAAAGCAAAGAGCCGTTACACACGCGCCGGGCTGATCAAGGGACGTACTGATGCCTACAAGAAGGCTATCGTTACGCTCAAGGAAGGTGAAACTATTGATTTCTATAGTAACATTTAATAATAAAAATGGGAATTCGTAAATTCAGACCAATCACACCTGGTCAAAGACACAAGGCTATTGGAACGTTCGATGATGTTACTACATCCGTTCCAGAGAAATCTCTCGTCTATGGTAAGCGTAGTACGGGTGGCCGCAACAATGCCGGCCGCATGACTGTGCGCTACCGTGGCGGTGGCCACAAGCGCAAACTGCGCATCATCGACTTCAAGAGAGAAAAAGATGGAATTCCAGCAGTGGTGAAGACAATCGAGTACGATCCGAACCGTTCGGCTCGCATTGCTCTTGTATTCTATGCTGATGGTGAAAAACGCTACATCGTTGCTCCTAACGGACTGCAGGTGGGCACAACAATCATGTCGGGTCCCGACGCTGCTCCGGACCTCGGCAACACGCTGCCCCTCCAGAACATCCCCGTCGGTACGGTGATTCACAACATTGAACTCCGTCCGGGTCAGGGTGCCAAGATGGTTCGCTCTGCAGGTAATTTTGCTCAGTTGACTTCGCGCGAAGGCGATTACTGTGTAATCAAACTGCCTTCAGGTGAAATTCGCAAGGTGCTCTCTGCTTGCCGCGCTACAATCGGTAGCGTCAGCAACTCAGACCACGCTCTCGAATCTTCGGGTAAGGCTGGTCGCAGCCGCTGGCTCGGTCGCCGTCCTCACAACCGTGGTGTTGTCATGAACCCGCACGATCACCCGATGGGTGGTGGTGAAGGCCGCCAGACTGGTGGACACCCGCGTTCACGTAACGGCCTCTACGCTAAGGGCCTCAAGACACGTGCTCCGAAGAAACTTTCTAACAAGTATATTATCGAAAGACGTAAAAAGTAACCAAGTTAACTAAGTAAATTATGAGTCGTTCATTAAAAAAAGGTCCGTATATCAATGTCAAGCTCGAAAAGAAAGTGCTTGCCATGAACGAAAGCGGTAAGAAGACCGTAGTCAAGACTTGGGCACGAGCTTCAATGATATCTCCGGACTTCGTTGGACACACAATTGCAGTTCATAACGGAAACAAATTTATTCCTGTTTACGTGACAGAGAACATGGTCGGACACAAACTGGGTGAGTTCGCTCTCACACGTACGTTCCGCGGACACTCTGGCAACCGTAAGAAATAAGCAGGAACTCATTCACCAGAAATAAAGAAAACAAATAATGGGAAAAAGAAAGAGAAATATGGCCGCTGCTTTTAAAGAGGCCAAGAAGACTACCTACTTCGCAGCTCTCCGGGATGTCCCCTCTTCGCCACGAAAGATGCGCTACGTGGCTGACCTCGTGCGCGGCATGGAAGTGAACAAGGCCCTGGCCACACTTCGCTTCAATGCGAAGACGGCATCCAAGGATGTAGAGAAGGTTCTTCGCTCGGCAATCGCCAACTGGGAGCAGAAGAATGAGCGCAAGGCAGAGAATGGTGAACTCTATATCTCCAAGATCTTCGTGGACGAAGGTGCTACCCTCAAGCGTATGCGCCCGGCTCCGCAGGGACGTGGATACAGAATTCGCAAGCGTTCGAATCATATTACAATTTTTGTGGACGCTAAATCAAAGGAGGAGAAGTAATTATGGGACAGAAATGCAATCCGATTAGCAACCGCCTCGGCATCGTTCGAGGATGGGATTCCAACTGGTTCGGCGGAAACGACTTCGGCGACAACATCCTTGAGGACAGCAAACTCCGCAAGTACCTGAACGCCCGTCTGGCCAAAGCCAGTGTGTCAAAAATTGTTATTGAGCGCACGCTGAAGCTTGTCACCATCACTGTCTGCACAGCCCGTCCCGGCATCATCATCGGTAAGGGCGGTCAGGAAGTTGACAAACTGAAGGAAGAACTGAAGAAGATCACGGACAAGGACGTTCAGATCAACATCTACGAAATCAAGCGTCCCGAACTCGACGCTGTGATTGTTGCCAACAACATCGCACGTCAGGTTGAAGGAAAGATTGCCTATCGCCGCGCCATCAAGACCGCCATCGCCAACACGATGCGCTCGGGTGCCGAAGGTATCAAGGTGCAGATTTCCGGCCGTCTGAACGGCGCAGAAATTGCCCGCTCGGAAATGTTCAAGGAAGGACGTACTCCGCTCCACACTTTCCGTGCCGACATCGACTACAGTCTGGCCGAGGCACTGACGAAAGTCGGTCTGCTGGGTATCAAGGTCTGGATTTGCCGCGGTGAAATCTTCGGAAAGAAAGATCTGACTCCGAACTTCAGCCAGTCGAAAGACGCCGGCCGTGGCAACGGAGGTGGTAAGAGATTCAGAAACAGAAAAAACAACCGTTAATCAGACTTTGAATTATGCTACAGCCAAAAAGACAGAAATATAGAAGACCACAAAAAGGCCGTGGTCGCTGGAAGGGTGTCTCGCATCGCGGTACCGAACTCGCCTTCGGCAGTTTCGGAATCAAAGCCCTTCAGGAACGATGGATTTCCGCTCGCCAGATTGAGGCTGCCCGTGTGGCCATCACACGTTACATGCAGCGTCAGGGACAGGTTTGGATTCGTATCTTCCCGGATAAACCCATCACGAAGAAGCCTGCAGACGTCCGAATGGGTAAAGGTAAGGGTGACCCCTACCAGTATGTGTTCCCCGCAAAACCTGGACGTATCCTCTTTGAGGTAGAGGGTGTTCCGTTCGAAGTTGCCAAGGAGGCTCTCCGTCTCGGCGCTCAGAAACTCCCGACTACAACTAAGTTCATTGTTAGACGTGACTACGACAAAAACGCTTGATCATTATGAAAATTGCAGAAATTAGAGAACTTGCCACTGCAGAACTTGCAGAGCGCATAGAGACAGAGGTTGCCAACTACAACAACATGAAGTTCAACCATCACATTTCTCCGCTGGAAGACCTTTCACAGATCAAGAAACTGCGTCGCGAAATTGCCCGTATGAAGTGTGAACTTCGTCAGAGAGAACTTAACAAATAAAAACTAAGTTACATGGAAGTCAGAAATCTTAGAAAGCAAAGAACGGGTGTCGTTACCAGCAACAAGATGGACAAGACGATTGTCGTCGCAGCCAAGTTCAAGGAGAAACACCCCATTTACGGTAAGTTCGTCAGCAAGACGAAGAAATACCATGCTCATGACGAAAAGAACGAGTGCAACATTGGCGACACTGTCCTGATTATGGAAACTCGTCCCCTGAGCAAAACCAAGAGATGGAGATTAGTACAAATTGTTGAAAGAGCAAAGTAAGTTATGATACAGACAGAATCAAGATTGACAGTCGCCGACAACAGTGGCGCCCGCGAAGTGCTCTGCATCCGAGTTCTCGGAGGTACAAAACGTCGCTATGCCTCTGTGGGAGACGTGATTGTCGTGACAGTAAAGAATGCGATTCCAACTTCAGAAGTCAAGAAGGGAACGGTATCAAAGGCTTTGATTGTTCGCACGAAGAAAGAGATTCGTCGTCCAGACGGATCCTATATCCGCTTTGATGACAACGCATGTGTTCTGCTGAACAATGCAGGTGAGATGAGAGGCAGCCGTATCTTCGGCCCTGTAGCCCGTGAACTGCGTGCAACCAACATGAAAGTCGTTTCTTTGGCAACTGAGGTACTTTAATTTTAACGACACACATCAATGAGTAAATTACATATCAAGAAAGGCGACACGGTCATCGTAAACGCTGGCAACTCTAAAGGCCAGAAGGGCAAAGTCCTCCGCGTCCTGGTGAAGGAGCAGCGCGCCGTTGTCGAAGGCATTAATATGGTCTCAAAGAGCACCAAACCTAATGCCCAGCATCCTCAGGGAGGTATTATTAAGCAGGAGGCTCCGATTCACATCTCGAACCTCAACGTGGTTGACCCCAAGACGGGCGAAGCAACACGTATCGGTCGCAGAATCGGTGCTAATGGCAAGTTAGTTCGTTACGCTAAAAAATCAGGAGAAGAAATCTAATGGCAAATACAGCAAATCTCAAGAATGTATATGCCGAGCAGATTGCTCCGGCATTGATGAAGCAGTTCAACTACACTTCTCCTATGCAGATTCCTGTATTGAAGAAGATTGTCGTCAACCAGGGACTTGGTGATGCAACTGCAGATAAGAAAATGATTGAAGTGGCAGTGTCCGAAATGGCGCTCATTACAGGTCAGAAGCCGGTCGTAACCCTTTCGAAGAAGGATATTTCAAACTTCCACCTTCGTAAGAAGATGCCGATTGGCGTGATGGTGACACTCCGCCGCCAGAAGATGTACGAATTCCTGGAGCGTCTCGTTCGCGTTTCGCTGCCTCGTATCCGTGACTTCAAGGGCATCGAGGCCAAGTTGGACGGACGTGGCAACTACACCCTCGGCATTCAGGAACAGATTATCTTCCCCGAAATCAACATCGACCAGGTGGATAAGATTACGGGTATGAACATCACGTTTGTTACTTCCGCTAAGACCGACGAAGAAGGATACGCCCTTCTCAAGGCATTTGGATTACCATTTAAGAACGCTAACAAATAATCAGAGATTATGGCAAAAGAATCAATGAAAGCTCGCGAGGTAAAGCGTGCGAAGCTCGTTGCAAAGTATGCTGCAAAGCGTGCTGCCCTCAAGAAGATTATCGCTACAGGCGAACCTGAAGAGGCATACGAAGCGGCTCGTAAACTCCAGAGCATTCCGGCAAATGCAAATCCCATTCGTCTGCACAACCGCTGCAAGATTACGGGCCGTCCGCGCGGATACATCCGTCAGTTCGGCATCTCCCGTATCCAGTTCCGCGAAATGGCTTCTGCAGGTCTCATTCCGGGAGTGAAGAAGGCAAGCTGGTAATTCATCACAAGAATCATCCTTTTTTATTAACTTTAAATATTGTCGGGGTGTCCCGATTAATTTAAACTATGACAGATCCAATAGCAGATTATCTGACGAGACTGAGAAACGCGATCATGGCTAAGCACAAGGTCGTTGAAGTACCAGCTTCGAACTTGAAGAAGGAAATCACCAAGATTCTCTTCGACAAGGGCTATGTACTGAACTACAAGTTCATTGAGGACGGTCCTCAGGGAACCATCAAAATTGCCCTCAAGTACGATGCCGAAACAAAGTCAAGCGCTATTCAGAGCTTGAAGCGTGTGTCACGACCTGGACTTCGTAAGTACACAGGTTACAAAGACATGCCGCGTGTGATTAACGGACTGGGTATTGCAATTATATCCACATCCAAAGGTGTAATGACGGACAAGGAGGCTGCCGAACTCAAGATCGGCGGCGAAGTTCTTTGCTACGTATATTAATTAAGGAGGAAATATAATGTCTAGAATTGGTAAATTACCTATTAGTATTCCTGCAGGAGTGACTATCACTCATAAGGATGACATTGTAACTGTAAAAGGTCCGAAAGGCGAACTTTCGCAGTACGTGAACCCCGCTATCAAGGTTACGATTGAGGACGGCAAGGTGACAATGGAGGAAAATGAAGAAATGATGGTTGACAACCCCAAGCAGCGTCATGCATTCCACGGTCTGTACCGCGCTCTCGTTAACAACATGGTTGTAGGCGTTTCTGAAGGCTACAAGAAGACGCTTCAACTTGTGGGTGTAGGTTACCGTGTGTCCAACCAGGGCAACGTACTTGAGTTTGCATTGGGCTACTCTCACGCTATTGTTTTTGAAGTTCCAAAAGAAGTGAAAGTCGAAACAAAGTCCGAGAGAAACCAGGATCCTCTCATCATGCTCGAATCTTGCGACAAGCAGTTGTTAGGTTTGGTATGTGCGAAGATTCGCTCATTCCGCAAGCCTGAACCTTACAAGGGTAAGGGTATCCGCTTCCAGGGTGAAGAGATCAGAAGAAAGTCTGGTAAGTCAGCAAGTGCTAAATAATTAAACATTGTACGAGTATGATAACAAAGACAGAAAGACGTATCAAGATTAAATATAGAGTACGCAATAAGATTTCTGGTACTGCTGAACGCCCCCGTATGTCTGTGTTCAGAAGTAATAAGCAGATTTACGTCCAGGTAATCGACGATGACGCACACAAGACACTTGTGGCTGCTTCCTCACTTGGACTCGAGAAATGCAACAAGAGCGAGCAGGCTGCTAAAGTCGGCGACCTCATTGCAAAGAAGGCTTTGGAAGCCGGTATTACGACTGTCGTTTTCGACCGTAACGGCTATCTTTACCATGGTAGAATCAAGGCTGTGGCAGACGCTGCCCGTAATGCCGGACTTAAATTTTAATGGATTATGGTTAATAGAGTTAAAATAGGAAGCGACGTTGAACTGAAAGATCGTCTTGTTGCTATTAATCGTGTCACCAAGGTTACGAAGGGCGGACGCACCTTCACATTCGCTGCCATCGTTGTGGTTGGTGATGGAAAAGGTGTAATCGGCTATGGCCTCGGTAAGGCAGGCGAAGTGACAGCAGCCATTGCCAAAGGTGTGGAAGCTGCTAAGAAGAATCTTGTAAAAGTGCCTGTGCTGAAGGGTACGGTACCCCACGAAGTGTATGCTAAGTTTGGTGGCGCACGTGTTCTGGTGATGCCGGCCTCTGAAGGTACAGGAGTTGTGGCAGGTGGTGCCATGCGCGCTGTGTTCGAGAGCGTAGGTATCACCGACGTCCTGGCAAAGTCAAAGGGTTCTTCCAACCCCCACAACCTTGTCAAGGCTACCATCGAAGCACTTGCCAGCATGCGTGACCCGAAGACAATCGCCGCTGACCGTGGCATAAGTTTGACCAAAGTGTTTAAAGGATAAGAAGGTAATATCAACATGGCAACAATTAAAATCAAACAGGTAAAGAGCCGCAACAATCGTCCTATCGACCAGAAGCGGACACTTGACTCACTTGGATTGCACCGCATCAACAATGTCGTTGAACATGAGGATACACCTTCGCTTCGCGGCATGATTCGCAAAGTGCAGCACCTTGTAGAGGTGATTGACTAGTGACACAGACAAGTTAAGTAACTAATGAATTAAATTGGTAACAAATGGAATTACATAATTTAAAACCAGCAGAAGGCTCCACCCACAACAGCAAGCGCGTTGGTCGTGGTTACGGTTCGGGAAAGGGCCGTACGTCAACACGCGGTCACAAGGGTGCCAAGGCAAGATCTGGTTACAAGAAAAAGATTGGTTTCGAAGGTGGACAGATGCCGCTTCAGCGTCGAGTTCCTAAGTTCGGTTTCCAGAACATCAATCGTGTCGAGTATAAGGCCATCAACCTGGATGTAATCCAGAAACTCGTGGAGGCCAAGAAACTTGAAAAGGTCGGTATTGAAGATCTGATTGAGGCTGGTTTCATCAACAAGCACCAGCTTGTCAAGATTCTTGGAAATGGCGAACTTACGACCAAGGTTGACGTCGAGGCTCATGCATTCTCCAAGAAAGCCGAAACAATGATTACTGAGAAAGGTGGAAACGCCGTAAAACTCTAAAATAATGGGAAAAACAATCGATAAACTCAAGAATATCAAGATTGTTAAGACATTGTCAAACATCGGGAAGATTGAGGACTTGCGTACGCGACTCCTCATCACCCTGATGTTTGTGGCAGTCTATCGCTTTGGTTCGTACATCGTCCTGCCCGGAGTTGACACAGAAGCACTTCAGGGACTTCACAACCAGACGGAAGGCGGTCTGATGTCACTTCTTGATATGTTCTCGGGTGGTGCATTCTCAAAGGCCTCCATCTTTGCATTGGGAATCATGCCGTACATTTCTGCCTCCATCGTGATGCAGTTACTGGGTCTGGCTGTTCCCTATTTCCAGAAGATGCAGCGCGAAGGAGAGAGCGGCCGCCGCAAGATGAATCAGTACACTCGTTACCTGACAGTGGCCATTCTTCTTGTACAAGCCCCTTCGTACCTTTTCAACCTGAAGGCAACGACAGGCGGAACGGCTATTTACTCAAGTCTTGATTGGACGGCATTCATCATCACCGCCACCATCATACTTGCAGCAGGTAGCATGTTCATCCTCTGGCTTGGAGAACGCATCACAGACAAGGGCATTGGCAATGGTGTTTCGCTCATCATCATGGTCGGCATCATCGCACGTCTGCCACAAGCCTTTGTGCAGGAATTCACAACACGATTCACGGCTCCTGGTCAGGGTGGTCTGATTGTGTTCCTTGTTGAGATAGTTGCCATGCTGGCAGTCATTGCCGCCGCAATCCTTCTTGTTCAAGGCACACGTCGCGTCCCCGTTCAGTACGCCAAGCGTGTAGTCGGCAACCGTCAGTATGGCGGTGCCCGCCAGTACATTCCGCTGAAGCCCTATGCTGCCAACGTGATGCCTATCATCTTTGCCCAGGCCATTATGTTCATCCCCGTTACGGTGGCTGGATATTTCTCAGGAGGCAACATGAGTCCGTTTATGATGCAGTTGATCGATAACACAAGTTGGGTTTACAACCTGATTTTTGCAGCACTGATCATCCTCTTCACCTATCTTTATACAGCCATTACGATCAACCCGACTCAGATGGCCGAAGATATGAAGAAGAACAACGGCTTTATTCCTGGCGTGAAACCAGGCAAGAGCACTGCAGAATACTTGGACAAGATTATGTCTCGCATCACATTCCCAGGCTCGCTCTTCCTTGCGCTGATTGCCATCCTTCCTGCCTTTGCAGGTATCTTTGGCGTGCAGCGTGAGTTTGCGCAGTTCTTCGGAGGTACGTCGCTTCTGATTCTGGTCGGCGTGGTGCTTGATACACTTCAACAGATAGAAAGTCATCTTCTTATGCGTCACTATGACGGACTGCTTGATACAGGCCGTGTACGTGGAGCACATCCAGGTCGCGCATATTGATCGTTAAGAAATGATTTATCTGAAAACCGACGAGGAGGTCGAACTCCTGCGCGAGGCGAACCTGCTTATTGGAAAGGTGCTGGCTGAGTTGGCCAAACTGATTCAGCCCGGCATTACAACCCGGCAACTCGACAAAGTGGCAGAAGAGTTCATTCGCGATCATGGGGCCGAACCCGTGTTCAAGAACTTCCCCAACCCCTATGGTCCTCCGTTCCCGGCAAGCATCTGCACCTCAGTCAACGAACAGGTGGTGCATGGTATACCGAACGATCAGCCTCTCAACGAAGGCGACATAGTCTCTATCGACTGTGGCACTCGGCTCAACGGATTCTGTGGCGACTCCTGCTACACCTTTCCGGTCGGCGAAGTGTCAGAAGAGACCCGGAACCTTTTGATCACCACCAAGGAGGCCCTGTACAAGGGAATAGAGCAAGCCGTTGTCGGACATCGCATAGGTGACATATCCCATGCAGTCCAGCAGTGTTGCGAGTCGAAAGGCTACGGAGTTGTCCGCGAGTTTGTAGGCCATGGGGTCGGACGTGAAATGCATGAAGACCCTCAAGTGCCCAACTACGGAAAACGAGGTAACGGCATTCTTCTCAAGAACGGCATGTGCATCGCCATCGAACCAATGATTACCATGGGAACGAAGGAAATATACATGCAGGAAGACAAGTGGGGCATAATCACCCGCGACCGCAAGTATGCAGCCCATTATGAGCACTCACTTTGCATACGTAAGGGGAAAGCAGACATACTCTCGTCGTTTGAAGAAATCAAAAAAGTATTAGGAGACAAATTTATCTAAAGCATATATGGCAAAACAGTCAGCAATCGAGCAGGACGGAACCATCGTAGAGGCACTCTCAAACGCCATGTTCCGCGTAGAATTGGAGAATGGTCATGAGATTATCGCCCATATCTCCGGAAAAATGCGTATGCACTACATCAAGATTCTTCCTGGCGATAAGATTCGTGTAGAGATGTCTCCTTACGACTTGTCGAAGGGACGCATCGTGTTCCGCTACAAGTAAATACTTGTCACAACAAAAAATTCACAAAGATATGAAAACAAGAGCATCATTAAAGAAACGTACACCGGATTGTGTGGTCGTTCGTCGTAAAGGACGTCTTTTTGTAATTAACAAGAAAAACCCTAAGTTCAAGACACGTCAGGGATAATTCTTTTGTTAGAAAAAATTAGTTAAAAGATATGGCAATAAGAATTGTTGGTGTAGACCTCCCACAGAACAAGAGAGGTGAAATTGCGTTAACCTACATTTTTGGTATCGGACGCAGCAGCGCAGGCAAGATTTTAGCAAAGGCAGGCGTTGACAAAGACATTAAAGTAAAGGACTGGACCGACGAACAGGCTGGTAAGATTCGTGAAGTCATTGGTGAAGACTACAAGGTCGAGGGCGACCTCCGCACCGAAGTTCAGCTCAACATCAAGCGACTCATGGACATCGGCTGCTACCGTGGCATCCGTCATCGTCTCGGACTCCCCGTACGCGGTCAGAGCACGAAGAACAACGCTCGTACTCGTAAGGGTAAGAAAAAGACAGTTGCAAATAAGAAAAAAGCTACTAAATAATAATCGACTATGGCAAAGAAAACAACTTCTGCTAAGAAGAGAAATGTCAAGGTTAGCGCACAGGGACAACTTCATGTTCACTCGTCGTTCAACAACATCATTGTTACCTTGGCAAACAGCGAAGGTCAGGCCATTTCATGGTCGTCCGCTGGTAAGATGGGTTTCCGTGGTTCGAAGAAGAACACTCCCTACGCAGCACAGCAGGCTGCTGCCGACTGCGCGAAGGTTGCCTTCGACCTGGGACTGCGTAAGGTTGTCGCCTACGTGAAGGGTCCGGGCAATGGCCGCGAAGCCGCCATCCGTGGCGTCCATGGTGCAGGAATTGAAGTGACCGAGATTATCGACGTTACTCCGCTGCCGCATAACGGCTGCCGTCCTCCCAAGAGAAGAAGAGTTTAATTATTATTTCCAGCCAGTATCCCCAGAGCATTATTTTAGGACTGCATCTTTTCCTTTCTGCAGTCGCGGCTGCAATGCCGGGGACAGGCAAAACAAAAACAAAAGATTATGGCAAGATATATTGGTCCTAAGTCGAGAATCTCACGTCGTTTCGGTGAGGCAATCTTCGGCCCGGACAAAGTTCTTTCAAAGCGCAATTATCCTGCTGGCCAGCATGGCAACAACCGTCGTCGCAAGACTTCAGAATACGGTCTCATGCTTGCAGAGAAGCAGAAAGCAAAGTACACATACGGTGTGCTTGAGCGTCAGTTCCGCAACCTCTTCGAGAAGGCTGCCTCCAAGGACGGCGTAACAGGTGAAGTTCTCCTTCAACTGCTTGAGGCTCGTCTGGACAACGTAGTTTATCGTCTCGGCATTGCCCCCACACGTGCTGCAGCCCGTCAGTTGGTAAGCCACAAGCACATCACCGTTGACGGACAGGTTGTCAACATCCCCTCCTATTCTGTAAAGCCCGGACAGATTGTTGCCGTGCGCGAGAAGGCCAAGTCGCTCGAAGTGATTGCCGCAGCGCTTGCAGGCTTCAACCACGCCAAGTACCCCTGGATTGAGTGGGACGAGAGCGTGAAGGGCGGAAAACTTCTGCACCTGCCCGAGCGTGCAGACATTCCCGAGAATATCAAAGAGCAGATGATTGTCGAGTTGTACTCTAAATAAAAATTAACAATGGCGGTATTAGCATTTCAAAAACCAGAGAAAGTAATAATGTTGGAAGCCGACGACAAGTTCGGTAAGTTTGAGTTCCGTCCTCTGGAACCAGGCTTCGGAATCACTGTCGGAAACGCGCTGCGCCGCATTCTTCTTTCTTCGTTGGAAGGCTTTGCAATCAACACGATTCGCATAGCCGGCGTGGAGCATGAGTTCTCCACCATCCCCGGAGTCAAGGAAGATGTCACCAACATTATCTTGAATCTGAAGCAAGTCAGGTTCAAGCAAATCGTCGATGATACAGAGACCGAGAAAGTCTCCATCGTTATCGAGAACGCAACGGAGTTCAAAGCAGGAGATATCAACAAGTATCTCAGTGGGTTTGGAGTGTTAAATCCAGATTTGGTAATTTGCCATTTAGACCCCAAAGCAACTATGGAGATAGAGTTGACCATCAACAAAGGCCGCGGCTACGTACCCGCCGATGAGAATCGCGAGTATTGCCACGAAATCAACCAGTTGGCCATCGACTCTATTTACACTCCGATTCGCAACGTCAAGTTCGCAGTAGAGAACTATCGTGTGCAGCAGAAGACCGACTACGAGAAACTCGTGCTCGAAATCACCACCGATGGTTCCATCCACCCGAAGGACGCACTCAAGGAAGCCGCAAAGATCCTCATCTACCACTTCATGCTCTTCTCCGACGAGAAGATCACCCTGGAGAACAACGACTTTGACGGCAACGAAGAGTTCGACGAAGAAGTGCTGCGTATGCGTCAGTTGCTCAAGACGAAACTCGTTGACATGGACCTCTCCGTCCGCGCCCTCAACTGCTTGAAGGCAGCCGACGTCGAGACCCTCGGCGATTTGGTACAATTCAACAAGACCGACCTGCTCAAGTTCCGCAACTTTGGTAAGAAGTCACTCACAGAGCTTGACGACCTGCTTGAGAGCCTTAACCTCTCGTTCGGAACCGATATTTCCAAGTATAAATTAGACAAAGATTAACAGACGATGAGACACAATAAGAAATTCAATCATCTGGGTCGCAAGGCATCGCACCGTCATGCTATGCTCGCCAACATGGCCATTTCGCTCATCATGCACAAGCGAATCACTACGACCCTCCAGAAGGCAAAGGCACTGCGTAAGTATGTCGAGCCCCTGATCACCAAAGCAAAGGAAGACACCACGCCCTCGCGCCGCGTCGTGTTCAGTTACCTGCAGAACAAGTACGCCATCACCGAACTCTTCAGCGAAGTGTCGAAGAAGGTCGGCGACCGTCCCGGTGGCTACACGCGCATCATCAAACTCGGCAACCGTCTCAACGACAATGCTGAAATGGCATTCATCGAACTCGTTGACTTCGACGAGAACATGGCCAAGACCGAGACCAAGAAGCGCACACGCCGCAGCCGCAAGTCCTCTGCCCCCAAGGCAGAAGCACCTGCAGCCGAGGCCGCTCCCGTAGCCGAAGAGGCACCTGCAACCGAAGAACCCGCTGCTGAAGAGGCAAAGGCTGAGTAACATTTTACTTTTTACAGCAATAATGTGAAGAAGCGCTGTCACGTTGACGTGGCAGCGCTTCATTTTATTTGTCGGTGAATGAGCCGAATGATGTGAATTATATATTTAAGCCGACTCCGTCGGGAAATTGTTCAAATTATTTTCAAATTTTTCAGATTTAGTATGTTTGTTCAATTCGCCGACTAGCATCATTTGCTGGACTTACGGCGGTTGCAGTCGCGGCAGAGCATTTGGCAGTTCTCCTCGACTGTGCGGCCCCCTTCGCGCCAGGGCGTGATGTGGTCGCCCTCCATCTGCTCCAGTTCGTAGTGTCCGCCGCAGAGCGGGCAGATGCCCTTCTGACGCTCATAGACGGCCAATTTGATGTCGTCGGGGAAGGCACGCAGTCCTAGCCAGTGCTCGTCGCGTGTGAGCACGTAAGGGCAAATTCCGCTCTTTGTCTGCACCTCCGAGTCGATGATGAGTCGCGAGATTTCCTGGTCCAGTTTAGCCTTGTCCAGAATCTGCGTGTGGAACTCGTCGTACAGGGCGCCCCAGTTCACACCCTTCATGATTTTCTTGCGCTGCCCGATGTCGAACGTTGCTGCTACCCATGTGATGACGCTCGAGAAATACTGCCACAGTTGCGTTGCGTTTGGATCGTGCTGGTGTTTCGCCATGTAGTCCTCGATTTGCAGTTTCTTGTTCGGTGTCGAGAGGCTTTGCGCCATCCACTTCAGCGCCGTCTCGAGGAAGTCCTGACGGATGGGCGAGCCGTT
>ONXQ01000019.1:19243-19734 GCA_900321835.1 uncultured Prevotellaceae bacterium
GCGTTGCGCAGTTCCTGCTGCGTGAGGCGTTCGCCAGCGATGTTGATGGTCTCAAACCATCTCAGTTTTTCCTTGTCCGTACCCTCGCACAAATACACCATCAGCGGGTAGTTGAGAATCTGCTCCTGCTCCTCCTTCGTGAGGTTGTGGAAATACTGGAAATCGTACGCAAAGTCGCCGTTGACGTACTGGCACAGCGAAATCGTGCGCTGCTGGCCGTCAATCACCTCGAAAGGCACGTCGGCATCGTCGTCGCGCTTCGCCCAGTACATCACGTTGAGCGGAAATTCCTGAATCACCGTCGTGATGACGGCAGCACGTTTCTTGTCGTCGTAGATGAACTCGCGCTGATAGGGTGGGCGGATGTCCAGACGGCCGCCGTACCCACGCACACCGCCTTCGTCGTTGTCCACATAGCCCTGCGTCAGGTCGCGGACCGTGATTTTCAGTTCTTGAATCTTCATGTGTCAAGGATTTGAAGGATAAAAAGG
>ONXQ01000172.1 GCA_900321835.1 uncultured Prevotellaceae bacterium
GGCGGACAGCGGGGCCTGTCGCACTTTTGCCGGCAGATGTCGGCGTGGTTTCCTGACGTGCGCGTGGGATTCGACTACAAGGGCGTGGCCAAAGGCGGCCAGCATCGCCACGACGTGCCTTATGAGCAGGCGACACGATGGTTCCGGGAGCGGATGGGGTGATTTTCTAGCCGGGCTAGCATGACTAGATGGGCTAGATAGACTAGAATGGCTAGCCTTAAGAGAGACACAAGCGCATCTCGAAGCGAAAAACACACGGCCCGGGAGAGACCTCGGGCGCCAGGGGAGAAAAACGCAGGGGCGTGTGGCAGGGATGCCGTACCTTTGCAGCGTAAAACTTAAAAGCACACTTCGTGTGGAAATTTTACAAATTGAATTCAAATTTCACAAATGTTTTATGTTTATCCGCACTCGTACATAAATACTTAATTTGAATAATTTGGACAAAATTTGAATAATTTCCCGACGAAGTCGGCATAAAAACGATAAAACTATGAAACAAATCAGAATCGAGGAACGGCGCGTGGGTGCGCGGTTCATGGTCGCCGGCTACGGCGAGACCAGAGTGATGAGGGCAAGTTACGAGGCTTGCAGTTGCTGCGCCTTCCGCGAACGAACTGGGGCCATGTACGTGCCGCGACCGTCACGACCACGAAAACGTGATTTTCCGACTGGTGAACCACGGGGAATGAGACTTTTTCGACTACGAATTTTTTTCGACTACGAATTAAACAAATTTTACGAATTGTAGATTTCTCGACATCATATAAAAAATCCGTAAAATCCGTTCAATCCGTTGTTTATTTTTTAACTACGAATTATCCGAATTACACGAATTTTGGGTGTTTTCGTTCTAAATAATCATTCGTAAAATTAGCAAAATTCGTAGTCAAAAAAAAAATAAATCAAAGTATCATGAAAAAACTGGCATTATTGACTTGGGAGCAGTTGCTGAGGCTGCTGGACTTCCTGTTCGAAGTGATGAAATGGGTGCTGCCCGTAGTGTTGAACCTCAATAACAACGGAAAGGAGGAAAAGAAAGATGAAGACGACAAGGGGACTGAGAAACAATAACCCGCTGAACATCCGACGCGGACGCTCACAGTGGATGGGCGCAAAGGAAGAAGTGCGGGACGTGCAGTTCTGCGAGTTCAAGGAAATGCGGTGGGGATTCCGCGCAGCCTTCCGCCTGATGTGGACCTACTGGCGCGTGTACGGCAAACGAACCATCGGCGACATCATCTACCGCTGGTGCCCGCCGACGGACGCGCAGAACGACACGGGGGCATACATCGTGAGCGTGTGCAAACGGGTGTCGGAACGCATGGGCCTGACGTACTACGCCTCCACTCCCCTGCTCTCGCCGCGTCCGCAGGACGTGTCGGAACTGCGCCGCGAGGAGCAACGCCGCCTGTGGGTGAGCCTCGTCATGGCGATGGCGGAGGTGGAAAACGGACGCGCCGCCTGCCAGCAGCAGAAGGGGCTGGAACAGGCGGCGCAGGAGGGGTATGAAATGGCTTGGGGGTGATGGGGTATCATTCCCACTCAATCGTTGCGGGCGGCTTCGACGAGACGTCGTAGCAGACGCGGTTGACGCCACGGACGTGGTTGATGATGTCGTTGGAGACCTGCGCCAGGAAGTCGTAGGGCAGACGGGCCCAGTCGGCGGTCATGGCATCGGTGGAGGTGACGGCACGGAGGGCGACGGGATGCTCGTAGGTGCGCTCGTCGCCCATCACACCGACCGAACGGACGTCGGCCAGAAGGATGGCACCGGCCTGCCAGACTTGGTCGTAGAGGGTGACCGGAGAGTCCGGAGAGGCCGGGGTGACTTTCCAGTTGCGGAGGCCGCGGATGAAGATGTCGTCGGCCTCTTGCAGGATGCGGACACGCTCGGGGGTGATGGCGCCGAGGATGCGGACGGCGAGGCCGGGACCGGGGAAAGGATGGCGCGTGATGAGGTGCTCGGGCATTCCGAGTTGACGCCCGACGCGGCGCACCTCGTCCTTGAACAGCCAGCGGAGGGGTTCGCAGAGTTGGAGGTTCATCTCTTTGGGCAGGCCGCCGACGTTGTGGTGGCTCTTGATGACCTTGCCGGTGATATTCAGGCTCTCGATGCGGTCGGGATAGATGGTGCCCTGGGCGAGCCAACGGAGCCTCCCCCCTGCCCCCTCCGATAGAGGGGGAGTCGCATAACTCTCGGCATATAACTTCTTGGCTTGTTCCTGGAACACTTCGACAAAATCGCGACCGATGATTTTGCGCTTCTGCTCGGGTTCGGTCACACCGTCGAGGTCGGCGAAGAAGCGGGCGGAGGCATCGACGCCGATGACGTTGAGCCCGAGGCAGCGGTAGTCGTCCATGACTTGCTGGAACTCGTTCTTGCGCAACATTCCATGATCGACGAAGATGCAGGTGAGACGGTCGCCGATGGCGCGGTTGAGCAGGACGGCACAGACGCTGGAGTCAACGCCGCCGGAAAGTCCGAGGATGACGCGGTCGGCGCCGAGTTGGGCCTTGAGTTCGGCGACGGTGGTATCGACAAACGAGGCGGCGGACCACTCCTGACGCGAGCCGCAGATATCGACGACGAAGTTGCGCAGGAGTTGTGTGCCCTGCACGGAGTGGAAGACTTCGGGATGGAACTGTACGCCCCAAACCTCTCCTTCGCCACAGAAGGCGGCATAGCGGACGGTGTCGGTCGAGGCGATGCAGCGTGCGCCGCTGGGCAGGGCGGTGATGGTGTCGCCGTGGGACATCCAGACCTGACTGCCGACATTGATGCCGCGGAAAAGGGGATTGTCGGCCTCGACGAACGAGAGGTGGGCACGGCCATACTCACGGGTGCCGACGGGCTCGACACGTCCGCCGTAGGTCTGCGCGATGAGTTGGGCGCCATAGCAGATGCCGAGCACGGGATAGCGGCCGAGGATGGCGCCGAGGTCGGCATGGAAGGCGTCGGGCGCATAGACGGACAAAGGACTGCCACTGAGTATCACACCGATGACATCGGGGTCGTCCTTTGGAAACTTGTTGTAAGGAAGGATTTCGCAGAAGGTGTCCAACTCACGGACACGGCGTCCGATGAGTTGGGTGGTCTGCGAACCGAAGTCGAGAATGATGATTTTCTGCATGTTATTCCCAATATAGTTTTTGACTGTTGATGTCCCACTTGTGGTCTTTAGGGAAGTCGTCGCCGTCCCAGGCTTTCTTCGAGGTCCACTTCTCGGCAGGGGCTATCCAGAAGGGGTCGTCGGCGGGCAGACCGAGGGGCAGGAAGGCCAGGGAGGTCATGTAGAGCGAGCCGTTGTTGGTGTACCAGTCGGCCACGTTGGGGTGGTTGCCGATGAAGCCGATGGTGAGGAAGCCCTGCTTGTTGAAGTTGGTGACACCAGGACGGCAGAACATGTTGCGGGCCACGGCGGTGATGCCGCTGCGCACCTGTCCGTCGGAGAGTTCCCTGGGCAACTGCCGACGCCAGGCCAGTTGGGCCAGCGGTTGGAAGACGGCCATGCGGTAGGGGATGCTGCGGCCGACGACGGGATAGGTGCCTTCGGGCGAGATGAAACGCTCAAGGATGACGCTGTACTTCTGCATCCGTTTGCGAACGACCTCCAGACGGTGGGCGGCGCCGTTGCGGTTGTCACCGTGACTGCGCACAAGGTAGGTGTCGTTGGGACGGCGTGCGGCTATCATCTCAAGGCACTCGGTGTACATGGGCTGGATGACGTAGGCGTTGTAGTAGTCGAACGCAAAGGAGGGACCGTCGCTGTAGAGTCCGTCGCCGATGTACCACTCCTCGGCCTTCGAAAGCGCCATCTTGATGCGGAAGGCGTCGTAGTCGGCTCCGACGTACATGAGGAAACTCTCCTCCATGCCGACAAAGAGCAGCCAGTTGGTGTAGGGCGGGTCGTAACGGCGCAGACCCTGTATCTCCTTGATATAGCGCTGCTTGGTGAGGTCGTCGAGGGGTTTCCAAAGTGCGTCGTAGCCGCGGTAGAGCGATTCGACAAGATAGGCGGCATCGACCAGCGTCTGCCCGCCGCTGGTCCACCCGAGGTAGTCGGGCGAAGCAGGATCGACGGCGTTGGCGTAGGCCTTCAGCGCCCACTCGCGGAGTTGGCGACGCTTCTGCCCCTCGGCGGTGTCGTCGTCGGGCAGGGATAGCCACGGGGCGAGTCCAGCCATGAGACGGGCAAAGCACTCCATGTAGGAGACTTTCTTGTCGCGTCCGTCCCAGGTGGGTGAGATTTCAAG
>ONXQ01000195.1 GCA_900321835.1 uncultured Prevotellaceae bacterium
AATTCCGGAGAATCCGGGCAAGTGGACACTCCGGAAATTCCGGGTTTTCCCTTGCTCCGCGCGGCAATGCAAGGGGTTTCCTTGAAAAAGTCAGGTGCAGATTTGGCGGTTTTGCACAAAAGCAGTATTTTTGTGGAAGATTCCATTTTTATACATTCAACCATGAACACAGACCAACGTATCATTGAGTGTGTCCCCAACTTCAGTGAGGGACGAAACCAAGAGGTGATTCGCGCCATTGCGCACGAAGTCGAGACCACGGCAGGCGTCAGTCTGCTGAATGTCGATCCGGGCGAGGCCACCCACCGCACCGTCGTTACCTTCGTGGGCGAGCCCGAAGCCGTGTGCGAAGCGGCGTTCCGTGCCGTGCGGAAGGCTGGCGAACTGATAGACATGCGTCAGCACCACGGTGCCCATCCGCGTCAAGGAGCGACCGACGTGCTGCCGCTCATCCCCATCAGCGGCGTGACCCTGGAGGAGTGTGCCGAAATGGCCCGCCAACTGGCCCGGCGCATCAGCGACGAATTGCTCATCCCGACCTATTGCTACGAGGCTTCGGCCCTGCGGCCCGAGCACCGAAACCTGGCTGTCTGCCGTGCTGGAGAGTACGAGGCGCTGGCCGACAAACTGCTCGACCCCGTGAAGGGTCCCGACTTCGGACGGCGTCCGATGGACGAGCGCATCCAGCGCACAGGTGCCACCGTCGTGGGAGCCCGCGATTTTCTTGTCGCCGTCAACTTCAACCTCAACACCACCAGCACCCGCCGCGCCAATGCCATCGCCTTCGACGTGCGTGAGAAAGGTCGTCCGAAGCGCGAAGGCAATCCCATCACGGGTCCCATTGTCCGCGATGCCGACGGACATCCTGTCATGCTGCCCGGCACCCTCAAAGGCACGAAAGCCATAGGGTGGTACATCGACGAATACGGCATTGCACAAGTCTCGATGAACATCACCAACCTGGCCCAGACACCCTTGCACCGCGCCTTCGACGAGGTGTGCCGTTGTGCGCAGAACCGTGGCCTGCGTGTCACAGGAACCGAAATCGTCGGCCTCGTACCGAAGCGCGTCCTTGTCGATGCCGGACGCTATTTTCTCGAGAAACAGCAACGCTCCACAGGCATACCCGAGCAGGACATCATCGACATCGCTGTCCGCACGATGGGCCTGAGCGAACTCCGTCCCTTCCTGCCGCGTGAGAAAGTCATCGAATACCTGATCGAAGATGCAGCCGGCAGCACCGCCGCCAGCGGCAAACTGGTCGAAAAGACCGTGCGCGACTTTGTCGAAGAAACCTCGCGGGAAAGTCCAGCCCCGGGCGGAGGCACGGTCGCTGCCTGCATGGGTGCGCTCGGTGCTGCGCTCGGCACAATGGTGGCCAATCTGTCGGCACACAAGCCCGGATGGGACGAGCGCTGGGCGTTTTTCTCCGACTACGCCGCACAGGGGCAGGCACTGCTCTCCCGTCTGCTCCGCCTTGTCGATGACGATACCGCCGCCTTCAACCGTCTGATGGCTGCCTTCCAGATGCCCAAAAAGACTGAGGCCGAGCAGGCCGAGCGCGACCGCGCCATCGAGGCCGCCACGCTCCATGCCGCCGAAGTGCCGCTCGAGACGATGCGCACGGCCAGCGAAGTCTTTCCCCTCTGCAAAGTCATGGCCGCTGAAGGCAATCCCGCCAGCGTGAGCGATGCCGGCGTAGGTGCGCTGGCTGCGCGAGCCGCCGTCGTGGGCGCCGCACTGAACGTGCGCATCAACGCCAAGCAACTCCACGACCGCGCCGAGGCCGAACGTCTTGTGGCCGAGGCACAGGCGATGTGCAGTCAGGCTGCAAGCCAAGAACAGGAAATCTTAAGTCTAATCGATGAAAAACTATGACACTCACTGAATTTCAGAACGAACTGCGGCAGGGCATTCCGCAGACCCTTCCGCCCCTGCCTCCCTACGACACGACGGTCAACCATGCTCCGCGCCGCAAGGACATCCTTTCGCCCGACGAGAAACGTCTGGCGCTGCGCAATGCGCTGCGTTATTTCCCGAAGGAGCAGCACAAGGTGCTCGCGCCCGAGTTTGCAGACGAACTCCAGCGCTACGGCCGCATCTACATGTACCGTCTGCGCCCGACTTACGAGATGTACGCACGTCCCATTGACGACTATCCGCACCGCTCGCGCCAGGCGGCTGCCATCATGATGATGATTCAGAACAACCTGGATCCGCGTGTGGCACAGCATCCGCACGAACTCATCACCTATGGCGGCAACGGCGCGGTGTTCCAGAACTGGGCACAGTATCGGCTGGTGATGCGTTACCTCAGTGAAATGACCGACGAGCAGACGCTGGTGATGTATTCGGGCCATCCGCTCGGCCTTTTCCCCTCGCACAAAGAAGCCCCGCGCGTGGTGGTGACCAACGGTATGCGCATCCCCAACTATTCGAAACCCGACGACTGGGAACGTGGCAACGCACTGGGTGTCACGCAATACGGACAGATGACGGCGGGTTCGTACATGTATATCGGGCCGCAGGGCATTGTCCACGGCACGACCATCACCGTCCTGAATGCTGCACGTCGGCACAAGGCCGCAGGCATTCCTCTGTTCGTGACGGCGGGTCTCGGTGGTATGTCGGGCGCACAGCCGAAGGCCGGCAACATCGCCGGCGTTGTGAGCGTGACGGCCGAAATCAATCCGCTGGCGGCGCAGAAACGCTACGATCAGGGATGGGTGGACGAACTCCACACCGACCTCGACGAACTGCTGCCGGCGATTCGCAGGGCCGTTGCCGAACGGCGCGTGGTGTCGATGGCCTA
>ONXQ01000071.1 GCA_900321835.1 uncultured Prevotellaceae bacterium
GTAGTCGGCATCGATGGTGCCGGGCGTGTTGAGGACGGTGATGCCCCGTTTGAGGGCCAGTCCGCTGCGGGGCCGCACCTGTGCCTCATAGCCCTGTGGCAGGGCGATGAAGAGGCCCGTGGGCACGAGCCGGCGCTCGAGGGGCTGTAGGGTGACGGGCGCGTCGAGGTTGGCGCGCAGGTCCATGCCAGCCGACTGGGTGGTCTCGTATTGCGGCAGCGGATGGTGGCTGCGGTTGATGACTTTCACTTCCATAAATGTTAAATTTTAGTGCAAAGATAGTGCAAAATGTTGAGAATTAAACTATCTTTGCAGAAGTTTTTATATGCCAGCGACATTTAAGTCGTGGAAAGTAAAAAATAGAACGTTGTTGATTATAAAGACAACACAGACAACTTTGGACAACTTTTTCAGAGTCAATGATGGATATAGCGAAGATGAAATCAGAAATGTACGGACAACCGATACAGGTCCTGCATTAAAAGAATGTTGTCAAAAATTGTTTTAGTTGTTTTTAATGATTAATAATCTTGTTTTTTGATTGATATGAACTGGCCCCAACTACTATCCAACAAGCGCCTCGGACAGGAGGCGATGCATCTGGAGCGCAAGGACGACAGGACGGAGTTTAAGCGCGACTACGACCGACTGATTTTCTCCGCACCCTTCCGACGCCTGCAAAACAAGACGCAAGTGTTTCCGCTGCCCGGCAGCGTGTTTGTCCACAACCGCCTGACCCACTCGCTCGAGGTGCGGATCGATCGTCAGTGCCGCCTGCCTGGCGCACGACATGGGCAACCCGCCCTTCGGACACAGCGGCGAACGGGCCATCTGCTCCTACTTCAGGGAGGGCGACGGTCTGCAGTACAAGCCGCAGATGAGCGATGCCGAATGGGCCGACGTGACCCACTTCGACGGCAACGCCAATGCCTTCCGACTGCTCACCCACACGTTCAAGGGGCGTCGTCCGGGCGGTTTCGTCATGACCTACTCCACGCTGGCCTCCATCGTCAAGTATCCCTGGCCCGCCATCCAATGCACGAAGAAACCGAAGTTCGGCTTTTTCCAGCAGGAACAGGAGGCCTACGAACGGATTGCGGCAGAGTTGGGCATTCCCCTCGTCGCACAGGAAGCCTCCCCTGCAGGGGGTGGTTGGAGGGGGCTGCGGCACCCGCTCGTCTATCTGGTCGAAGCGGCCGACGACATCTGCTACGAAATCATGGACATTGAGGACGCTCACAAACTGCGTCTGCTCACGACGGAGGAGACGAAGGAGTTGCTTCTGGGCTTCATCCCGGCAGAGCGCCACGAACGGGCGAAGGAGGTGTTCGACCATGTCACCGACGTCAACGAGCAGATTGTCTATCTGCGCTCGTCGGCCATCGGTACGCTGGAGCACGAATGTGTGCGCACCTTTGTGGAACATGAACAGGAGATTCTCGACGGCACGTTCACAGGCAGCCTCGTGGACCACATCAGTCCCGACGTCCGCGCAGCCTATGAGCGCTGCCAGCAGGTTTCGGTGCGGAAAATCTACCGAAGCAAAGATGTGCTGGACATAGAACTGGCCGGCTACCGCATCATCTCACAACTCATTGACCTCTTCACCACCGCCGCCATGCATCCTGAGCGCGAGTATTCAAAACTGTTGCTGGCGCGTGTGTCGTCGCAGTACGAAGTGGATGCCGACACGCCCTACGCCCGCATCATGGCCGTGCTCGACTATATCTCGGGCATGACCGACGTCTTCGCCCTCGACCTCTACCGCAAGATCAACGGCGAAAGCCTGCCGATGATTTAAGAAAAGAGAAAGCCCCCTCTGACGCTTGGAATGAAATCGTCAGAGGGGGCTTTTTCTATACGTGTTCGCTGAACACCTTGTTCGCACCGCTTGTGAGTTTGATGTACTCGGGGTGCTCACGGGCGAAGGATTCGATGTGCCGCACATATTTGTCGTCCAGCATTTCGGAGATGGTGATGAGGATGCCGGTTTCTTCCACATCGCCGAAGCCGTCGTTGATGGCTGTGCCGAAGAGTTTCATCGTGGGCGACAGGTTCATGTAGGTGTTGACGAGCGGCGGAATGTTGAGTCCGGCAGCCCGCACTTCGCGGTTCAGAATGCGGTAGTCGTCCTTGAAGTTCCCGGCGCTGAACACCGCAGCCAGTTCCTTCTCGGAGTGCTCCAGCAGCAGGGGCTGAATGGGGCGGATGAGTTGGTCCTTGTCCTCGAAATATTTTTTGAGGAAGAAGAGGATGAGGTCGCGACAGCGGCGGTTGTACGAGGGGTACATGGTCATCTTTCCGAAGAAGTAGCGAACGCGCGGATTGACGACGGTGACGGCGCCGATGCCGTCCCAAAGGTTGTCGAGGGTGAAGATGGCCTTGACGCCGGCGCGTGTGCTCTGGTATTCGAGGGCGACAAAAGAGCGTCCGAGTTCGAGGGTGTAAGGAAGATAGTCGCGGATGAAGCGGCCCGAGAACCGGAACATGTGGCTGGTGGCGAGGCGAGGCTGTCCGTCTTCTTCGAAGTCGCACTCGCTGCCGAGCATGTAGCGATAGCCGCCGATGATTTTCTCTGCCTGGGGGTCCCAGACGATGAGTTGCTGATAGGGATTGTCACAGGTGTCGAAGTCGTCGAGGTCCAGCGCCTTGCCGGTTCCGCCGCTGGCTGCGCGGAAAGCCTCTTCGCGCAGTCGGCCGACCTCGCGCAGCAGGTTGGGTCCGTTTCTCCAGTCAAAGATATAGACTTCGTTGTTTGACTTGTTGGTAAAACGCAGTCGGCCGATACTTTTAAGTTCCTCTTTCAGAATGTCAACAGGAACGGCCTCAATTATTTTTTCTTCTGTCATAGTCTTTTTACAGTTCATAAACACGGTCTTGTACCCACTGTGCCCACTCGGCCGGCGTCTTGCTCTTGTCGGTGAAGGTTTGCCAGGGGATGGGCTTGCCGAAGGTGACGGTGAAGTGCTTTCCGACGTTCTTGTACATCTCGTCCACGAGGAAGAGCATGGCGATGTTGACCTTCAGGTTGAGGCGTTTGCACCATCGGGCAATGTTGTAGAATCGTTCGGAGTTGCGACCGCTGAAGTGGACGGGGATGACATCGCGCTGGTATTCGATGCTCTTCGAGATGAAGGTCTTCTTCCAGGGGAGGTCGCGGATGGAGCCGTCGTCCTGCTTGCGAGAGCAGAGCCCTGCGGGGAACATCAGTATGTTCTTCTGGCTCTGGAAGGCTGTCTCGACCATCTTGGGGAAGTTGCGGCTTTGTGCGCCCGTCTTGTTGATGGGGATGCAGAGCGGCGCGAGTCCTTTGAGGTTCATCAGCACGTCGTTCACGAGGTAGAGCATCTGGCTGTCGTACTTGTGGCAGATGAGTTTGCCGAGCGCCACACCGTCTTCGCCGCCGAGCGGGTGGTTGGAGACGATGGTGAAGTAGCGTCCGCCGTCGTTCGAGGGCAGTTCGTCGAGTCCCTTCACCTCCATGTCCATTTCCAGGTAGTCAACACACTCGTCGAGGAAATCGACACCGAACTTTCCGGCGGCGCGGCCGGTGAGGAAACGGTTTACCTCGTCCTGATGCAGAATCCGTTTCAGCCACGAAACGACGAAGCCTGGGATGTACTTGTACTTTGCGCCGGCCTTGTCGCGCACAATTGCCTCGACATCGACCCGAAACTCTTTCTTTTCCTGTTCCATAATCGCACATTCGTTCAATATGCGTACAAAGGTAAGGAAAAAAACGGAAATAGTGAAGTGAAAAAAGATTTTTTGGCCATTCCGACACAAAAAAGCGTAAAAATGCCGATGGTGCTTGGCTGCAGATTGCAGCACTACGCGCGCGTAATATAAATAGGAATGAATCAGTCGAGCACGGCACTGAGCACTTCGAGCGAGTGGAGAGGGCCGAAGAGGGGAAGGTGGAGTCGGTAGTAGTCGGTGAGGGTGCGGAGGATGCGCTGGCGCTGCTGACGGGAGAGGCGGAAGAGGTGCATCGTCGGGTAGTTCATGCGCTGGAGCAGAGGCAGTCGCTGTGCGTCGTCGGGCAGGAGAAAGTCGGAGTGGAGCGGCTGTGCGGCCGTGTAGGAACCCGTCCGCAGGTCGAAGTAGCGGCCCTCTCCGCTGTCGTCGAGGTTGGGCCAGATGCCGACGAACTGTGAGAGGCGGATGAGGAAGACGAGGTGGAAATTGGCCACGTCGCCGCTGGCCGTGTCGAGCCACTGGAGCGAGTGGACGAGGTAGTCATAGAGAGGTGTGTCGGCCTGCTGGCCCTGCAGCACCCGGGCGAGGAACTCGGCGAGGAACATGGCAATCATCTGTTTGTCAGGCTGGTAGGGCAGGGTGGCGTAGTTGTGGAAGATGCGCACGCTGCGGGCATGGGGCAGGCGCCCCTGTCCGTGCAGGTCGGTGTCGAACTCGACCATGTTGAGCGGTCGCCAGAAGGCCGCGCCGCTGCTGCCCCGGCGGCCAGACGCGGAGATGTGGACGACGAACGACATGCGTCCGTGCTGTTCGGTGAAGAGGTCGGCCACCATCGACGTGTCGCCCACCTTCACCGTGCGCAGGACGATGCCACGTATCTTTTGCTGCATAAATTCGCAATTAACAGCCGCAAAATTACTAAAATTCGGCGTCAAACTCAAAAAACTTTAACAAATATTTTGCCGTTCCGTGAAAAAGACGTACCTTTGCACCCGCATTTGAGGCAGCACACGCCAAAGGTGCTTACAGGGCGGTCCCTTCGTCTATCGGTTAGGACGAGAGATTTTCATTCTCTAAAGAGGAGTTCGACTCTCCTAGGGACTACCAAAAGTACGAAGTACAAGGTACAAAGTACAAAGAACAGGGAGATGGGTGCGAGGTCACACGTGAGCCATACCACATCGTACTTCCTTTTTTTAATTCTTAATTCTTAATTTTTAGTTTACCAAATGGCTAATCACAAATCCGCGCTCAAGCGCATCCGTCAGAACGAAAAACGTCGTCTGCACAACCGCTACTACGCAAAGTCAATGCGTACCCTGCTCAAGAAGTTCCGCAACGCTACCGACAAGGCCGAAGCACAGGCCATGTTCCCCGAACTTCAGAAGCGTCTTGACAAACTCGCCAAGACCAACGTCATCCACTGGAAGAAGGCTGCCAACCTCAAGTCGGGCGCTGCCAAACTCCTCAACAAGATGGCTTGAAACGAACATCCTATCCATTGACATAGCTTAAAATTACGAAGCCGCACTTTCCCGCACGGGGAGGTGCGGCTTTGCTTGCGCCGGACTCCCGCGAAAAATCGTCCGCAGTTGAAATAAATTTCGTCCGCAGTCCATTTTTATTTCGTCCGCAGACGAAATTTATTTCGACTGCGGACGAAATTTTTTTCGTCTGCGGACGAAATACAGACGTACCACACACCTCGTTTCGGCCAGAGCCAGCAGATTGAGGTGCAGACAGTTGGACGCAGCACACAGAAATCGTGCACATTTTATGGCTTTTTCTCGCCGAAACGTAAAAAAAAAGAGAAAAATGATACGACTTTGACCGAAAAACCTTAAATTTGTTGCCAATTAGCATCCAATTATTGTTCTAACTACTACTAAAAATACGAAACATGGCGCAAAATTACTACTTTGTGACCCTTCAGCGCACAGTTTGTGCGCTGCTGCTCACGCTGCTTTGTGCTACGGGAATGTGGGCGCAGACCGATGTGACCAGTAGCATCCTTAACAGCAGTTTCGACGGCCGTGGACTGGGCGGATGGCGCAACACCGGATTCCAAACCCAGACCAACAGCCAGTTCAGTGGCAAGACCAACTATGCCTATGCCGAGAAATGGGTAACATCCGGTAGCAAATTGCCGGACGGCTATTTTCTCCAGACCCTCTCGGGGCTGACCAACGGGCAGTACACCCTGACCGTAAACGCCCATTGCATTCAGCAAAGCACGAATGCCTCGGGTCAGACGGGTGCCTACCTCGTCGGCAACGAGAACCAGACGACTATCGACACTTACAACACGTACAGCGTCACGTTCTACGTGGTGGATGGAACGGCCGAAATCGGTATCAAACTCGAAAGTTGCACAGGCAACTGGATTGCCTTCGACAACTTTCAGTTGGTCCGAAACAACACAGGCGTGACTTATCTGCGGCAGGGACTCTCTGCCCTTGTCACCAAGGCCAATACGCTCGCGTCGAAGAACATGAACGCTTCAGTGAAGACGGCCCTCAACAGTGCCATCTCGACCGCCAACAACTATACCAGCAACGGGTCTGAAACCAATGTCAAGTCGGCCTACGCCGCGCTGAAGACTGCGGTCAAGAATGCCGAAAACAGCATCTATGCCTACGGTAAGACAGAGGGAACCGGCATCACCGTCACGACCGACACACGCTACGAGGTCGGCACGACCATGGCCTTTGCCCGCGCCACGTTCAGCGGCAGCAACATCGCCACGACGGGATTTGTGTACAGTTCAACGAACACAACGCCTACCCTCGAGGACAACCGCACCACGTACTACATGACCAACTACACCCACGGCAACATCTACGTCCTCGACAACATGACGCCGGGCTCGACCTACTACATCCGACCCTTTGCCCTCACGACGGCCAACAAAGTAAGTTACGGCGACGTGCTCCGCATCTACACCCATCCGCGCTCCACCTCGCTGACGTACAACTTCAACGCATCGGGCGACACAGAGATTGACGCCCGCTTGAAGAATTCGATGGATGCCTTCATTGGGTATTGGAACGCCTGCACCGCTATTACCATCTATAAACCCACCGCCAACTACTCAGCCGGAACACCGACTGCCGACTGCTCCTACGGCGGATGGATACGCTTCGGCTCGAATGTGGCCAACCAACTCTGCGGTACTGCCCTGCACGAACTGATGCACGGCATCGGCGTCGGCACCGACATCGCCTACCAGCAACACATGGAAGTGCCCAACAACAATCCTGGGAGTAGTTATGGTCAGTGGTTGGGCAAGCGCGCCACCAAACTCACACACTTCTACGACGACAACGAAAACGAATGGATTACAGGTGGTGGTGCTCACGTATGGGCCACAGCATCATCGTTCGACTACACCATCAACGGTGCAGACAAAGACAGGTTCACCGACCTGCAATACTACTGCGCAGCCCTGCTGGCCCAGGCCATGTGCGAAGACGGCATGTGCCCCGTAGCCAACAAGAGTTTCATGCCTTGCTACAGTTTCACACACGAAGACAATACCCGTTACTACATCCGCAACAGCAACAAGAATTACGGACTGAACACCTCGACCTACCTCTATGCCAGCGGCACCACGCTGAAGTGGAAGACCTATGCCAGCGACGCCGCCGCACAGGCTGACGACGCCGCTGCCTGGTACATCGACTTCGACCCCGCCACACAGTATTATTACTTCAAGAACGTAAGCACAGGCAAATACCTGTACTCAAGCGGAAGTTCATTCAATGTCAGTGGAACGGCCAAGAACAGCAATACGCAGATACACCTGCATCAGGGCTGGTGGGATGCCACCTTTGGAAGCGGCACAGCCCAGGTGACAAAAGAAGTTTTCTACCTCATGCACCCCGCCGAAACCGCCCACCCCGTCAGCCTCAAAGCCGCAGCATCAGGCAGTCTGACCACCGAAGCCTACTGGCCCTACGAAGACCGCAGCGCTTGCCGCTGGATGATTATCAAGGCCGACGAGATGAGCGCCATTGAGAATGCCGCTGTGCTGACAGCACGCAACAACGTGCTTGACATCATCGAAAAAGTTCGTACAATGGCTGCGACGACGCACACAGACAACACCGGCTCGGCCAACACTACACTCGCTTCGACACTCTCGACCATCGAAGCCGCTGTACCAACAGCCACTACCTCCGAGTGTGCCACCTACTACGACCAAGTGATTTCCGCCTGCCAGACCTTCATGCAGAACACAACCCCTGCAGCCAGCGGCTACGACATCACCTTCCTCGTGGCTGACGCAGGATTTGACACCGGCGACGGCTGGACAGGTTCACCGACCCTCAACTACTCGGCAGGCGAGAAGTTTGAAACGACTTTCGACATCTACCAGACATTGCTGAACATGCCTTCGGGCCGCTACGTCATGAAGATGCAAGCCTACGAGCGTCCTGGAACTTCGGCCGACGTCTATACCGCATACAAGAGCGGTACGGATGCCGTCACAGCACAGATTTATATCAACTCGGTCGCAGAGAATATTGTCAACATCAGCAAGGAAGCCCAGTCTGCAAAGCGTGGCGTAGGCGATGAATCGGAAGTCTCTTACAACGACGCCACAGCATACATTCCCAACAACATGCAAGCCGGTGCCAACTACTTCTCAGGCAATCTCTACGACAACAGCGTGGAGATTACGGAATTCTCGGGAGGCACGCTTCAGTTTGGCATCCGCAACACCAATTCCGTCACTGCCGACTGGACCCTGTTCGACAACGTCCGCCTCTATTACTTCGGCGGGCAGACCAACAATCAAGACCCTGCAGCCACCTGCGGCGGCTATGACATAACCAATGCGATGGCGCCCTACCTCAGTACATACAGCCAAAAAGACTGGACCATCAGCAACATTGGTATGTCGGGTGGCGGAAGCAGTGACCATACCAACGGCGACGCTTCGACCATCAGACCATACTTCGAGAGTTGGGTGGCCAGCACAGGCTCTCTTTCCGACTGTTCTGCGGAACAAACCATCACCGAACTGCCCAATGGCACTTACTACATCGGTGGTTCGTTCATTGCAACTCGTCAAAGCGATGCCAGCCTGACGGTGACAGGTACTACATTCTATGCAGGCGACCAAAGTGTCGAAATATCCACAGCCAATGGCGTACCCGAACGCTACTCACTGCGTGTCACAGTGACCGATGGAACGCTCACCTATGGCGTAAGGACCGTTTCGACGAATGCCAACTGGATTGCTTTCGACAACTTCTTCCTCATCTACGACGGAACAGAAGACGAATACCTTTCCAACGCATCTTCATCCACACCTGTCCGCATTGTTCTTAAGAATCCGCGAATGGAGGATGACCTGAACGACTGGACCCTGACCAATGTAACGACATCGGGCGACGGCGTTTGGAAAAACAACAATACAGACAACTATGCCAACATCAACGGACGTTTCATGGAAGCATGGATACAGGCACCTTCGACGCTGGCGAACAAGTCGGCCATGCAGACCGTGACGCTGCGTGAGGGCAACTACACCCTGAAAGCCGCCGTGAATGCCACGCTGCAGAGCAACACCTCTCTCGAAGTCAGCGGCGTCAACCTCAAGTTCGACACCAACTCCGTGGCCTGCCACACAGGCAATGGCGCCCCCGAAATCTACCAAGTGGGAAGTAAAGTCACAGCCGGTGACTACGAATTCGGCATCGATGTTACCAATACCGATGCCAACTGGGTGGCATGGGACAACATTGTCCTCTACTACTACGGCAACGACGAGTCCACTTACAACGTCGGTGAGCCGGAAATCAGTGTGGCAGACAACAGTTATATCCAGAATCTGACGACCGTGACCTTCAAGTACAACGATGCCGAAACCTCCGACGGAACCGCCGCTTTTGCCCTGCTCAACAGCACGGCGAAGGCTACGCTGAAGAAGGGAACGACGACCGTGGCACAAGGCACGCTTTCGCTGAACGGAAAGACGGTCACTGCTACCTTCTCCGGCGTTTCGCTCGATGCAGCCAGCGACTACACGCTCACCCTTCTCAACTCCTCAGCACAGAAGTACCTGAGCCGCAACGGAGCATGGAACACGCAGGCTGTGGCCGACGACTACGGTCTGGCCGTGCAGATTGTCACTCCTGCTGACGGCAATACCCGTCTGCGCCTGTTCGACAACCTCCTCTATGTCTATGACGACGGCAACTCTATCTTCGCCGATGGTGGTGAAAATGTCGCTGTGCAGTTCACACCTGTTCAGGTGAGCGGCAATCAGTATCGTTTCCAGAAGAAGGACAACACTGGCTATCTCGGCATCAGTGGCGACGCCATTGTCACCAATGCCCCAGCCGATGCCACCAGCCTCTGGACCCTCCAGCCGACTGCCGACCACGTGGCCAACTACGCGACGCTGGCCAACGCGCAGGTCGCTGCGGCAGCCACGGCAACTTCCTCACAGACGAAATCGCCGTCACGGGCGCTAAGGAAGAGAAGTTCCAAATCTATGCACCCACCGTTGGCGAAGGTACGGATGCGGATTATTACACCGAAACCGTCACCGACCTGACGCCGGGTCTCTACCGTGTGAGCGTCGATGCCTTCCAGCGGGCTGCCTACAACGAATGGGTGGCCGCAGCCGACGGTGGCCGGGGTCTCATCATGCTCTTTGCCAACGATGCTCAAACCCAGATCAAGTCGGTCATGGACTACGGCGCATCCTCGGCTTATGCCAGCGACTATGCCAACGGCGGTCTGCACTATCCCAACGACGAACCCTCGGCCTACGTGGCCCTCGAAACAGGCAACTACCAGAACGTGGCCTACGTCTATGTGCCTGCCGATGCCGGTGAAGCCACAGGTACACTGACCTTCGGCATTCGCATCCTCAACCGCATGGGCAACGGTGTGAGCACCGGAACCTGGTGTGCCTACGAGAACTTCAAACTCGAGTATCTCATGCCTGTCGTCACGCTCGACGAGACAGCCGCCACGCCTCCCACGACGGCCAGCAACGTGGCTGTCCGCTTCGTCCGCAACATCATTGCCAACACGAATGCCGAGAGCGGCAATGCCTGGAACACCATCTGCTTCCCCTTCGACCTGACGGCGGAACAAATCAGCACGTTCTTCGGCGCTCAGGCTGTCGTCAAGCAACTCAATGAGGTGAAGACGAACGGCAACGGCGGCGCACAACTCTACTTCGAGGCTGTGACCGACATCGTGGCCAACACGCCCTACATCATGCAGACCGCACAGGCCGCCACTGAGTATCTCATCAAGGGTATCGACGTCAAGCCCAGCGAAAACCTGACGGTGACGGTCGGTGGTGTCGAATTTGTCGGCAACTACGTCTTTCCGCTCGTCATGGCTAACACCGGCGGCACCGACTACTACATCCTCAACGATGTCTTCAAGTCGTCCACCGGCCGCACCAAGATCAAGGGCTATCGCGCCTACTTCCACGTTCCGGCTGCGTCGGGCATCAAGGCCCTCGGCTTCCGTCCCGACGAGGCTACCGGTATTGAGGAAACAAGTGTGACGGACGCCCTCGAAGGCGCAGAAGTCTATGACCTCAGCGGTCGCCGTGTAGCGCGTCCGTCGAAGGGATTCTATATTGTAAATGGTAAAAAAATATTGATACGATGAACAAGAAACTTTATTTCACACCCGTCATGCGGGTAGTTAGGACCGAAGCCTCCGTTCCCCTCATGGGAGCCTCTGCTCCGGAAGAAGGCATCGGCTATGGTGGCACAGGCAAGGACGACGACGATCCGGGTGCCAAGCAGCGTGACGACCAATGGGGTGACCTGTGGTAGTGCGGTCCCTCTCCCTTGCCCGTCCCGACGTTTAGCGCCCCAACTGGCTGTGTGCTGAACCTGCGCAAAAAATGCACTGCAGATGAAATAAATTTCGTCTGCGGTGCATTTTTATTTCGTCTGCGGACGAAATTTATTTCATCTGCGGACGAAATTTCGGCCAACTACAGTGTAAGGTACAAACGACAGCGGACAGCACCTGGGGCGAGGGCTGTCCGCTGTGAGGAAAGGAACAGGGCGTTTATGCCTTCTTTGTCTTCGTCGCACGAACGAAGTAGATGATGAGCAGCACGTAGGCGATGAGCGAAAGGGCCTCGGCTGCAGCGCTCTGCACCCAGGCGTCGTCCACGAGGTTGATGCCGCCGAAGCGCATCAGCGCACTGACTACGCCCATCAGGGCACCGCCGGCGATGAATCCCGAGGCAATCAGTGTGCCACGTTCGCCGCGCTCCTTGTTCACGGCCTCGCTCTTGCTGCGGGTCGTGACAAACCAACTGATGGCGCCGCCGACGAGCAGCGGCAGGTTCAGTTCGAGCGGAATGAACATGCCCAGGGCGAAGGCCAGGGCCGGCACCTTGCACAGCGTCAGTACGATGGCCAGCACGGCACCGATGGCGTAGAGCAGCCACGGTGCGCCGACACCGCTCATCAGCGGCTCAATCACGGCAGCCATTGCGTTTGCCTGCGGAGCGGCCAGTTGTCCTGTGGTGAATCCGTAGGTCTTGTTCAGGATAATCATCACACCACCCACGGTGGCGGCGCTGACCAGCGTGCCGAGGAATTTCCACGTCTCCTGCTTGCGCGGTGTGGTTCCGAGCCAATAACCAATCTTCAGGTCGGTGACGAAACCGCCTGCCATCGACAGTGCCGTGCAGACGACACCGCCCATGATCAGGGCTGCCACCATGCCGCCGGTGCCTTTCAGCCCGACTGCCACCATGACCACCGACGCCAGAATCAGCGTCATCAGCGTCATTCCGCTCACCGGATTCGAGCCGACGATGGCGATGGCGTTCGCAGCCACCGTTGTGAACAGGAAGGCGATGACCGTGACAAGCAGAATGGCGACGAGGGCATGGACGATGTTTCCTTCCATCACGCCGAAATAGAAGAACGCCAGCGTGACGAGCAGGGTGATGATGCTGCCGATGGCGATTATCTTCATGGAGAGGTCGCGCTGCGTGCGCGACACTTCCACTCTCTGCTCGCCCTTCGTCTTCATTTCCTTCGCAGCCAGACCGACCGCGCTCTTGATGATGCCCCAACTCTTGATGATGCCGATGATGCCAGCCATCGCGATGCCGCCGATGCCGATGCTCTTGCCGTAGTTGGTGAAGATCTGCTCGGGTGTCATCGCACCGACAGCCGTGTCGATGCTCGGATTCCACTGGTTCAGGACGGTGTCGGGAAACAGGAGTGCCATGCCCGGCACGAGGAGCCACCATACCGCCACGCTGCCCAGACAGATGATGAACGCATACTTGAGACCGATGATGTAGCCGAGGCCCAGCACCGCTGCGCCTGTGTTGACCTTGAACACCAGTTTCGCCTTGTCAGCCACCATGCAGCCGAAGTCCGTCACACGGCTCGTGAAGTTCTCGTTCCACCAGCCGAACGTTGCGACGATGAAGTCGTAGAGGCCGCCCACAAGTCCGGCGATGAGCAAGGGCTTTGCCTGGCTGCCTCCCTTTTCGCCGCTCACGAGCACCTGTGTCGTGGCCGTGGCTTCGGGGAAGGGATATTTGCCGTGCATCTCGCTGACGAAATACTTGCGGAAGGGGATGAGGAACAGGATGCCGAGGATGCCGCCGAGCAGCGACGACATGAAGACGTTGACGAACGACACCGTCATTTCCGGATACTTGGCCTGCAGGATGTAGATCGCAGGCAGGGTGAAGATGGCGCCCGCCACGATGACGCCCGAACAGGCACCGATCGACTGAATAATCACGTTTTCGCCCAGCGCCTTGTTGCGTTTGGCAGCCGTCGAGACGCCCACTGCGATGATGGCGATGGGGATGGCGGCTTCGAACACCTGGCCTACTTTCAGACCCAGATAGGCGGCTGCGGCCGAGAAGAGCACAGCCATCAGAATGCCCCACGTCACCGACCACGCATTCACTTCGGGGTAGGCCATGCCGGGCTTCATGATGGGTTCATACTTTTCGCCTTCCTTCAGGGGACGGAAGGCATTCTCAGGGAGTCCCTGAGCGGGAGTTTCTTTGCTCATGGGTTGGATGGGTTTTATGGGTTTTATAGGTTTTTATGGGGTGAATGGGGCAGAGAGGAGGTCGGTGTAGAGGCGTATGGCCGCGTCGATTTCGCTCAGCAGGATGTATTCGTCTGCCGTGTGCGAACGGCTGGAGTCGCCCGGTCCCAGTTTGAGTGAGGGCCACGGCATGAGGGCCTGGTCGCTGAGGGTAGGAGAGCCGAACGGTTTCATGCCGCGGGCGATGCAGCGCTGCACAAACGGATGTTCGGTCGGAATGCTGCTCGACGACAGGCGGAACGAACGCGCCTTGAGTTCGCTCTGCAGTTCGTGGCAAAGACGCTCGAAAATCTGCTCGTTCGTGTAGCATTCGTTCGAGCGCACGTCGATGGTGAATTGGCAAGAGTCGGGAATGACGTTGTGCTGTGTGCCAGCCGAGATGATGGTGACCGTCGTCTTCACAGGTCCGAGCAACGGCGAGACCGTCCACTGCAAGTCGCGCAGCCGCAGGATGTCGGCCACGGCGATGTCAATGGCGTTCACACCCTCGTTCCGCGCAGCATGGCCAGCCTGTCCGTGCGCCACGGCATCGACGACCATCAGGCCCTTTTCGGCCACGGCTGGCTGCATCCCCGTCGGTTCGCCGACGATGGCAAAGTCAATCCGCGGCAACCGATCGCGCACACTTTCGATGCCTTTTCCGCCCGACACCTCTTCCTCGGCAGAGGCCAGAAAAACAAGATTTGTGTGTTGGGACTCTCCCCCTGTCGGGAGAAATGGGAGGGGGGCTATAAACACTTCCAGCAGGCTCACCACTCCGCCTCCGCAGTCGTTGCTGCCCAGACCGTAGAGACGGTCGCCCTCGAGCACGGGGGTGAACGGGTCGCGCTGCCATCCGCTCACGGGTTTGACCGTGTCGATGTGGGCGTTCAGCAGAATGGTCGGACGGGCAGGGTCGAACGGCTCGGACAGCGCCCAGACATTGTTGCCAAGCCGCTGTGGATGAGCATCTTTCTCTTTGAGGAATTGAAAAATGAGGTCGGCGGCAGCACCTTCGTCGCGGCTCACCGACGGGGTGGCGATGAGGCGCCGGAGCAGGCTGACGGCCTCTTGTGTTTGTGGGCTGTAAGTCATGTCTTCTGGCTTTCTACGCTGCAAAGTTACGACAAATTCGGCATTTAGACATTACAACTGTGCAAAAAAAATGAAAACATCCCGGTTTCGCCGTC
>ONXQ01000193.1 GCA_900321835.1 uncultured Prevotellaceae bacterium
TTGGTGGAAATTGGTGTTGTCGTAGGTGTAGGGGATGATGTTCACCTCGAACGTGTCGTCGGTCGGGTTGCAGACGGTGAGGCTCACGCCGTTGACGGTTACGCTGCCCTTATCGACGGTCAGGTAGCCGCGACGCGCCATCTCGCGGTCGAGCGGATACTGGAAACGGTAGGTCCACGAACCCTGCTGGTCGATTTTGGCCACGCACGTCGCCGTCATATCGACGTGTCCCTGCACGATGTGTCCGTCCAGACGTCCGTTCATCAGCATCGAACGCTCCACGTTCACACGTGTGCCCACCTGCCAGTCGCCCAGGTTGCTTCGGTCCAGCGTCTCTTTCATGGCGGTGACGACGTAGGTCTTCGGCGTGGCAGCGGTGTCAATCTTTACGACGGTGAGGCACACGCCGTTGTGCGCCACGCTCTGGTCGATTTTCAGTTCATCGACAAACGAGCACGTCAGCGTGAAGTGCTTGTTTTCGCGGTCTTGCTTAATGGCCACGACGGTGGCAAATTCTTCTACGATTCCTGAGAACATGGAAAAAATTAAAAATTAATAATTATAAATTATAAAATGCTTCTTGCCTGCAAATTTACTGAAAAGTTTTATATGCTCCAAGCAGTTTTGGGAAAAACGCAGAAACCTTTGTGTGAAATTTTCAAGTGCTTAAAACTATCACTGCACTGGTAACGACTCGAGCAGAATCTCCACCAGCCTCGGTTTGGCGTACCGGTCCAGTTCCGCCTCCTTCACCCACACGTATTCGTCGGGCAACGTCGGCCGTTTGTCCACGATCCAGAGGTAGAAGTCGGCCAGCAGACGGCGGTGGGTGAGCAGGTGCTGCACGTTTTGGCGCAATAGGATGGCACCATTCGGCACTGGTCCGTCGTCTGTGAGCCACGGTTCGTAGAGCCCCTGCCAGATGTCGCCGGCCGGCCGGCGGCGGATGGCTGTATAGCCGTTGCAGCGAACATAGACGTAGGTGAGGCGGCGCGTTTTGACCTCGGTCTTGCGCTGTTTCACAGGAAGGGTTTCAATGCGACCTGTGTGCAGGGCATCGCACGTCTGCTGCAACGGACACACGATGCAGCGCGGCGACTGCGGTGTGCATTGGATGGCACCGAAGTCCATCATCGCCTGGTTGAAAGCCGAGGCCTGCTTCTCGGGCAGCAGCGACTGGGCCAGGGCGGTGAACACCTTTTTGCCCTCTGTCGTGTTGATGGGCGTGTCGATGCCAAAGTGTCGGGCGAGCACACGATAGACATTGCCATCGACCACGGCATAGGGCAGGTCGAAGGCTATCGAAGCGATGGCGGCAGCAGTGTAGTCACCCACACCTTTCAGCGTGCGGATGGTCTCAAAATCCTTCGGAAATCCACCCATCGCAACAATCTGCTTCGCGGCGGTGTGAAGGTTGCGGGCGCGGCTGTAGTAGCCGAGACCTTGCCATTCACGCAGCACTTCATCCTCTGTGGCAGCTGCGAGTTGTTCCACCGTCGGCCAACGTTGCATGAACCGCTGCCAGTAGTCCATGCCCTGTGCGATGCGGGTCTGTTGCAATATCACTTCGCTTAGCCAGATAGCATACGGGTCATGTGTCTCGCGCCATGGCAACGAGCGGCCGTTCTCGGCGAACCAGCGGAGTATAATCGGTGTAAATTGATTCATTTCACTGCGAATTTACGGCTTTTTTTACTCAAATCTTCATTTTTTGCATACTTTTGTGTTACAAAACGCATTTTTTCGTGTATTGGTAATAGAAACGCGCATTTTGAATAATCACTTCGTTACGAACAAGTCCTGTCTACATCGTGAGGATGTGGACAGGACTGTGTTTTTGCGGGAATTGTTTGGTTGTGAGTGCAATTGTTCGTACCTTTGCCATCGAATCAAAAGGCTTTCTTTCGAATCTTAATGATGATGAATATGATAAAAAAGTTTCTATTATTGGTCGCAGTTGCCATGATGACAGCAATGGGTGTACGAGCACAACGCTTACAAGTTTGTGACAGTGAGGGCAACGGTATCCCGTTAGTGTGCGTGCTGACCGAGGACGGCACCTACATCGGCACCACCGATATGAACGGCGTGATGAACGACGTGGAGGGGGCAGCAAAGGTTGCCTTGACCCATGTGGCCTACAAGCCACAACTTGTCACCGTCGCTGAACTTCCCCCTTCGGAAGGAATCGAGGGAGGCCGGCGCGTCACGATGGAAGACCTGGACTATGGACTCGACGAGGTGGAGATTAAGCCCAAGACTTATATCTACGTCGAGACCTTCTATCGCGTCTATGTCTATCGCGACGACTCGCTCTGCTACTTCCTGAGTGGTATCATGCCCAACGCTTATAATCCTCAGAAGAAAAAACTGGAGCATGGCAGTTACTATCATGCATACGCAGAATACTGCTCGAAGAAAGGGGCTGCCATCACATGGGGCGCACGGGCACAGAGATTCAAAGCAGGACTGATACCAACAGGAAGATTTGTGAATCAAAAGAAGTACTTAATGGACAAGTATTTTGTGACGACAGACGACAGCAACCCCAACTGTTGGGTGTTCAGCAATCCGGAGGGAAGGTTCGGCCAGTTCGTACGCAGCGGTGGTATGGCCCAACTGACCCTCGACGGAGGCCGTATTCAGATGTATGCCAACAAAGCCAGGGGCGAGACGAAGAAGTTGGAGAGGCGTCAGGAAATAGGATATGAGTATCAGTACACTCGTGTTTATGCCGATAATGAAGACGGCGAATTCGACCGCACCAACTTCATGATGGAGTCCAACCATTGGGAGTATAACGATAAGAAGAGCCACGTGAAGTTCATCATTGAGACCTATGCCACCGACCACGACTAAAGGACGAGTGGCAGGCCAAGAAGAAAGAGATAAAGACCAACTATAAGACATCAATGACCCTTGACCAACTCGCGCCCTACGAACAACAGCACAACATACCCGCTCTGTCCTCCGCCGTGCGGCAGGCTATCGGGAAACTGTATCATATCCTATAAAATAGGTTCGGCAAATGATATATGAAACAAAAGAAAGGGCATCCGCCAGGATGCCCTTTTCGTTATTTCTTCACTTTCCCTGTGCGATGCGTGTCTGTTGATTTGCGCAAAGTGTATGCTATGTTAGCACTTTTTTCCCTCAAACGCTAAATTTTTTCGTATTTTTGTGTCACAAATCGCATGTTTCTGCGTATTGACTATAGAAACGCGCCAGAAATGTGCGCTTTCTCCGACGAATGAACCAACAACAGTACGAACACGAAGCCCGACGACTGCGACCGCGACTCCTGCGGCT
>ONXQ01000080.1 GCA_900321835.1 uncultured Prevotellaceae bacterium
TTTTTAGGGCTTTTCTAACTGATTCCGCTGCAAAGATATAGGTTTATTTCCATACCACCAAAACTTTTTTTCATTTTTTTTGCAAAAAAGTACATATAGGCCAACTTTTCTGAACATTTCTATAATTTCAAGGGTAAAAATGATGATTCAGCGCTGCAAAATCGTGACTGTTTTTTGATTTATTTTATGTTGTTCGGCATACGTGTGTGCGGACACATACCGAAAAACTCGCATTTATTTACATTTATAAACAACAGGGAGCATTTTTTAACTTTTTAGTCACAGTATTCGCATATCGGCCAAACAGGCAAAGAATGGGACGAACGGTGTGCTGCTTCCGGGGTTCTTCGCGCGCACGCGTAAAGGTCTGAGCGCTCGGAAAAAAACGTCTGAGCGCTCAGACGAAACGCTCCGAGCGCTCAGACGTTTTCGTCCAAGCGCTCGGAAGTAGGGTTGTGGCACGGTGGCCGGAAAGATGGGTAGAAGTGGAGTGGAAAGCCTGGCGGATGAGGAGGTCAGGGCTGGAGGAGTTGGCGTGCGGCCTCGATGTAGGTGTCGCGTCCGGCGGCCAGGTCGGCGTCGTCCATCTGGAGGGGCACGTCGGGCTTGATGCCGAACTCGGTGTGCTGGTGGTTGGTGTCGAGGAAGACGATGGCCGAGTAGCGGACGCTCCATCCGTTGGGGAGTTCGAGGGTGAAGGGCATACCGGAGCCGCCGCCCGTCTGGTCGCCGAGGACGGTGACGAGGGGGAACTGGCTCATGCACTTGACGAAGTCGTTGGTGGCGGAGAAGCAGCGGCGGTTGGTGAGGACGACGACGGGTTTCTGCCAGCGTACGGACGAGGCTGGGTCGATGTAGAGGGGCTGTTCGTCGGAAAAGTCGCCGTGGCCGGTGCCGGTCTTGTGACGGACGTAGCCGACGAGGGTCTGCTGGTTGGTGAAGTGTGAGGCGAATCGCCGTGCTTCTTCCATGTCGCCGCCGCCGTTGTTGCGGACATCGACGATGAGTCCGCTGCACACCCGGAGGGCGTCGAGCATATAGGAGATGTTTCCGTCGCCGGCTGTGTTCTGGAACGATTCGTAGCGCACATAGCCGACGTTGTCGTCGAGGATGCGGTATTTGAGCCCGGCGGCAATCTGGTAGTCGTTGCCGCGTCCGAGATAGTTTTCGACGATGTCGGCGCGGAAGTTGTCGGGATAGTCCTCGAAGTAACTCCAGTTGCGCCCGTAGTCGAAGGCTGCGCCGATGTTGACGTGTCCGTCGCGCAGTTCGCCAATCATCTGGCAGAGCACCTCGAAGAGTTGCTTGTTGCCCATGTCGGGACTGATTTTGGCGGCATAGCGTGTGTGTACCTCGTTCCAGTTGACGCCGATTTCCTTTTCTTTATAGTCAAAGAAGCAGTAGTGCTCGTCCATGATGCGCCAGAGCGCCTCAAAGTTGCCGCGAGGACTGTTGTCGGGTTCAAACTCTTCCTTGACGCAGGAGGTAAAACCGGAAAGTAAAAAGCAAAAAGCAAAAAATAAAAATAACGGAGTATGTGCAAGGCGTTTCATAAGCGGTTGAGGGTTTGTGTGAGACCAATCATGAACGAGTGGGTGTAGGAGTGGTAACGGAGGTTGTTGAAGGTGGACTGCATGAACTGGCCGGCATAGCCGATGCGGAGCGTCGTGCGCGAGGCCCGACGGATGGGGATGTCGAGCGTGACGAGATGGCGCATGGAGGGCATGTTGCCAATGTGGGCAAACAGGACGTTGTGGTCACGGTTGTCGAGCACGAAGGCTTCGTAGTAGGACTGCCCGTACTGGGGCGAGAAGGCAAGTCCGAAGAGGGGAATGGACACCTGATAGCGGACGTTGCAACCGCGGCGCAACATCCGGAATCGGTACTGGCACATGGCGGTGAGGTCCACCATGAGGTCGGCCTTTGCCTGCGCAGGGTTGTTGCCGTTGCGGTCGTTGTAGATGCCTCCGAGATAGCCTGTGACGGCAGGACCGACATGGAGGTCGAAGGGGGACGAAGCGGCTGGGTCGGAAGGGGCGAAAAGAGGCAGCCGGTAGAGCCAGGCAAGGCTGTAGCGGGCTCCGCCTGCCACTTCATCGACATTGCGGGCAGGGCTTTTCACGAAGGAGGCATCGACGTCGAGCATCGTCTGGAAGGTGAGGCCGTCGATGTGCAGCAGCGGATGCTGGAGTTCGCGACGGGTCTCGCGCAGCAGATGCACCGTGCCGCCCGTGTAGGTGTAGGGCGAGAGATAAGTGTCGTAGATGCTCGATGCGCCTCCGCCGAACATGGTGGAGTGGATGCGCTCATGCTGTGCAAAAACACAAGAAAAGGCTGACAGCAACAGGAGCGTTGCCATCAGCCTTCGGGGAAGGTCTATCATCTGATGTGTCATACTTTATTCTTGAATTAGAACAAGTGCAGTTGGCCGGTCGGGTCGTCGGTCAGCCCTTCGGGAACGTCTTCGCCGGGCGCCGAATCGGACTGCTGCGGTTCATCGGCTGAAGTGTCGTCGGGTTCCTGAACCTCTGGAGCCTCCTCGACTTCGGGCTCAGGCATTTCTTCCTCGGGTTCGGGGAACCGTGTGGGCTCGAGTTCGATGCACTGGTCGAGTTGGAGCGTCGTGATGCGCTTTCCTTTGGCCTTGAAACCTTTGACGGCTATGAACTGCTCGGCATCAATCTCCTGCGGACCTCGGAAAGCGTCGGGTTCCTTGAAGGTGATTTCGAAGCGCGGAAAGGCCACGTCGGTCAGGCAGATGAGTTGCGACTTGGGATTGTCGCCGAGGAAATTCTGGCGCTTTGCCGTGGCGTCCATCTGGAAACGCTTCATATAGGGCATGTCGCCGTTGTCGGCATCGAAGAGCACTGCCGTCCACACTTTGTCGTGGCGGAATTTCTCGATGCGCAGAATGTTCTGTTCGTAGTGGTTGTTGATGTCGAAGTCCGTGAGATAGAATTCGCCCGTGTCCAGCACGACGAGAATGCTTTCGTCGTCGTGGAACTCGCCGAGGAAAGTGCCGTGGTCGTCGTAGTTGATGCGCTGCACGTCGGGATCGTACCACACCTTGCGTCCGCCCAGGGTCGAGCGGCCGTGGCTCTTGAGTTGGATGCGCAGCACGTCGTGCTTGGTCAGTTGGTTGCCCATTGAGGCGCGGCCCTTGATGGCAATTTCGCTGAAGTCCTTTTCAAACTGCAGTTTCTTAACCTTCGCAGTGGGTTTCAACGTCACACGAATCACCTCTGCCTCGCCGTTGGAGTTTGCCGTGAAATAGGTTACGCGGCTCTTTGGCGTGCCCTTCGTCACGTCGTACTCCCGGTCGCGAGTCATCGAGGTCACACTGAAGCGCTTGATGAACGTGATGCCGCTTTCCCCGTCTTTGTAGCAGACATTGTAGATGGTGCGGGTGTCGTTCTTCTTGAACACGTCCACGTGGATGATTTCGGCCTTGCGCTTTTCGCGCTTGCTCCGTTCGGTCTCGCCGACGAAAACCTTCTCAGCCACCTTGATGACCTTGTACGTTCCATCGCGATAGAAAAGGATGACGTCGTCGATGTCGCTGCAGTTGGTCACGAACTCGTCTTTCTTGAGGCTCGTGCCGATGAATCCTTCAGCGCGGTTGATATAGAGTTTCTGGTTGGCCTCGGCTACCTTTGCGGCTTCGATGGTGTCAAACGAGCGGATTTCGGTGAGGCGTGGGTGGTCGGCGCCGTATTTGTCTTTGAGGAAGCGGAACCATTCTGCAGTCACCTCGGTGAGGTTCTTCAGGTCGCGTTCGATTTCCTTGATTTCTTTTTTCAGGCGTGCCAGCAGTTCGTCGGCTTTGTCCTTGTTGAACTTGAGGATGCGCGCCATCTTGATTTCCATGAGGCGGAGGATGTCGTCCTTCGTCACTTCGCGGACAAACTGGGGGTAGAACGGCGTGAGTCGCTCGTCGATGTACTCGCAGGCCTCGTCCATTGTCTTGGCATTTTCAAACTCCTTCGCCTTGTAGATGCGTTCCTCGATGAAGATGCGCTCGAGCGAAGCGAAGTGGAGTTGCTCGAGCAGTTCGCCGCGGCGTATTTCGAGTTCGCGCCGGATGAGGTCTTTGGTGTTATCGACCGAGCGGCGCAGCACGTCGCTGACGGTGAGGAACTGTGGGTGACGGTCGTCGATGACGCAGCAGTTGGGCGAGATGCTGATTTCGCAGTCGGTGAAGGCGTAGAGCGCGTCGATCGTTTTGTCCGACGAGACGCCGGGCATGAGGTGGATGAGGATTTCGACGCCTGCGGCCGTCATGTCCTCCACCTTGCGCACCTTGATTTTTCCCTTTTCGGCGGCTTTGAGGATGGAGTCGATAAACTGGCTGGGATGCTGCGGGCTGCCGGTGGTCTTGCCAAAGGGCAGTTCGGTGATGGCCAGTGTTTTCTGGTCACGTTTCTCTATTTTGGCTCGCACACGCACTGAGCCTCCGCGCAAACCGTCGTTGTATTTCGACACGTCGATGTATCCGCCCGTGGGGAAGTCGGGATAGAGTTGGAAAGGCTCGTCGTGCAGGTAACTGATGGCTGCGTCGCAGAGTTCGTTGAAGTTGTGGGGCAGAATCTTGCAACTGAGTCCCACGGCAATGCCTTCTGCACCCTGTGCCAGAAGCAGGGGGAACTTGACTGGCAGGGCGATGGGTTCTTTGTTGCGGCCGTCGTAGGAGAGTTTCCATTCGGTTGTCTTGGGGTTGAAGACGACGTCGAGAGCGAAGGTGGACAGGCGTGCTTCGATGTATCGGCCGGCTGCGGCATCGTCGCCCGTGAGGATGTTTCCCCAGTTGCCCTGGCAGTCCACCAGCAGGTCCTTTTGTCCCATCTGCACGAGCGCGTCCTTAATCGAGGCGTCGCCGTGGGGGTGGAACTGCATGGTGTGGCCCACGATGTTGGCCACCTTGTTGTAGCGCCGGTCGTCCATGCGCTTCATTGAGTGCAGGATGCGGCGCTGCACGGGTTTCAGGCCGTCCATGATGTGCGGGACGGCACGTTCCAGGATGACGTACGAGGCATAGTCCAGAAACCAGTTCTGGTACATTCCGCTCAGGTGGTGAGTGATCGAGTCCTTGTTCTTGGTCGGGTCGTAGTCCGACTTCGGAGGCTGGCCGTCGGGGATGCTCTCCAGATAAGCCTCTTCGGCAGCCGAGAGCCGTTCGTCCAGTTCGTCACGCACCTCTTCCTGGTCCATATCTTTGTTTTCTTCGCTCATAAAAAAAACGCTTATTTCTTGCAAAGGTACGAAAAAGTGAGCGAAAAACAAACTAATCATTAAAAATTCATTATTAAAAATGAAACCCGCCGCTGAATTTCTCCAAAAGTCAAAAAGTTCAAAAAGAAAGCAAAATGTTAAGATTTTCAATTTTTTAATTTTGAATTACTAATTTTTGTCGTACCTTTGCACCCACAACCATTTCCGGAACGTTATGGAACAGACTGTCTTTTACGAAATTTGCGGCTGGGTCGCCAGCATCGGCATGATACTCGGCTATCTGCCACAAGCCATTCAGACCATTCGCACACGCAAGACCGACGACATCGCGCTTCCAACCTTTCTCATGATGGGAATCGGTGGCATCTGCTTCATGTTGCAAGGCATCCTGCACAAGCCAGAGCCCCTCTGGGCACTGTTCATCACCAACACGGTGACCACCACGTGCAGCCTCATCGTCTTTGGCATCAAGATGTACAACGACTACATTAAAAATAAAACCTGACGACACGACAATGAACATCACGATTCTCGGCGCCGGTAACATGGGAGGCGCACTGGCCAAAGGGCTCGCCGCCGCAGGCGAGCAAGTCACCGTCACCGCACGCAGTCAGCAGACACTCGACCGCATCCATGCCGAGTGCCCACTCCTGCGCACCTGCCTCAACAACATCGAAGCCATCCGTCAGGCCGACGTCATCGTGCTTGCCGTCAAACCCTGGCTCATCGAAGGCGTATGCGCCGAAATCCGTGAACACATCGACATCGACCGCCAACTGCTCTGCTCGCTCGCAGCCGGCATCACCACCCAGCAACTGCGCGACTGGACCTACTCCAACGGACCCTCCGCCTTTGCCGTCATGCCCAACATCGCAGCCGAGTTTCGCCAGAGCATGACCTTCATCGCACCGGCTTCCCGCACCCCGCAGCGCGACACCGACACCATCGCCGCCCTCTTCCGCCTCGTCGGCGACGTCGATGTGTGCGAAGAGCACCTCATGGACCCCGGCATGGTCATAGCCTCCTGCGGCATCGCCTACGTCATGCGCTACCTCCGCGCCCAGACCGAGGCCGGCGTCGAAATGGGCTTCCGCCCGAAGGACGCCCTTAACATCGCCTTGCAGACCATGCAAGGCACCGTCACCCTGCTCCGCGAGACGGGGCTCCACCCCGAAGAGGCCATCGACCACGTCACCACCGCCGGCGGACGCGCCATCCGAGGCCTCAACGCAATGGACCACACCGGCTTCAACTCCGCCGTTATCCGCTCCATGAAGGCAGGTCTGGAACAGCATTAAATTTCCTACGTTTTTCTATCCCCTCCGAGCGCTTCGACGAAAACGTCTGAGCGCTCGGAGCATTTCGTCTGAGCGCTCGGAGCGTTTCGTCTGAGCGCTCAGACCTTTACGCGTACGCGCGTGGAGCGGATGGCAGAACGGACCTTCCTCGCTCGGCATCACCCTCCGCCCCAGCATCGCGAGACAGCACGATGCACACGATTTTGAGGTGTGTGCAATTTTTGTCCGTTTTTTTTGCACACACTCGCCGAGCGTGTGTAATTTAATGAAAATTAAGACTTTTTTATTTTGGCAGAGTCGAAAAAGATTGTAATTTTGAACCGCCAAACAGGGCAAAACACACCGAGTGTGCAATTTTCAAGAACCGACAATCGACATTGACATCTTACATTCATATGTTAGAACGATTTCTCAAACAGGCCACCTTCACCTCAATGGAGGACTTTCGCAAAAATCTCGAATACCGCATCCCCGACGAGTTCAACTTCGCCTACGACGTGATGGACGCCTGGGCCGAGGAGGCTCCCGACAAGTTGGCCCTGCTCTGGACCAACGACAAGGGCGAGGAACGCCGCTTCACGTTCGCCGACCTCAAGCGCGAAAGCGACCGCGTGGCTGCCTACTTCACCAGCCTCGGCATCACGAAGGGCGACATGGTCATGCTCATCCTCAAGCGCCGCTACCAGTTCTGGACCTCCATCATCGCCCTTCACAAAATCGGCGCCGTGGCCATCCCCGCCACGTTCCTGCTCACCGCGAAGGACATCATCTACCGCTGCGAAATGGCCACGGTGAAGGCCATCGTCTGCTGCGGCGACGAGGAAATCCTCGAACATGTCAACGGAGCCTATCCCCACTGCCCCTCACTCCAGCACCGCATCAGCATCGGCCCGGAGGTTCCGCAGGGCTGGGACGACTTTGAGAAAGGCGTGGCTGCAGCCGGCGAATGGACAAAGCCTGCCCACCTGAACAAGGCAACCGACTACTGCATCATGTACTTCACAAGCGGCACGAGCGGCGAACCCAAGATGGTGATTCACGACCACACCTACCCTCTCGGACACCTTACGACAGCGGCCTTCTGGCACAACCTCCACCCCGACAGCCTCCACCTGACCGTCGCCGACACAGGTTGGGGCAAGGCCGTGTGGGGCAAACTCTACGGACAGTGGATAGTGGGAGCCGCCGTCTTTGTCTATGACCACGAGAAATTCACACCCGCCGACATCCTGCACAAGATGGAGCAGTACAAGGTGACGTCGTTCTGTGCGCCACCCACCATCTACCGCTTCATGATTCGCGAAAACCTCAGCCGCTTCGACCTCTCAAGCCTGAAATACTGCACAACGGCCGGCGAAGCACTCAACGGCGCTGTCTATCAGAAATTCTACCAAGCCACAGGCATCCGCCTGATGGAAGGCTTCGGACAGACAGAGACAACGCTCACCCTCGGCACCTTCCCTTGGATGGAACCGAAACCAGGCAGTATGGGCGTGCCCAATCCGCAGTACGACATCGAACTCGTCAAGCCCGACGGCACGGCTGCCGGTGTCGGCGAAGTCGGCCAGATTGTCGTGCGCACCGACCGCCGCAAGCAAATCGGCCTGTTCTGCTGCTACTACCGAAATCCCGAACTGACGCAGCAGGCCTGGCACGACGGCCTCTACTACACGGGCGACCTCGCCTATTACGACGAAGACGGTTACTACTGGTTTGTCGGACGTGCTGACGATGTCATCAAATCTTCGGGCTACCGCATCGGTCCGTTCGAGGTGGAGAGCGCACTGATGACCCACCCTGCCGTCGTCGAATGTGCCATCACGGGCGTGCCCGACGACATACGCGGCGAGGTGGTGAAGGCCACCATCGTGCTCGGCAAGGAATGGAAGGACAAGGCGGGCGACGAACTGGTGAAGGAACTGCAGGAGCACGTGAAGCACGAGACGGCACCTTATAAATATCCGCGCGTGATAGAGTTCGTCGATGAACTGCCCAAGACCATCAGCGGCAAGATTCGCCGTGTCGAAATCCGCGAACGTGACAAGAACGCATAGCACC
>ONXQ01000054.1 GCA_900321835.1 uncultured Prevotellaceae bacterium
GCACCGGCGGCGATGATGGCGCCTTCGCCGATGACGGCATCGTCGAGCACCGTCGCGCCCATACCGATGAGGGCGCAGTTCTTCACCGTACAACCATGCAGCGTGACGTTGTGGCCGATGGTCACGTCGTCACCGATTTCGATGGCCGCCTTCTGATAGAGGGTGTGCAGACACGAGCCGTCCTGGATGTTGACACGGTTGCCAATGCGGATATAGTTGACATCGCCACGCACCACGGCGTTGAACCACACCGTACACTGGTCGCCCAGCGTGACGTCGCCCACAATCGTAGCGTTCTCTGAAAAGTAGCAGTCCTTGCCCCACTTTGGGGTCAAGCCGCAAACAGTCTTGATTAAAGCCATGAAGATTGTAAATTGTAAATTATAAAAGATAAATGGCCATCCAAAATCAGAGGGGCAGGGTCGCGTCGTGAAGCCACTGACGGTGCTCGTCGTCGAGGTGGGGGGCTAACTTCTCATAGACAGTCTGCTGATATTGGTTGAACCATTCTGCCTCCTCGGGTTGCAACATTTCGCGCACGATGGGCGAAGTGAGGATGGGGCAGAGGGTCAGTTGCTCAAACTGGTAGTAGGGGCCGAAGGTGAGGCCTTCGCTGCCCTCGCAGTCGCGCAGGTGGGCATCGACGACGAGCATGGTGTTTTCGTGTCGGACGCCGTGACTGCCGGCGATGTAGATGCCCGGCTCGTCGGTGATGGTCATGTCGGGAACAAGCGGCCAGGGCATGTAGTTCATGCGGAACTGGTGAGGACCTTCGTGGACGCAGAGGTACTGACCGACGCCGTGGCCGGTGCCGTGCAGGTAGTTCATGCCATAACGCCACATGGGTTCGCGGGCCAGACAGTCGAGTTGGGAGCCGTAGGTGCCGCGGGGAAAGACGGCGCTGCCCAGCCTGATCCAGCCGCGCAGCACGAGGGTGTAGTCGCGGCGTTCTTCGGGTGTGAGCGGACCGCAGGGCAGGGTGCGGGTGATGTCGGTCGTGCCGTCGAGGTACTGTCCGCCGGAGTCGCAGAGCAAGAGTCCGTGCGGCTCGACCGGTATGTCCGTCTCGGCGCTGGGTTCGTAGTGGACGATGGCGGCGTGTGGGCCGTAGCCCATGATGGTTTCAAAACTGTCGCCGCGGAACAGCGGTTGTTCGGCACGGAACTCGTAGAGGCGCCGCGACAGGCTCAACTCCGTCTGACCGCCTTGTGGAATGGCTTCGAGGGCCCACTTCATCCACTTCACCATTGCAATGCCATCCTTGAGCATGGCGCTGTGGTAGCCACGGCGTTCGGTCTCGTTCTTCATGATTTTCATGCCGGTGACGGGGCAGGTGCTCAGCACGGGGAAATCCAGGCTCTGGCGCACCTGCAGGTTCGTCTTGTCGGGCTGAATCATCAAGGGCACTTCAGCCCGTTTCAAGTCGTTGAAAATCTGTTCGTAAGGCCGAACGTCGATGTCGTTCTCCTTCAGATAGGCCGACACCTCGTCGGTGAGTTTCTCCTTATTTATATATAAGGTGGTGCCGTTGCCGCCTATGACGAGGTAACTGACGAAGACGGGGTTGTAATCGACGTCCGTGCCGCGCAGGTTGAGGGTCCATGCCACTTCGTCGAGCATACTGATGACCACGCCTCCGGCTTGTTGTTTCACCGCTTCCGCCAGGATTCGTCCGATTTTCGAACGGACGCTCTCTCCGGCGTACTCCAGCGGATGCAGTTCGACGGGGTTCTGCGGAATCGGTGGGCGGTCGGTCCAGATTTCGGCGTAGGGGTCGGGACAGGTACAAAGTTCAAAGAACGAAGTACCCAGTTCCTTTTCCAACTGCTCGGCTTCGGCGACTGTGAAGCAGGTCGGGTCGATGCCCACCTTCCATTTTTCTGCGCCTTCTCTGTACTTCTGGCTGAGCCACTGGGCGATGGTCGGCGTGCCTTCCAGCCCCAGTTTCTGGAGTGTGAACGGCGTGCCGTCGAGTTGTTCGGCGGCAGCGAGGAAATAGCGGTTGTCGGTCCACAGGGCAGCATGGTCGAGGGTGACGACAGCCGTGCCGGCGCTTCCGTTGAATCCGCTGATCCATTCGCGGCTGTGCCAGTGGTTGGGGACATATTCGCCCGAGTGCGGGTCGGTCGATGGAGTGATGAAAGCCTGGATGCCCTGTCGGTGCATCCACTCGCGCAGTTGTTCCACGCGCTGACAGATGGTTTCGTTCTTCATTTTGCAGTATAGATAAAAAAAGGTAGGGGCGTTTGCCAGCGGCGAAGTTACACATTTTTTTTGGCATGGGCAATTTTTTGGGACACTATCTGCCCTGCCGCTTCAAAACGGCTGGAGAGGACCTGAATTTCGTCCGCAGTTGAAAATAATTTCGTCCGCAGTTGAAATTTTTTTCGTCCGCAGTTGAAATTTTTTTCGTCCACAGTCGAAATTTATTTCGTCCACAGACGAAATTCGGCTACACTGCGCCGGCGTCAGAAAAAGAGCGGCTTTTCACGATTTTTGCAAGTCGAAATTTCGGAGTCTATGGATAAATGCTTAAATTTGCAGAAAATTTCAAAGAACGCATCAGATGAAACAACAAAAGATGTGGTGGGCCGTCGTGCTGTCCTGCCTGCTGTGCTGCGTGCAGACAGCCGTGGCACAGCCGCAGGTCGTGAAAGTCACGCAGCAGTTGAAGCAAGTGTCTGACACACAGGCCGAACTGGTGTTCGATGCCGTCATCGACGCAGGTTGGCACATGTATTCGACGCAGGTCGTGCCCTACGGACCCACACCGGCCACCTTCACCGCCGAGAAACTGTCGGGCTGCCAACTCGACGGCACGCTTCAGGCCATTGGAACGCCTGTCAAGCGCTACGAGGACATGTTCGAGACCGAGGTCTATTTTTTTGAGAAGAAAGCCCGATTTGCCCAGAAACTCCGTCTCGACGGCGGTGCGTATGCGGTCGAAGGCTATTTCCAGTATGGTGCCTGCAACGACCAGATGTGCCTGCCGCCGACCAATGTCGAGGTGAAGATGGAGGGTGAAGCCAAACCGGGCGCCCTCCCGACCCTTTCCCCTGCCCCTGCCAGTGAGGAAGAGGCGAGCGCCGAACCGACTGATTCGGCCGCAGTTTCCACCTCCGTCGAAGAATCCAATACGGCTGACAGTCAGGACCTTTGGGCACCAGTGGTCGAAGAACTAAAGGCTTTGCAGTCGTCTGCTCAAGCGGGAGCAAGCGACCTCTCCTCTCCCTCGCAGGGAGGAGCAGGAGGCTGGCTCTCGATTTTCCTCATGGGTCTGCTCGGCGGACTCGTTGCCCTCGTCACACCCTGCGTCTGGCCCATCATTCCCATGACGGTCAGTTTCTTTCTCAAGCGCAGCGGCGACCGCAGGAAAGGCATCCGCGACGCCTGGATCTACGGACTGAGCATCATCGTCATCTACGTCACACTCGGCCTGATTGTCACAGCCATCTTCGGCCCGTCGGCCCTCAACTCGCTGGCCACGAACGCTTGGTTCAACATCTTCTTCTTCCTCCTGCTCGTCGTGTTCGCAGCCTCGTTCTTCGGCGCGTTCGAACTGACGCTGCCGCAGTCGTGGTCGGGCGCCGTCGATTCGAAGGCAGAGAAGACCGGCGGCCTGCTCGGCATCTTCCTCATGGCCTTCACCCTGACGCTCGTCTCCTTCTCGTGTACCGGCCCCATCATCGGTTTTCTGCTGGTCGAAGTGGTCACCGAAGGGAGCAGCCTTCTGGGGCCGACCATCGGTATGCTCGGCTTCGCCGTGGCCCTCGCCCTTCCGTTCACGCTCTTTGCGATGTTCCCCAGTTGGCTGAAGCAGATGCCGAAGTCGGGCGGATGGATGAACACAGTGAAGGTTGTGCTCGGCTTCATCGAACTCGCCTTCGCGCTGAAGTTCCTCTCCGTGGCCGACCTGACCAACGGCTGGCACCTGCTCGACCGCGAAACCTTCCTTGCGCTCTGGATTGTGCTGTTCGGCCTGCTCGGCCTTTATTTGCTCGGCAAAATACGTTTTCCCCATGACGAAAAGACCGAACACGTCGGTGTGCTGCGCTTCTTCCTCGCCATGATTTCGCTGGCCTTCGCAGTCTATATGATTCCCGGCCTGTGGGGCGCTCCGCTCAAGGCCGTCAGCGCCTTTGCTCCCCCGATGAAGACGCAGGACTTCAACCTCATGCCCGATGCCGAGGTGAAGCCCATGTTCACCGACTACGAGGAGGGTATGGCCTACGCCCGCACCCACCACAAACCCGTGATGATCGACTTCACAGGCTACGGCTGCGTCAACTGCCGAAAGATGGAGGCTGCGGTGTGGACCGACGAACGGGTCGCCCGCATGATGACCGACGACTATGTGCTCATCCAACTCTACGTCGATGAGAAGACGGCGCTGCCCGAGCCCTACGTCGTGGACGACCAGGGACAGCAGCGCAAACTCCGCACCGTAGGCGACAAGTGGAGTTGGCTGCAGAGCCACAAGTTCGGTGCCACGGCCCAGCCCTTCTACGTGCTGCTCGACGCCGACGGCCATCCGCTCACCGCCTCGCGGGCCTACGACGAAGATGTGGAGGCATATTTGGAATTTCTCAAAAACGGTCTGATAGCATTCAATGGCAAACAACAGTAGATTCCAGCGGCTGCGAAGTCTCGTGGCTGCTGACGGAACCATACGGCGCACGTCCGTGTGGCACGAGGTGGAGGATTATCTGGTCATCACTTTCGGGCTTGTGCTCTATGCCCTGGGCTGGACCGCCTTTCTGCTGCCCTACGAGATTGCTTCGGGCGGCCTGACGGGCATCTCCGCCATCGTCTATTACATCACAGGTCTGGAGATGCAGTACACCTACTTCACGGTCAATGCCCTGCTCATCCTCGCCGCCATCAAGGTCCTGGGCCTGAAGTTCTGCATCAAGACCATCTACGGATTTACGGTGCTCTCCCTCTTGCTCACGCTTCTGCAGGCCCTGTTCCGCGACGATGCCGGCAGACTGCCGCAGATACTGGGCGAAGGGCAGGACTTCATGGCCTGCATCATCGGCGCCGGTCTTTGCGGCGTGGGGCTGGGACTGATTTTCCAGCACCAGGGTTCGACGGGCGGAACCGACATCATCGCCGCCATCGTCACGAAATACAAGAACGTGTCGATGGGTCGTATGATTCTGCTCTGCGACCTCATTATCATTTCGTCGCTCTACTTCATCTTCCACGACTGGAAACGCGTGGTGTTCGGTTTCACCACCATGTTTGTGCTTTCCTACCTCATCGACTACGTGCTCAATCTGGCGCACCAGTCGATCCAGTTCTTCATCATTTCGCGCCGTCACGAACGTATCAAGCATGCCTTGCTGAACGACCTTCACCGCGGCGTCACCCTCATTCATGCCGAAGGTGCCTACACCGGCGACGACGTCGAGATTCTCATGGTCGTGGCACGTCGTCGGCAGTCGGTCGAAATCTTCCGCATGGTGAAGAACATCGACCCCAACGCCTTCATCACGCAGACCACAGCCGCCGGTGTCTTCGGCGAAGGTTTCGACAAGATCAAGGTCTGATTCTCCCCCAACACCAACATAGTCTCTCTATAGGCCTGAGCGCTCGGACGAAAACGTCTGAGCGCTCAGAGATTTTTTTCCGAGCGCTCGGACGTTTTTTTCCGAGCGCTCGGACGTATAGGCGAATTGCGGGGAGAATGAACGAAAAGTGGGGGGTGTTGGTTGATTTGTCGTGCAAAGAAGACAAATATTTGCTGTTTTCTGAGTGGTTATTGCACCTCCGTTTGCATTTTTTGTCGTAACTTTGCACCGTGAAAATATTGCATTTTCCGTCGCCCTGCTGCGGCCCTTTCGTCGGGAAACCCTGCAGGCGGTCGTTCAACAAGACATCTATCACAATCTAACTAAACCATCAATGAAAATGAAAAGTCTATTCTCCATGTTCGCGGCCTGTGTGCTGTCGCTGACAGCCGTCGCCCAGGACTGGAAGGCACCTGCGGTGCCGGGTGAGAACCTGTCGGGACTCAGTTCATCGACAACCGTCTATCTGTACAACGTCGAGGCCGATGCGTTCGTGACGAACGGTATGGACTGGAACACGAATGCGTGTGCCACCCGCCTCAACAACTCCGACACGAAGGCGTCGGAACAGCACCGTGCCTGGGCCTACGTTTCGGGACAGAACGTGAGCGTACGCCTTCAGGCGTTTGCCGACCAGTACATCTCGTGTCCCAGCAAGGGAGCCTACGACATCTACGTGGACCAAACAAAGAACCAGAGTTTCCGCTTTGCCGAAACAGCCACTGGCAGCCATGTCTATACGCTGACCAACACCGCCCTGAGTCTGCCGCTCGACGTGGTCTGGAACCGTGGCGGACACCTCACACTCACCGACGGTGCCGGCCTCACCCATTGGGCTTTCATCAGCGAAACCCATGTGACCGACGGCTCCTACGCCCGCTATAAGTGGCAACAGCGTCTGTACAGCATCTACGAGGCCATTGTCGCCGGAGGAAAGGCGGCGCAGTACAGCGCAGAAATCGCTGCCGCAAAGGAGGTGTACGACAATGCCAGCGCAACGAACACCCAGTTGCAGAACGCCTGCAAGACGCTCTTCACAGCGGCTGCAGCCGATATCGCCGGACCTCTCGATGTGTCGTTCCTCTTCACCAATGCCGATATGGCAGGCGTCGGACTGAACACCCGTTGGAACAGCACCGCACAGACGTTCTCCTGGGGCGACTTTGAGAAGTTCCACGGAGCGCTCACCCTCACACAGTCGGCCACGGTGCCTGCCGGCGTCTATGATGCCTACTTCCGCAGCATCTACCGCGAAGACGGCTCCACGCCCGGCAAAGCCCCCATGCTGACCGCGAAGAGCGACAACACCGTGACGGGCGATGTGCCCCTCATGACCCGGCTCAACTATCTCGTGGGCAATGCGAACAGCAACGGATGGGCCGGCGGAGAAGAATGGCTGTGCCCCAACGACATGAAGTCGGCTGCACAGGCTCTCTGCCATCCCGACGCCCAAGCCGTGGCCCAGAACGTCATTGTCAGCACTTCGCGCCTGACGGTCTCCCTCCGCATGGGCGCAACGTCGCAGTGGCTCAACTGGCAGGGAATGACCCTTATTTATAAAGGGAACGGCATCCAGTCGGCTCGTGACGACCTCGGGCAGACCATCGTCGCAGCAACGGCGCTGGCCAACGAGGGCGGTGCCGGCGAAGCCAACCTGCGCACAGCCATCAGCACCGCACAGGGCGTGATGGACAACAACGAAGCCACCATCGAGCAACTCCTGGCAGCCAACCAGGCGCTGCTGGAGGCGATGGAAACCTACCGCACCGAATCTGTCTCTGTGGAGCACCCCATCGACTGGAGTGACCGCCTCACCAACCGAAGTTTTGAACAGGCGTTCACGGGCTGGGAACAAATTGGAATGAAGACACAGAGCAACACGGCATTCGGACTGAAGGCCGGGAATGTGTACGTCGAAAAATGGACCGACAAGGGCAACCGCGTCGGCGATGCCTCTGTACTCCAGACCGTAAAGAAACTCGGACTGGGCGTGTTCGTGCTCAAGGCTGCTGCCCACAACATCCAAGAAGGCAGCACAGCCGTGCAGTCGGGCGCCTGGATTGTCGGTGGTATGGAACAGACAGCCGTCGGCAAGGACGACACCTACACACTGGTGTTCACCAACATCGAAAGAGATGCCACCATCGGATTCAAGGCCGTCGGCGCCACGGGCAACTGGCTTGCCGTCGATAATTTTGAACTCTACTGGGCCGGCGGCACCTTCGCCGACTACCAGAAAGCACTGCGCCTCTACATCGAGCAGGCAGAATCGGTGCTTCCGCTCAAGATGGAAGCCAGCATCCGCTCGGCACTGGAGACCGCGCTGGCCAACGCACGTGCCGAACTCGCCAAGACCACTGCCGACGGCTACACGGCAGTCTCCACACCGCTGCGCACCCTGAAGCAGGATGCCGAGGTGTCGAGTGCAGCCTTTGCCCGTCTGCAGGACGCCATCGACCAGGCTGAACAGCGCTACGGAACCGGCTCGCTCACTGGCGCCGACAAGTTCCTCGCTGCCATCAACCAGGCCAAAGCCGTCAACGACGACCTCAACAGCACGCAGGCTCAGATGGCTGCGGAGATTGAAAACCTCGAGCGTGCCTACCGTCTCTACATGGTGACGAACGGCAGCGGAACGGCTCCTGTGGTCAAGACCGACCCCCGCTATGCACGTGGTTGTGGCGAGGCTTTCGGACGCATGACCGTCACAGGCAATACCAGCAACATCCTCGAACAGGGTTTCTGCTATAGCGAGACCAATCCCGAACCCACTGTGCTCGACCTTTGTGGTACAGACTATCTCGACTACAATGGTCGCATCTACCGAATGCCGATGAAGCCGGGCACCGTCTATTACATCCGTGCCTACGCCATGACCAAGACGTACGCCGTCGGCTACGGCGATGTCATCAAGATGTCAACGCTGCCTCAAGGCGACGTGACCTATACCTACATCTCCAACGGCGCACCTGTTGAGCAGAACGACCGCATCACCGCAGCATTGGAAGACGCTTGCCGCTGGTGGACCAACTACACCAGCATCCGCGGATTCCACGTCACCTGCAACTACAGTCCCGGCACTCCGACGGCCGACTGCGGCTACGGCGGCAACATGCGCATGGGAACGAACATGGGCCAGCGCAGCGGTACGTGCATCCACGAGATGCAGCACGGTGTCGGTTGCGGCACACTGGGCATCTGGGGCGGTTGGGAAAACTCCTGGCTGCGTACGAGCATGAATGGCGACTGGGCCGGTGAGCGTGCCAACGCTGCCCTGCGCTTCTGGGAAAACCGCGACGATCTGGTCATCACCGGTGCCTACGACAATGCCCACTGGGGATTCCGTCCGTTCAGCGGTGTCTATGAAGAAGGTGGTGGCGGAACGGCTGTCTGGGAGAACAAATATGCCTTCAACGGTGCTCACCTCGACGCCGGAGCCTGGGCCGGTCCGAAGACATGGAACGACATTCAGGCCGTTTATATAGCCAGTTCGGCCATCGTGCAGGGCATGATGGAGGACGGACTGGTGCCTGTCAACTACTGGGGTGGTGGCTTCTGTCTGCCGGCCTACGTGCTGGAGCAGGACGACAACCAGAAATACTACATCAAGAATGAGAACAAGGACTGCGGCCTCTACGACTCCTATCTCGTCGAACAGGCTGACGGCTCGCTCGCATGGAAAGCCATCGACCAGGGCGACCTTGCATCGACCGAGAACGCAGCGTGGTACGTCACCTTCACGGGCAGCAACCAGTATTATCAGGTGCGCAATGCCTCGACCGGCCATTACGTGTCGTACACGGGCGATGGCGCAGGCGGTTTCAAGGCCCGCAGCCGTACGTCGGTTTCCAACAACGAGAACTTCCACGTGATTCGCGGACGCAACGCCATCAGCGTGGGCAACGAGTCGGTGCGCAGTTTCTGGTTCATCCATCCCGAACAGTCGAATGCGCCCCATGCCCTCACGGCTAATTCCGACGGCACGCTTTCGGCCCAGCTGGTCAACCTCTACGACTCGGGCGAAACGCAGCGCTGGATTCTGCTCCGTGCCGACGAAGTCGATGCGTTTGAGCAGGGTGTGAAGAAAGCCTTCCAAGCCGACCTCAAAGACCTCATCGCCCAGATTCGCCGCCTCAAGCGAGTGGGCCACACCGAGGATGTCGCCAATGCTGACCAGACACTGGATACGGCTTTGACAGGCATCGAAACCCAGTCGAAGGCTGCCGTCACGGCTGCCGACGTGCGTCCGCTCGTGACCGAAGCCCGCACGGCTGCCATGAACTTCCTGTCGAGCGTCACGCCGACCGACCTCACCCACCCCTTCGACCTCACCTTCATGATGGACAACGCTGCCATCGACAGCAATCTCGGATGGAGCGACATGCCCACCTTTGCCGAGTCGTGCTGCGAATACTTCCAGCGCACGTTCGACTTCTACCAGACGCTCACAAACATGCCCAAAGGCACGTTCAAACTGACCGCTCAGGCCTTCCAGCGCCCTGGTGCCTACGACGCGGTGATGAACGACTATGCTAACGGCACCAACCGCGTCAGTGCCCAACTCTACATGGACACGAAGTCGGTGCGCATCTGCCACATCGGTGACGAAGCCCGCACCACAATCCTGGGCACCGACGACGTGCAGGCTGGCAGTCAGTCGCTCTACATCCCCAACTCGATGGTCGGCGCAGCGGCCTACTTCAAGAAGGGCCTCTACGCGAACGAGGTGCTCACCTCGACCACACGCCGCGGAGCGACAATGCGTGTCGGGCTGCGCGGCTCTGAGTCGGGCGACGGCTACTGGACCATCTTCGACAACTTCCACCTCTACTTCTACGGCTCGGCCTCGCCCGACGTTGTCACAGGCATAGATTCAAATACCAAGTACCAAGTACCAAGTACAAATGACGAAGTACAGGGTGCGGTTTATGACCTGCAAGGACGCCGCATCGGCGACACCCTCGAAGGCCTGCCACGCGGCATCTACATTGTCGGTGGACACAAGGTGATGGTACCGTAACACTTTTCCACTTTTTCACTTTGTCCAAGCGCTTGGAAATTTTATGCCAAGCGCTTGGCGTTTTTTCTCCAAGCGCTTAGCGTTCGCACGCCAAGCACTTGGAGTTTTCACGCTAAGCACTTGGCGTTCGTTTTCCAAATACTTGGACGTGCTGTTTCCGTTCACTCTGAAGAAGAAGGTGGCCGAGGTTGAATTTAATGTAAAAATGTTGTAAAAATACAGTTTTTGCGAATTTGAAATGTTATTTCTGGAAATTTGAAATGTACGTTTGGTGTCTTTTGCCTAACTTTGCAACCGTCATCTAATCATTTTTTCTAAATCACTTAAATTTTTCAACAAAATCAAAATCATGAAAACAAACTTCAAGAATCTCCTGATGCTGGCAGCCGCTGCGCTGTTGGCAGGTTCGTTTGCTGCCTGTGGCAGTGATGGCGAAGATGGTGGTAGTAACGGCGGCGGTAATGGCGGTGGCGGCACCAACATTCCTATCGATGCCCCGAAGGCCGAATCCATCGGCTGGCCGCAGTCTTCACAGCCCGTCATCGACGGTATGAATGGTCTGATCGACGCCATCAACCCCGACATTACGGAGCCGCAGCGCGAGGCACTGGACGAACTGTCGGAAGCCCTGGAAAATGCCAGCATGGACCCCAAGTCGTACATGCCTATCGTGGCGCTGGCTACAGTGGCAGAAGACCCTGCAAGGTATGGCAGCGACTATTTCGCAGCCGTCAAGACGAATCTTTCGGCCTATTCAGGCACGCTCCAACTGGACCCGACGACGGGACAGTGGGTGTATAACCCGACAGGCGACGGCAAGTCACTGGACATCAAGTTCACGGACTCGCAGGGTCGTGAAAACAAGGTGACCATCGACCGCTCGGGCTCGACGGGTGTGCTCCACACGAAGACTTACGACATCACGCAGGAATACATCGACCGTTTCGTGGCCGAAGGCAACGACGTGAGCCGTCTGGGTCTGACGGCTGAACAACTGGCCCAACTCCAGAGTGGCAAGGCCATCCGCATGTCGCTCGAGATGCCGACACACGCCACGACCCACTTCTATGTGGACGGTGCTGAAATCATGAACACGACGATGGACATTGCAGAACTGGCTTTGAACGACAGTGGCAGTGGAAGCAAGCAACGTCGCGCCGTCAGCTACTATGCCATGATCGACCGCATGGACGTGACGGGCAGCATCGGTTTTGGCCCGTACAGCATCGTGCTCTCACGTTTCCGCGTGAACAACGGCAAGTTGGACCTCGAAATGCGCATGAATCAGGGTAACAACCTGATACTGGGCATCGGCATTGAAAACCAGTGGGCTGCCAGACACTTCACGTCTTATGCCGACTTTGTTCCCACATCGGCAAGTACTTGGTTCAACATGCTGAATGTCACCACTCTGCGTGTGGCTATGGTGGACAGCAAGCGTGAAGACATCGTGAAACTGGTAAAGATGATGGAGAATTCTGACGACACACTCGTCTGGGAACGGTATTCTTCAAGAACGAGATGGTGATGGACGAAGATGGCGACGTGGACGAAGAACTCGTGCCTTACGTTCGCACTTCCGACGGTCAGGAGCATGCGCTCGCCGAGGCCGTGGCCGCCAAGTGGGTGACGGGAGAGGTGCAGTCGAAAGTGCAGGCCATCGTAGGTTCGCTGCTGCGCAACAGCATGCTGACCCATCTGTTCAACGACCCGTTCTTCGGCGTTTCAGTTTCGTCTGTCAGCTTCATCCCCGGCGAACCGGTTCACTGGACGTGAAAGCCCCTTTAACGTGCTTGTTAGAGGGGCTTTCTGTTGTTGATGCTGTGCGTCATGATGCTACGAAGTCTGCAAAGCGTCGGAGCGCTTCGGCCAGTGTGCTGCGCGGACAGGCAAGATTGATGCGCAGATAACCTTCGCCGGCACGGCCGTACATCGACCCTTCATTGAACCACACACGGGCTTCGCGGACAAGCCGTTCTTCAAGACCCCGGCTGTCGGTGTGCAGACGGTCGAGCAGCGCTTTGCAATCCACCCAGGCGAGGTAGGTGCCTTCGAGCGGCATGACGTGCAGCATGGGTAAATGCTCGGCCAACTGCTGACAGAGATAGACGTAATTGCCGTGAAGGTACTCGCAGAGTTCGTCGAGCCATTCTGCACCCTCGTCGCTGTAGGCGGCAATGGTGGCCACGGGACCGAAGGGGTTGACGTCGCACGTCTCGTGGATGTTGATGGCACGGTCGATGCGGCGACGCAAGGCAGGGTCGGCGCAAACGATGTTGGCCATCTGAAGTCCGGCAATGTTGAACGACTTCGAGGCCGACGTGCACACCACGCAGCCGGCCTCGTTCTCCTTCGACACCGATGCAAACGGCGTGTAAGTGTGCCCCGGCATGATGAGTTCGTTGTGGATTTCGTCGCTGATGACCAGCACGTGGTTACGCCGGCAGATGTCGCCGATGCGTGCCAGTTCGTCCTTTGTCCACACTCGTCCGCCAGGATTTTGCGGATTGCAGAGGATGTAGGCCACCACTTTGTCGTCAGCACACTGTTGCTCAAAGTCGTCCCAGTCGATGTGGTACATGCCGTCGTCGCCCACGAGGAGCGGACTTTCGGCCACCTCTGCCCCGTTGTTGCGGACGCAGGAGAAGAAGCAGTTATAGACGGGTGTGGTGAGCAGCACCTTGTCGCCTGTCATGACGACGGCACGCAGGATGGCCGACAGCGCAGGCACAACGCCGGTGGTGTAGAGCATCCACTGGCGCTCGAACCGCCAGTTGTGCCGCTGCAGAAACCATGTCCTCACGGCGTCATAGTACCTTTCCGGAACTTTTTCGTAACCGAAGACGCCGTGCTGCAAACGTTTTTCGAGGGCATTCAGGATGCACGGCGCAGCCTTGAAGTCCATGTCGGCCACCCACAAGGGCAGCACGTCGTCGTCCTCGGCACAGTCCCACTTGTAGCAGTCGGTGCCGCGTCGCAGAATGATTTCGTCAAAGTTGTAATTCATGGTTACGTATTTTAATAATACAGTCGGCAGGCTGCTGGATGTTCTCGTCGATGGTGACCGAACCGATGCTGTCGGCAACGATGTGGCCGCTGGTCGGGTTCTTGATGTTCTCGATGTGTCCGCGGATGTCGGCCTCGACGGTGCTGTACTCAAACACACGGTCGCAAGCGGCGTCGAAGGTGCAGTCCTCGAGCACGAGGCGGTCGGCGTAGCAAAGCAACTGCTCGCCCAGCAGGTGACAACGTACGAGGCGCACATTCTTGCTGTGCCATGCGAGGTACTCGCCGTCGAGGTGTGAGTCGTAGATGGTCACGTTCTCGCACTCCCAGAACGAGTCTTTGGTCACGATGTGGGCGTTGTGCAGTTCGACGTTTTTGCAATACTGGAAGACGTACTTTGCATCACTCTTCAGTCCGTCGATGCGTACGTTTTCGCAGAACATGAAAGGGTAGGTACCCTCGTGCAGTTCCACGTTGCGGCCGACGATGTCGGTGCAACGCCAGAAGATTTCATCGGCATCGTTGATGCGCACATTTTCCAATTGCACGTCGTGCATTTCGCGGAACATCTTCGGACCGTCAATCACGGTGTCCTTCATCGTGAGGTGGTTGCTGTACCAGAGTGCGGAGCGCGCACCGACGGCAAAGTGACAGTTCTGAATGTCGAAACGGTCAACGTGCCAGAACGGATATTTTCCTTCGAAATAACAGTCCACAGCCTCTATGTCGGAACAGTGTTTGATGGCGCTTTCGCCTTCTCCGATGGTGACGTGCTCCAGGCGCAGATTGTGCGACTCGAACAGTGGGCGTTCGCCTTCGAAGTGTTGGTTCTTAATGGTTTTCATTTTTGTTCTATAAAAAATATCTATTTGCTGTTTCTGAGCGTTTTAGGTATCCACCGTTGGCTGCGCAGCCGCAGCAGGAACAGAATGCCGCGCAGGTTGAGTTCGAGGCACATGGCAAGCCATACGCCGTTGAGGCCCATGAGCGGAGCCAGCAAAATGGACAGCGTGATGCGCACCGCCCAAATGGTGGTGAGGTTCATGCTGCTTGGAATCAGTGTGTCGCCGGCTCCGACAAATGCGCCGTAGCAGACGATGCTGGCCGCGAACATCGGTTCGGCAAAGGCTTCGATGCGCAGGGCTTCGGTGCCCAGTTCGACGATGTCGGGAACGGGCGACATGAATCCCATCATCACAGGTGCGGCCAGGTACATGACGGTTCCCATGATGGCCATGACGCTGATGCCCATCGTCACGCAGATGTTGGCGAAACGTCGGGCCAGGTCCTTGCGCTGTGCGCCGATGCTCTGCCCGACGAGGGTCGTGGCAGCGTCGCCAATGCCGTAACCCGGCATGTAGCACAGGCTTTCGGCGTTCACACCGAGAGAGTTGGCGGCAATGGCCATCATGCCGAGCGGAGCGACGATGACCGTGGTAGTGATTTGTGCGCCGCACATGATGATGCGTTCCAGCCCGATGGGTGTACTGATTCTGACGGCTTTCTGCAGCACTCGCTTCGTAGGCATGAAACCCTTCAGTCCGACACTCTCCAGGCGGTGACGCCCGAAGATGCGCAGGTGGTAGGAGCGGTAGCAGAGGAAGTAGAAGAGCAGGATGCCCGTGATGAAGTCGGCGAGCAGCGTGCCCAGCGCAGCCCCCGTCACGCCCAGTCCGGCGCCCGGCATGGTGAAGTGCAGGTCGAACACGTGCATTCGGCGTGTGGGGAAGATGAGCAGGAAGTTGAACACGACATCGAGCACGCACATGTTGATGTTCAGCAGGCTTGGGATTTTGATGTTGCCGCTGCAGCGCAGCATACTGCTCATGAGAAACGTGGTCTGGAACACGGGCATGGCAGCGGCACAGAGCGCAAAGTAGATGGTGGCGTCGTGGGCAATTTCGTCCGAACCGCCGAGCCAGTAGGGCAGGCTGGGGGCGATGCTGAGGCCGATAATCATGAGCAGCAGCGAAAAGCCGAGGCAAGTGACCAGCGACTGTCGCAAGATGCGGCGGGCGTCGGCTCCGTCGTTTGCACCGATGCGGTGGGCTACCTGCACCGAGAAACCCGTCGAGGCAGCGCTGCCCAGTCCCCAGAACAGCCAGGTCGATGTGGCGACGATGCCAATGGCTGCCGACCCTTCGGCTCCGAGGTGCCCGACCATCGACGCGTCGATATACTCCATCACAATCGAGGAAATCTGCGCAAGAATGGCGGGAATGGCCAGTCGTGCGGCCAGTTCGACCTGCTCGCCGACAGTCCACGGCGCACCGCCTGAACGCACACGTTCCAGCAGCACGTCGGTCCTCGAAAGTTTCTTCGTTGTGCTTTCCGCCACTTCTTTCTACCTCAAATTCTTGTGCAAAGTTACGACTAAGTGAGTGAAAAAACAAATTCATTTGATTTTTTCCGAACGAAAGTAACTTCGGCGAGCCAAAGTTACGAATAATTCAAAAATAATCCATAACTTTGCAGTACAAATCAACCGATTACATTACTCATCAAACAATTCTATTATGGCAAACGAACAACAAAACCAGCAACTTCAGATTGAACTGAAGCCCGAGGTGGCACAGGGTGTCTATGCCAATCTCGCCATCCTTACTCATTCGTCGTCCGAGTTCATCCTCGACTTCGCCGGCATGATGCCCGGTCTGCAGAAGGCCGAAGTGCGCAGCCGTGTCGTCATGGCTCCCGAGCACGCCAAGCGTCTCCTCTTCGCCCTGCAGGACAACTTGAAAAAGTATGAAGACCAGTTCGGCGAAATCCGTCTGCAACAGCGCCAGCAGCCCCGTCCCGGCAGCACGATAGCGCCGTTCAACATGAATCCCGGCGAGGCGTAAGGACGGAGGACTCAGATTCTACGGACTCTCCCCCGGCCCCTCCCTGTGAGGGAGGGGAGCAGTTACTTCTACATTATTATATAAATAAAGAAAAAGTCCCATGCAAACGATTTGCTTGCATGGGACTTTTCTATCTACTCCCCTCCGCCGTCAGTCTTCCCCCCTCCGCCGCCAGTCTTCCCCCTCGCCGCCGTAGTCTTTCCCCTCGCCGCCGTAGGCTTCCCCCTCGCCCTTCGGAGAGGGGGTTAGGGGGTGAGGCTTGGGGGTTAGGGGGTGAGGCTTGGGGGTGAGGCTTGGGGTCGGGACAGAGTCCTCTACATTCCGAACTCCAGTGCGAGGGAGAGGTTGAAGAACTGCAGACGCGACTTCAGCCATTTGTGCTGCGAGTCGTCGTAGGGATTGCCGTAGATGTCAATCAGGCGGGCACGGTCGTTCCAGAAGATGCCGGCGCAGTCGTAGTCGAAGCGGACCATGGCGCCGACTCCCTTCGTCAGGGCGAACTCGTAGCCCAGACCGATGCCGAAGCCGAAGTAGTTGCGGTGGAACACGTGGCCGTACTGCTTCTCGAACTTGTTCTCAGCATCGGCGATGGGGCTCATCTTCTCCTCGTAGTGCATCAGGCCGGCACCGAGGTTGAAGAACAGCGCATCTGTCTCGTCATCGTCGAGGGCGAGGCGGATGACAAACTCTGGGCGTCCGAAATAGACATTCTGCTTGTCGCCGTGCCGCGTGTGGCTCATGAAGTCGAATCCCACGCCCACGCCCAGCGCCAGTTGGTCGTCGTTGGAGAAATAGTAGCGTCCCTCGGCCAGCAGGTTGTAGCCGGGGCGGTCGCCGTACTTCGAGTAGAAGTCGTATTCGTACTGCTTCACGTAGGGAAAACTCACACCGCCGCCGGCGATGATGGCAAACTTTTCGGGCAACTGTGCCCACGCGGCCATGCAACCCGTCAGCAGCAGGGTGGCCAGGATGACTGTTTTCTTCATAGGGTCGTCGTGAGTAAAAAGGTTATTGTTTGTGCAAAGATATACATTTTGCCGTTATTTTCAAAACATTACGTCCCCTTTTTCTTTCTTGTTCACGCTTACCACTCTTTCCTGACCCCGTTCACCCACGATTTCAGTCGCGGCCAGTCGCGCGGCATCCACAAGTCGCCGTCGGTGACGATGCTGAGGAAGTAGAAGCCTGCCT
>ONXQ01000147.1 GCA_900321835.1 uncultured Prevotellaceae bacterium
CCGCGCCGACCGAGTTCCTTGAGCAGGGCCAGTGCAGCCTCGGGCTGCATGAGCGGTTCGCCGCCACACAGCGTGACGCCTCCCCCACTCTGCTCCATGATCTCGCGTTCCTTCTCGACCTCAGCCATCAACTCGTCCATCGTCCACTCACGACCGCACATCTCGAGCGCCGTCGTCGGACATTCTTCGGCGCACCGTCCGCACAGCACACACTGCGCACCGCTCACAGGGCGGATGCCCTCCGGCGTCAGTTCCAATGCCTGCTGCGGACAAACCTGCACACAAGTCTGGCAGCCGATGCACTTCGACTTCTTGTACGTCCGCTGGGGCTTCGCCGACATCCCTTCAAGAAGAGCGTCGTCCGCACGCCCGGTCCGTCGTTCACGGCATACCGCTTAATATCAAAAATCGTCACGTCGCAATTCGTTGTTTACAATTCTGCTGCGAAGTTACGGATTCTCCCCGACATATCCGCAATTTCGCAGAACTTATTCCATCCTTCCAAGTACTTGGCGTAAAAACGCTAAGCACTTAGCGTTCGAACGCCAAGCACTAGGCGTGAAAATTCCAAGCGCTTGGACATGCGTTTTGAACAAAGTCTGGATGCCTACGCCTGGAACTTTATGAAAAGAAGCAAAAAGTCGCACACATATTTGTGTATCTGTATAATTCTTCTTACATTTGCGCCGTTACAAAAACAAGCATTGTTAATGATGAAAAAGAAACTTGTATGGACGGCCATCACAATGATGATTGCCACAGCCTCATGGGCACAGACTAATTCGAAGACATACACCGTGGGGGGTGTCAGTTTTAAAATGATCAAGGTCGAGGGTGGCACGTTCCAGATGGGTGCGACGAGCGACCAGGGTGAATACCCCGAGGACGACGAGAAACCCGTTCACAACGTGACGCTTTCGGACTACAGCATTGGTGAGACCGAGGTGACACAGGCCTTGTGGCAGGCTGTGATGGGCAGCCTTCCTGAAGGTATTTCATCCGGATACTATGACATTAAGGGTCCCCAGCGCCCTGTGTGCTGCGTCAGTTGGGTGGACTGTCAGGAATTCATCCGCAAGTTGAATGCGAAGACAGGCCAGAAATTCCGTCTGCCCACCGAAGCCGAATGGGAGTATGCTGCTCGTGGCGGCAAGAAGTCGCAAGGCTTTAAGTACAGCGGAAGCAATGACATCAGCGCTGTGGCTTGGTACACCGAAACCACCGACGACAAAGGTTCCAAAGATGTAAAGACAAAAGCCGCGAACGAACTGGAAATCTACGACATGACTGGCAATGTGTGGGAGTGGTGTCAAGACTGGCAGGCATCGTACAGCGACGCCGACGAGACCAATCCCAAAGGCCCAGCAGAAGGCTCATGGCGCATGACCCGTGGCGGCAGTTGGTACTACGCTTCAAGCAACTGTCGCAACTCGTATCGTGGCAACAATGAACCAACGATGAGCAACAACGAACTCGGTCTGCGACTGGCTCAATAGTTCGGTTTCGAACTGACTGACAGAAAAAAGGGGGAGAGAGGCACCAGATGTGCTTCTCTCCCCTTTCGTATGGGAAAACATTCACGAAAAGACAACCTGAGGAGTGACAACGTCGTGAAAATGCTGCAGGGCCCAACTAATCAAGTCGTTCACCGTGGGCATGAGTGACTGTCCTACTTCCGTCAGCGAATACTCCACGCGAGGCGGCACTTCGGGATAAACCTTCCGGTTTACCAAGTTGCTTTGCTCCAGATTCTTTAGTGTCTGAGAGAGCATCTTTTGCGAACAGTCGGTCATCAGACGACGCAGTTCGTTGAAACGAAGAATGCCCGTCTTGCTCACATGGAGTTGATAGAGCACGAGCAGCGACCATTTGTCACCGAAACGGCTGATAACCTGTCGGATGGGACAGTCGAAATAAGAAGCCTGTATGTCTGTCATGCAAATAATAGAATTAAATACCATGATACCGATTGAGGCGGCAATCTCCTAATAACAGCGCAAAGGTAACTAAAAGTAACTTAGCAGACAAAACGAAAGTGTTAATCTGTGTTAAACTTGATGACAAAGAAGGCTGACACCTGCTCATTTCCTACTTTTTGGTAACTATACAGCCTTTTGGAAACTTATTGCATGACAGGAAAAATATTCTTAACTTTGCATCGCAAAACGAAAAAAATCAATACTAATCGTAAAAAAAGAAAAGAATCATGAGAAAGATTGAAACAATTGCAACAGGCAAGAACTACACTGCAGTGAGCGTAGGCAAAGTTTGTGAAATCATCGAACACGAACTGCCCATGGGTCCCGTGACGATTCAGGGAAAAGTGTTTGCAGGACAGGCCGTCGGTGCCACAGGTAGCGAATTTTCGTTCCAGACCCTTGTGCCTGGTCAGGACAGCGGTTTTCTGCACACCCACAAGACGCATGAAGAACTGTACATCATTCTGAAAGGCGAAGGCCAGTACCAAGTGGACGGCGAAATCTTCCCCGTCGGTGAAGGAACCATCGTCCGTGTGGCTCCCGAAGGTAAACGCGCCCTCAAGAACACGGGCAGCGAAAACCTGACCATGCTCTGCATTCAGTACAAAGCCAATGTTTTTGGCGAAGCAGACAACCCAATGACCGATGGTGTTATTCTGCAAGAACCGCTGAAGTGGTAACTAAGGGGTATTTTTACAAAAAAACAACGCGGCGGATGAACTCGTATGGTTCATCCGCCGCGCTTTTTAGGGAAATGCTAAATCTTTACACCGCTTCGTTCTCCGTGCGGGCGATGATTTCGTTTTGCAACTGCTCGGTCATGTCGTTGAAGTAGTCGCTGTAGCCGGCGACACGGACGAGGAGGTCCTTGTACTGGTCGGGATGCTTCTGGGCATCGAGCAGCGTGGCGGTGTCAACGATGTTGAACTGGATGTGGTGGCCGCCAAACTTGAAGTACGTGCGGATGAGCGAGGCGCACTTCTTGATGTCCTCGTCACGACGGAAGAGTTGGGGCGTGAAGCGCACGTTGAGCAGTGTGCCGCCACTCTTCGTCTGGTCGAGTTTGCCGAGCGACTTGATGACAGCCGTCGGGCCGTGTGAGTCGCTGCCATGAGCGGGCGAGGTGCCGTCACTGATGGCAAAGCGGGCAAAGCGGCCGTTTACGCTAGCGCCGCAGACTGAGCCGAAATAGTTGTGACAGGTGGTCGAGAGCATGTTCAGGTGTGTCTCGCCGCCACGGGTGTTGGGACGTCCCTCGATGGCTTTCACAAGATCTTCATAGACGCGCACGGCGATGTCGTCGGCATAGGCGTCGTCGTTGCCGAAGAACGGCGTGTGGTTGCGGATGTACTGGCGCATCACTTCCTCGCCTTCCCAGTTCTTATCGACAGCCTTCAGCAGGTCGTCCATCGTGTAGCGATGCTCCTCGAACACGTGTTTCTTGAGCGTGGTGAAGCAGTCGGTGATGGTGCCCAGACCTGTGCACTGGATGTACGTCGTGTTGTAACGTGCGCCGCCGCTGTAGTAGTCGCGGCCCTTCTCGATGCAGTCGTCGATGTAGAGCGACAGGAACGTGGCCGGAGCATAGAGCGAGAACATACGCTCGATGTAGTTGTTGACGGCGAGTTTGAGGTTGACAAAGTAAATCATCTGCTTGTGCCAAGCCTCGTAGAGTTGTTCAAAGGTCGTGAAGGTGCGAGGATCGCCGGTGTGCAGGCCGAGTTGCTTCTTGGAGATGGGGTCGAAACCGTCGTTGAGCGTGATTTCCAGAATCTTCGGCGTGTTGAGGTAGCCTGTGAGCAGATAGGCTTCCTTGCCGAAGGCGCCCACCTCGATGCAGCCGGAGCAGCCGCCTTCGCGTGCATCTTCGACAGTCTTGCCGGCGCGCACCATTTCCTTGACGTAGGTGTCGGGGTTGAAGATGGAGGGGTAGCCGTGGCCTTGACGAATCACCTTCAGACCAGCCATGAGGAAGTCGTCGGGCGTGTTCTCCGCGATGTGGATGGAAAGACCCGGCTGCAGTTCGTGCAGTTCTTCCTGAATCTCGAGAATCATGTACGAAATCTCGTTGGCTGCACTCGTTCCGTCGCGCTTCACGCCACCGATGTTGATGTTGGTGAAGTCGTTGTAGGTGCCCGATTCGAGGGCGGTGACGCCCACCTTCGGAGGTGCCGGCTGGTTGTTGAACTTGATCCACAGGCAGGAGAGCAGTTCTTTGGCCTGGTCGCGGGTCAGTGTGCCGTCCTTGAGTCCCTTTTCGTAGAACGGGAAGAGGTGCTGGTCGATGTGTCCGGGATTCATGGAGTCCCAGCCGTTGAGTTCGGTCACCGTGCCGAGGTGGACGAACCAGTACATTTGAATGGCTTCCCAAAGGTCGCGCGGTGCATGGGCTGGCACCCAGTGGCACACGCTGGCAATCTTCTCCAGTTCTGCCTTGCGCTGCGGGTTCTGCTCCCGTGCAGCCATTTCTTCGGCGAGTTGTGCATGACGTTCGGCGAAGAGGATGGCAGCGTCGCACGAGATGGCCATTGCCTCGAGTTCCTGTTGCTTGTCGGTGGCTTCGGGGTCGTAGATGAAGTCGAGTTCGGCAATTTTCTTCTCGATGCGAGCCTTCACATCGAGCAGACCTTCGTGGTACATCTTGCCGTCCATGGCCGTGTGGCCGGCGGCACGCTGCTCCATGAACTCCGTGAAGACGCCGGCGTGGTAGGCCTCTTCCCACTCTTTGCTGACGTGGTTGAAGATGCGCTCGCGCTGCGTCTTGCCTTTCCAGTAGGGAATCACCTCGCGCTCGTAGGTG
>ONXQ01000155.1 GCA_900321835.1 uncultured Prevotellaceae bacterium
GCTCTATGACCTGATCCACATAGCCGTTGCGATAGGTTGTGAGTGTGTGTCCGTCGTAGGTGAGCGAGAGCACCCAGGTCTTCAGTTTGGTGGGGTGATCGTCGCCGCCTGTGCCGTTGGACATCGTGGCCCAGTCGTCGCTCGTGAGCAGACGGTTCTGGCTCTTGTAATCAATGCCGCCGATGGTGACGACGGGGCACTGGTCGGTGGCATCGATGCTGTAGCGCATGCCGTGTCCGCCTGCACTTTCATCACCCACTTGCAGCAGCGTGCCATAATACTTGCTGGCGTTCATCGCAAAGGCCACGTGTAGCGACTGGTCGGGACCAAAGCAGATGCACGGTGGTATTACAATATCAGGGTCCACTTCCGTCAATTCTTCATCCCATTCAAAATCTCCTCGAATGCTCGTCGGGAAGGCGTTGGGATAGCCCTGCTTCACAATCCAGTAGTAATAGTCGCCGTTCATCCATGCGAGACGCAAGTCGTTGCCTTCGCTGCCGGGCAGAATGAAAGGACGCACGTTGTTCTTCTTTGAATTTCGGGTCACTTGCTCGCTTCCGGCCACCTTGCCTTCGTCGTCGATGGTGTATTTCCAGATTTCATAAACACCGTCTTTGTGATAGGCACCGTTGGTGGTCGGAATGGAGAGATAGAGGTCGTTGATGTGTTCGGGATCGACAGCCATGCCGCCCGAGTAACACAGTTCCGTAGAATTCCAGTTTTGGCAATAGACGTGCGAAGTCTTGGCGTTGTCGATGTGGGTGAAGGCCACAACGGGATTCTCGTCCTTGTCGAGCGTAATCTGCCACACCCAGTTGCGGATGCCGTCGGTGCGGTCGATGACGGTGAAAGGATAGTTGTTGGCATAGGTGTCCGACTTGTTGACGTTGAATACGCCGTTGGCAATCTTCTTGAGTTCGGTGCCCTTGATGTCGCGGAGGATGGGACCGTTGCCGTGGTTGATGTCAATCACGTTGAAATAAATCCAGTTGGGGTATTCATTGTCGGGATGACCGGTCGTGTAGGTCAGGTAGATTTTGTCCTTGCCGTTGCTTTGGTACTTGGCATAGGGACGTGCGCCGGTCGATTGGACAATCTGCTTCGGACCGAAGTCGAAGGTGCAGTTGTCATCGGCGTCGGGCATAGTCAGGCGAGCGATGGTCGGGTGCCAGTTGATGCCGCGCCAGCAGAGGTACCAGTGTGTGGGGTCGTCACTGAGGATGAAAGGTGAGGGGTAAGTCGTGTTCTGCGCCGTAGCCAGCCGTTTCTCCTCGCCCAGTGCCGTGATGTCGCCAGGCTTCTTCGAAATGCGGTAGTAGAAAGCCGGTTCGTCGGTGTGACGGCTATAGATGATGAGCACACGCTCGTCGGGCAGGACGAGGAACGTAGGATTGTTGTGGTCGTCGGGCTGGAAATACGAGCGTACGAGGACGTCGGTCTTCCGGTGTGTCAGCCAGTCGTACTGCGTGGCCTTGACATTGCCGTGGACGTCGATGTAGCCGATCCACGACGCGTCAATCGTGCCGGCGTCGTTACGGTAGTGCAGGGCGCGAGGGTCGGCAAACCAGCACCAGGCTCCTTCTTCGCTGACCACGGTGCTGTCATACGTTTCCGAGGCCTGTGCGGCAGCCAGCAATGGCATCAGCACACAGGCCCAAATCAGAAGAATGCGTTTTTTCATGATGGGGGAAGTTTACATTTTGAACATCTTGAACAGGAAGACGACGGCGGCATACTCCTTCTTCACGTTCTGGGCTTTGCCTGCCGACGAGTTATGCTTGTCGTACACGTAGCCGCTCGACTCCACCTTGCCCAGATACGAGTTGTGGCTGTCGTACACCGAGCCGTTCGATTCGATTTTGCCTACATACGAGTTGTGGCTGTCGTACACCGAACCGCTCGACTCGATTTTGCCCAGATAAGAGTTGTGGCTGTCGTACAGGTAGCCGTTCGACTGAATCTTGCCGGCATACGAGTTGTGGCTGTCATACAGGTAGCCGCTCGACTCGATTTTGCCCTTGTACGAATTGTGGCTGTCGTACACCGACTGTGCGCTGACCACGAGGGGCAACAGGGCGCATAAAAAGGCCAAAAGCGTCTGTTTCATAGTGTTTAGTTTAGTTAGGTGAAACAATCTGTGTGGCGACAAATTTACAGAATAAATCCGAGTCCTCAAAGCAAAAACCCACTTTTGTGATGTCTGCTTCCCCTTTTCCGCACCTTTTCCGACAATTTGCCTGAAATTCAGCCGATGTCAATGGCGGCTGCGAATGTCATTTAGTTTTTAATAAAAATAAATAATGTTAATTTTTTTTGTATTGCTCTCGCTTAATCGTAACTTTGCAGGCGAAAGAGAACCTAACCCTCCATGTTAGAACGAAATACACGAATCTGCAGCACCCTCACATTTTGTTTTCTGCTCATGTGCCTCACAGCCTGTCAAGGCCGTAGGACAACAGGCAGCGAAGCAGTGTGCGACAGCGACAGCGTGGCACTTCCGACGCTTGCCGACCTGACGCTGCCCGACACCATGCTGCCTTCGGCCGCCGAGGCTGTGACCTTCGTCGTCGAACTGGAGGACAGCGACCAGCACCCCCTGAGCGACTACGACGACCCCTATGCCGACTCGGATGCCGTTCGTGCGTTCCGCAAAAATCTGCTGCGCAACGCCGACTTCGGCGGAAGGGTGGAGGGCACACCCGACACCCTTGTCGTGTCGTGGACCTTCATGACCGACGACGGCAGCGGAAAGACCGACCTCGGCCAGTGGGGCGGAGGTTCGGGATGGACGGGCCAGCCCCTGTTCTCTATGGGGCTGAAAGACGAAATCATCGTCGGTTCGCTCTGCGGAAAAATCTACTTCATCGACTTTGAAACAGGCGAGCAGAGCCGCGAACCCCTCGACGCAGGCAACACGGTGAAGGGTTCACCCTCGCTCGACCCCTACTTTGTCAACAACCTGTATGTCGGTCAGGGCGTGTCAAACCACAACGCATTCGGCTGTGAGGTGTTCGACCTCAACCAGCACAAGCGCACCTGGTTCTTCGACCGCGACCCGAAGGCATGGCGCAGTTGGGGCGCCTACGACTCCTCGCCCGTCGTGGCCGGCGGCTACCTGTTCTGGGCAGGCGAGAACGGCAGCATCTACAAGTACCAACGCGACCACGGCACCCTGCGCCGTGTCGCCGCACTCCGCTACCGCGTTGGCGGCGCAGCCCCCGGCATCGAGTCGAGCCTGTGCATCTGGCGCAACTACGGCTTTGTCGGCGACAACCACGGCAACATCCTCGCCGTCAACCTCAACACGATGCGCCCCGTCTGGCGCTACGACAACCACGACGACACCGACGGCACCGTCGTCGGCACCGTCGAAGACGACGGACAGGCCTACCTCTACACGGCCTGCGAGGTGGACCGTCAGGGAATGCACGGACTCAGCCACTTCGTCAAGTTGCGTGCCGTGGACGGACAGCGCATCTGGGAACAGACCTTCCCCTGCGACCGCATGGACTTCGGCGACAAAATCCTCGACGGCGGCATGTACTGCACACCTCTCATCGGCACAGCCGACTGCCACGGACTCATCTTTGCCAACATCTGCCGCAACCGGGCCGCCAAGACACCCGGCGAACTCGTGGCCCTCGACACCAGCGACGGACACATCGCCTACACCCTGCCCCTGCACGGCTGGGCATGGTCGTCGCCCATCTCGTTCCAAAACGAAAAAGGCGAAATGTTCATCTTCGACTGCGACGCAGCCGGCTACATCTACCTCATCCGAGGACGCGACGGCCATGTGATCTGCTCACAACACCTGAACGCCCTGTTCGAATCATCACCCATCGCCGTGGGCAACGCAGCCGTCGTCGGTTCGCGAGGCAACGGCATCTACAAATTCACAATCCAATGACACAGAAACACCCCTTCCGAACAGCACTCCGCCACACCCTGGCAGTGCTCACCCTCGCCTGCCTGCCCCTCGCAGCCAGCGCACAAGCCGACACCCTCTACGCCAAGCGCAACGTCCTGCCCGGCAACTACAACTTCTGGATCTACACCCCCGAAAACTATGAAGCCCTCGGCGACTCCTGCCCCATCGTCTATTTCCTCCACGGAGCCAGCCTCTGCGGACACGACCTCAACCGCGTGCGCCGCTACGGACCCCTGCAGGCCGTACAGATGGGACGCAAAATCCCAGCCATCATCATCGCTCCCCAAAACCCCGGCGGAGCCTGGAAACCCGAAAAACTCCTCGAAATCCTCGACTGGACCCTCCACAACTACCGCTGCGACTCCACACGCGTCTATGTCCTCGGCATGAGCCTCGGCGGCTACGGCACGATGGACTTCTGCGGCACCTATCCCGACCGCATCGCCGCCGGCATGGCCCTCTGCGGTGGAACCACCCTCAAGGACTGGCAAGGACTCGGTCAACTGCCCTTCTGGATTCTCCACGGCACCGCCGACCGCGCCGTAGGCATCCAGCAGTCGAAGCGCGTCGTCAACGAACTCCTCGCCCAGCACCACGACGAACGCCTCCGCTACGACTGGATGGCCGGAGCCTCCCACGGCGCCCTCGCCCGCATCTTCTACCTGCCCAAGACCTACGAATGGCTCTTCGCCCATCGGCTCACCGATGCCTACCGTCCCGTCGAACGCGACATCCCCATCACCACGAAGGACTTCCCCGTGGCCTACAAAAACCTCACCAAGCGCCACAACACCCTCGTCGTGAAATAGCGCCCCGTCACCCCATCCTCCCCACATACCCCGAAAATGGACTGCGGACAAAATTTTTTTCGTCCGCAGTCCATTTTCATTTCGTCCGCAGACGAAATTAATTTCATCCACAGAGAATACTTTCACCCCAACTTGTGCCCATATTCTGCTAAAACACCCTCGCGCCTTGTAGGGGCATGGCTTGTCTATGCCCAAAACACCCTATCCCCACCGCGCGATAGGGCTTAGACAAGCCAAACCCCAACAAGCAATCGGCATTTTTGTCCTTCTGAAAGAAATTCCCAGAAATATTTTCACATTTTTATCTCGACAGGCTTATAAATCCAAAATATTATGTAATTTTGGAAGAAATCGCAAACCTTTTGTAAATAAAGGCAGTTCGGAGGATTGAGAAAAATTAGGTTTACGAACTGGCAACGGTTCTCATTTCCTCATTCTGCCGTGATTTGCATCTCAAAGAACTCCCCGACTCTGAGCCATCAGCCTGTTTCTATAGCTCATTGTCGGGGATAAAGGTAATGCTTTTATTTGAGACCGCCAAATCTTATACATCCAATTTATCGGGCTTAACGCCATATCGGTTCCTTTCGCCAGTCACCTGTGAATCCGTATTTGTAATAAGGTATGCTTGTGTTGTTGTCAATCAAGGCAAGCAGTTTCTCTTTTATCTGGTTATCAGGATACACGGCATTGCAGAGATAAAGCATAGCGGAAATCACTCCATACGGTTTCTTCTTTTGATTGTCCGTCAACGGATTCAGCAACCATTTGTCACGGTGTCCCTTGGGATTAGTTACTTGTTTGGCAAGGCTACGGTTCCAAAGACGTGAGTGGTGGGCAATGATGTTACGAAGCACAGAAATGGCTTCCAGCCAACTGGATAGCTCTTTTGCGGAATACAGCCCGAAGTCGTTGGCAATGGCAGCACGTTCTGGCAACTGGCTCTTTAAGTTCTTGTACATTTTGGAGAGTGTGCCAAAGGTGGCACTTTCGAGTATCATCCATGCATCAGGATTGTCACCCTCCATAGACTCCCAATCCCAATTAGGGTGCTCAGATATATACTCTTTGGCAAAAGGCTCAGTGCTACGGTCAAACTCATATTTGAGGTCGAACACGAAATCCTCGTAGTAGTCCTTGCGCTCAAAAAGAGAAGAATCCAAGTACCATAGTCCGCTACCTTTTGCCTGTGACAGATGGTTGATAATCTTCGCCCTCAGTGCTACTTCAATAATCTCAATGGCATTAAAGAGAATCAGACGGAGGTTGCGGTCAAAGTTATATCGGGCAATGACATCATCAAACAAAGCACCCTTTTTAAAGTCATGCTCTGTTTCCTCATCTTGCATATCCGTCCAATAATACTTCAATCGGAAATAACTGATGTGCGCCAAACACTGCTTGGCTTTCTCTTCATTGCCAAACGCCATCCCTCTTGAACGGAGCAGGCGGATTTGTTCTTCTATCGTGCGTGGCTTCTGATTGCTCATTGCTGTTTATAAAAAAGGTGACCCGCCAGCAGATCTACGGGATGCCGACGGGTTCTGTTATCGTTTGATTCGGACTGTCTTATCCGAGAATCTTCTTCATTTCGGTGCAAATATAATGTTTTTTTTCGAATTATACAAGATTTCAATTAGTTTTTTGAAGAGATGACACTTAATTTGCTATCTTTTTTGTCTTTTTGCACCCGTGATTCTGAATCACGGACTTTATTTGCTCACTTTCCCACTACGAACTTGCACCTCGGAACGGAGAAGAACGAGCGAATCTATATCTTGAAGGAGATACGCCATAGCGGCGTAGGCTCTCCATTAAGATATAGAGGCAGTGCAAGGCCTGTAGTGGGAATGGTGGTCTGCGCCGTTTCTATATTCAAAAAGATTGGGCGGGCATTCCATTTATTTCATCCACAGACTGCGTAATGAAGAATGAAGAATGAAGAATGAAGAATGAAGAATGAAGAATAAGTAATTCTCGCGCCCAAAGCCACGCCCTTGTTCTTCTTTAACTCACGTTAAATGATGGACGAAGTGCCTAATTTCTCCAATTCTCCAATTCTTGATAAAAACAAGTTGTCCCAAGTTGTCTTCGTTGTCTTTTATAAATAAAACGTGCGTAGTTTTTTGAAGACATCTCAAAACAACTTAAGACAACATTTTCGTCTTTTTCGTCCTTTTCGCATTTTTCGGAATAAAAAACACCGTCTTTCGTGATGAAACTGTGCTGAAATTCGTATCTTTGCAGCGATGAAACGACTGGCAGCCATATTGCCCCTGCTCCTGCTGCTTGCCGCCCTCTGCGGCTGCGGCAGCAGGACGCGCGTGTCCGCCCGGCTCGACGCCCTCGACACGCTGGTCAGCCGTCCGTCCTCCGGACCTCCGTCCGCTGCCCTCTACGACAGCGTCCTGCAGGTGCTCGACACGCTGATGTACGACGTCGTCGGTCTCGGCGAGGATGTCGAGGCTCGCTGGCACCTGCTCTACGCCGCAGCCGAGGACAAGGCCGGCCGTCCCCTGCTGTTCGACACGCACGTCCGTCCCGCCTACGACTACTACCGTGACGCGACGCAGGACGGCACGCAGGGCGACAGCACGCTGCTCCACCGCTTCGCG
>ONXQ01000045.1 GCA_900321835.1 uncultured Prevotellaceae bacterium
GCCACCACTGCTGTGCCGAAGTTGGCCTGCACTTTTAATTTTCCATCAGAAGTGGATGGAGAAGGCTGCGCCGAGCACCCACTGATTCATGTGTTTGCTCATGGTGTAGCGCAGTTCGCTCGCATCGTAGCCAAGCAGTTCAGCGAACGTCACCATGTCTGGCATTGCCTTGTGAATGAAGCGGTTGGGGTCGTAAACGAGGGTGAAGTCCTTGCGGGTGTGGTCGAAGTCGCAATAGATTTTCCAGCAGAAGTTGTTCTTGTAGGCATAGGTGAGCGAAAGGCCTGTGCCAAAACTGGTCGAACTGTTACCCTTGACTTCCAGATAGTCCCAGTTGATGTCGTAGTCCTGTGCGCCATCCATGATGCCGTTGATACCCGTCTGTGTTTCGTCCACCACACCGTTCTTGATGACCACGTCATAGTCCATCTTCTTTGTACGTCCCGTGACGTGCGCGTCGATGTCGAGCGACTGCATAACGCTGCGGCCGATAAGCAGTTTGGTGCCCAGGGCAAAGCGGTCGCCCAGCGGCAGGTTGAAGTACAGACCCACACTGCCCGAGAACTCGGTGAGGTGGTCGCTCTCGATGGTGAACTCCTTCGTCTTGACCATGTCGCTCAGGGTGCTCCACCCCATCAGCGTCGAATACTCGTCCAGTTCCTTCAATTCAGCAACAGCCTCTTCGGCATCGTTGTCGGCCATGTGAATCAGGTTGTTCCAGCCCTTCACAGGCGACGTGCGGACACGCAGACGGCCGCCCAGACCGACATACTTGCTGAAGAAGTAGGCACCTTCGGCCTGCACAACGGTGGCGGTCGAGAAGTCCAGGCTCAGGCTTGCAGGGCCGTCCTCGAGCCTGTCGTCCACCACATTGAAGTCCAGTGTCTTTGAGCCGAAGCCCACACCCATCGACACGTCGAAGAAAGAGGGATGCGGACGGTTGAGCGCCACGCGGTCGGTCAGGTCGCCGCGCAGCAGGTGACGGTCCTTGTAAATCAAGTCGCTCAGCGCATAAGCCAGTTCGGTCGAAACAATACCGATGCCCGCACCCGAGAGCACGTCGCTCACCCAGTGGCGGTTGTTCAGCACGCGCATCACACCCGTGGCCGTGGCAATACCATAGCCGGCCACCGAGTACCACGGCGAGCGTGTCAGACCATACTCCTTGTGCAGGATTGTGGCACCGACGAACGACGTTGCCGTGTGTCCGCTCGGCCACGAGTTGCGGGTCGAGCCGTCGGGACGCATCTCGCTGGCTGTATATTTGATGCCGTTGACAAATGCGGCCATGATGCCGTACGACATGGCCGAACTGACCAGCAGGCGCTGCCAGTCGCTACGACCTTCCACGCCGCCAATCTTCAGACCCAGCGTCATGGCCGGACCGAAGAACTGCGTATAGTCATCGACCGACGACTTGAAGTTGGTAATCAGACGTGTGTTCGCATGGCTGTTGTTGTAGTCCTGCCGAAACGCCTTCTTCTCGCTCTTGGCGATGATGCCCGCCACGAAGAGGGGCACACCGACAAAGGTCATGTCGTCCATGAATTTGTAGTTGGGCTTGGGCAGCGTCGGTTCCATCAAGCCTACGGAACTCGGGGTCTGCTGCCCGAGACGACCCGTCGAAAGCGAAAGGCGAGGCTGTGCCTCTTCAATCTCAGCATCGGTCATCAACACCGGTTCAAGGTCGGGCACCACAAGCGCCAAGTCGTCCTGTGCATAGGCGGCAGAGGCCAGACCTGCCACCATCGCAAACAAAGCAAAAAATCTCTTCATCATAAGCCTATTTATTAAGTTAAACAAGTTGACACCATAGCGGAAGAGAAGGCAAAGCCACGCACACCATTCCCTTCCATGATGCAAAAATACAATAAATATAGCAAAAAACCTAATAAAATACTAAAAAAAGTAAAAAAAACATAAAATCACACACATCTGCAGCATCGCAAGAACAACAGCACGCCCTCGGATTCGACAGATAAAAAAATGCACTGTGCCACAGTCAAAATTGTGGCACAGTGCAAAAAAATTTCGTCCGCAGACGAAAAAAATTTCGTCCGCAGTGCAAATTTATTTCAACTGCGGACGAAATTCAAGTAAACTACAGTGCGTATTTTTTCACTTCATCTTTCTTTTCCCTACCAGAGTCCCTGTTCCCAGAGGTCGGTCTCGGACTGGGAAGGGTCGAGCGAACGGTCTTTGGCATCACCTTCGGTAATGCCATGCTCACTGGCATTTCCGCCATAACTGATTTCGTCGGCCGACATTCCCATCAGGGTATAGCGGGGGTAAATCCCAAGCCTTTTGCAGACTGGAGACACATAGTTTTTCTGATTCATTGTCATGAGGAATTTGGAGCGGGACTCTGATTATTTTACGAAGATTTTTTTCCTCCCTTGTATGTAAATGCCGGGAGATAAGGCCGCTCCGCCTTGCTCCTGAGCGGAAAATCCTACGCGACGTCCCTGCAGGTCATAGGTCTCACCACCCCCTCGCTCACAAGAAGGAGCCGGGATGGATCCGATTCCGGTAGCCGTGTCGTCGTCGGTGTAGAAACTGAGGGTCTTGACACTGGCGTCGGCAGGGGTGAAGTAGGCACGGAAAGCCTTGAGACTGACGGCTTCGGGTTGGTCAGCAAGGTAGAAATGGTTGTCGCGAATGAAATAACTGCCCTGTGGGACGGTTTGTGAAGCGAGATTGCCAGTGATGACAACATGGGCGTCGGCATCAGTATGGACGGTGGAATCGATGCGCACATCGGCAGCCGTAAAGTGGTCGCTATCGGCTGACGGACGTACGATGTAGGGATAGCCGGCCTCGATGACGTCTGCGGCGACGAAACGGAGTGTGATGTGCTCGCCTGCGGCTTCGGAACTTTCGAAGCGCTTAACGGTCCAGCCATCGGGCACATCCATCGTGAAGGGCAGGCAAAGTGTGTTCCACTTGCCACTACGCAGAGAACGAAGAACATTGACATCGGCCAGGGGACGTCCGACTGGAGCGACACTGGAGGCCTCGTCGAGGGTCACCAACTGCTTCAGGTAGGCGAGTTGTACGTTCTTTACCCGAAATTCCTTCGTGTTGCTGCCGGAATTGAGGTTGACTTGCCATCCGAGATAGACGTCGGCCGGTTCATCAAGCGTGAAAGTAAGGTAGTATTTCTCGTCGCGGTCGTTCTTGTCCACGACGGGGATAGTGTTCAGTCGCAGGCTGGCCAGCGTGGATGGTGCGGTGGGAATGTTTGCCGTCACATCGGGAAGGGATGTGGCAGCGAAGACGTAGGCTTCGGCTGGCATCTGGTAGCAGGTCTGGTAGGCGGAACCGAAATAATAGGTACCTGCGTCGAGGTGGACACAGCGATAAATACGGGCACGGGTGTTGTCGCCCTGATTTTGGGCAAGGTCGTTCCAGATGCCGAGGGAAAGGCAGTTGTAACCAGAATATTTGTCTATGCCGGCACGGATGCCGTCACTCGAGGGTATGGCGTAGTTCTCGACAGTCCAGTACATGGGACGTCCGTAGCGATTGCCTGCGTCGCCACCGGCGTTGTTGATGGTGAAGTCGGAGGATTGGATAAGTTTTTCCTCCGTCATGTCGATATAGTTGTCGTAGCGGCGCAGGGTGAGGGTCTGGGCACGGAACTCCTGGGTGCTCCAACCCTGTGTGAGGTCAACCTGCCAGCCGAGAAAGACGTCCTGCGTCTCGGTGAGGGTGAAGTTGAGTCCGTACCAGGTGGTCTTCTGTCCGTCGGGTACGGTGTTGAGTGGGTAGCAGGCGATGGCTTTTGTGGGGATGTCGGCTGTGGCGAAGAGTTCGGAAGAGACAAAGCAATAGGCAGCGGGGTTGGACGAAATGCCGTAGGTGTCTTCGTACTGCACGCCGAAGTAGTAGGTGCCGGGCTGGAGCGTCACGCGCTGATAGATGCGGGCTGCAGTGTTGTCGCCCGAGTTCTGGCCGAGGTCGTTCCAGATGCCGATGGAGAGGCAGTCGTAGCCAGGATAGTGGTCGATGCCCTGACGGTCGTTGCTGATGTTGTAGTTCTCAACGGTCCAGTTGACGGGCTTTCCGTAGCGGCTGCTGTTGGCGGTCTTGGCGAAGTCGCGGTCTTCCTTCAGTGTGCCGATGGTAAGGTCGAGGTAGGGACGGTCGGCGGGCTGACTGGCGTCCTGAAGGATGTCGGCCTCGGCATCGCGACGGATGAGTCGGATGGCCCGAGCACGGAACTCCTGGGTGCGGCTGCCTCGGGTGAGGTCGGCCTGCCAGCCGAGGTAGATGTCCTGCTCGGCCTCGAGGGTAAACTCGATGCCGTAGAAGATGCCGTCTTTCTCGCCAGACTTGTTCACGGGATAATAGGCAATGGACTGGGCTGGCAACTGGTCTGTTGTGGTCAACTCGGTAGAGGCGAAAATGTAGGCGCGTTCGCTGAGTTGGTAGGCGTCGTCGTAGGTGGCGGCGAAGAAATAGTGGCCGGGCTGAAGGTGTACGCGCCGATAGATGCGGGCGTTCTGAAGGTCACTCGTCGTGGCAGCGTCTTCGCCTTCCCACACGCCGAGCATAAGGCAGTTGGTGCCAGGGTAGCGGTCGATTCCCTGCTTGTTGCCGTTGCTGTTGGTTTGGGGAATGTCAAAGTTGTCAACGGTCCAGTTGAGGGGACGACCAAAGCGTGTGGTCGAGGCGTCGGTGCGACTGAAGTTGGTGGATTCGAGCAGGAGGTCCTGTGTCAGGTTCTTGCCTTCGGTGCCGAGATTTCCGCCGGGCACCCGGCCGTTCTCAAAAAAATCGTTGTAGGCAGCGCGGAGATTGTCGATGGCTGCTTGGAGGGTCTCATCGCTGGCGTCAGCAGGAATGCTGCGTGCGGCGTTGGCGGTCTCGGTGAGCGCATCGACCGAAGCCTGCATATACTTGCCTGTGCCTGTACCGACCAGGGCGGTATAGCGTTCGGGGCTGGCCAGTTCGATAAGTTGCTGGAGGGTGTCGTAGAGGCTGACATTCTCGTCGAACGTTATCTCAAAGACGGGCGCAATTTCGTTGGCATGTGTGGCAGGCACAGTGATGGTGAGTCCTTCGGCGTTTTGTGTGAAGGCGACGTCGCCGTAGCCGAGCAGTTTCACGTTTTTCACCTTCCCGCTGTAGGAGGCTGCTGTGATGCCAAAGGCTTTGAAGGTAAAATCCCCTGCTGTCGGCCAGCGCATGATGGTGGCAAAGACTGTCCCTTGCTTCTCGACGTAGCGAACGTCCTCGGCTGTGTAGTTGAAGCCTTCGTTGAAGCCCTGTGCGTTGAGCGGATTGACGGCTTCGGCGAGGGGTCCTTCGCCGAAGGTTTTCCAGGGACGTGTGCCGTAGATGCTCTCCTTGTTGATGTCCATCCACGCCTTGATGTCGAGGACGACGGCGCGTTCCTTCTCGTCGATGGTGCCGTTGCCACGGACAGGAATGCTGAGCAGGAGGTTACCGTTCTTCGACACGACATCGACAAGCATACGGATGACGGTGCCGGCGGACTTGTAGCCGTTGCGGTCATAGACGCCTCGGTCGTAGTGCCAAGAACCGATGCAGGTGCAGGTCTGCCAGGGCAGGTCTTGGCAACGGTCGGGGATGCCGCGTTCTACGTCCCAAAGCAGTCGCTGCTTCTGGTCGTCGTTGAGAATCTTGCCCATGACAACAACGTCCTGCTGACCGCCGTTTTGGTTGGCACTCTGGTTGTAGTAGTGGGCGAGGATGTTGTAGCCTATCTGGTTGTCACAGTAGTAGAACGGCAGGACGGAATCGTCGAAGTAGATGGCTCGGGGGTGATACTTGTTGATGCACTGCAGCACGCGGTTCTGGAATTTTTGCTTGTAGGCTTCCGAGGGCTGCGAAGCGCCGTTGCCCCAGTTCCACTGGCTGTGGATGGTGCCGACGATCTGCCAGTTGGTGCTGTGGTCGTGACGCTGGGCATAGAGTTCCTGTGGGTCGAAGCCTTCCCACCACTGCCCTGCACCGTCGGCTTTGGTGAGGTTTCCGTCGTAGGCCTGTGCTCCTTCGAGCCATGTCCAGGCATGACTGGCGTGAATCGACACGCCGAGCGAGAGGCCGTACTTCGCGCAGGCCGCTGCCCATTCGCCCACAATGTCGCGCTTCGGGCCGATGTTCACGGAGTTCCACTCCTGATAAGGGCTGTCCCAGAGGTCCATGTTGTCGTGGTGGTTACCGAGGGTCATGAAGTATTTGGCTCCGGCACTGGCATAGAGTTGGATGAGTTCGTCAGGATTCCACTCTGCGGCTTTCCAGTCGCGAATGAGTTCCTTGAGGCCATAGACCGAGGGGTCGCCGAAATGGCTGACGTGGTAGTCGTACTGCCACTGGCCGGGGAAGTACATGTGGCGGGCATACCAGTCGCCGGCCTCGGCCTGGCACTGCGGACCCCAGTGGGCCCAAAGGCCGAACTTGGCGTCGCGGAACCATTCGGGGCACTGCCACTGCGCCAGGCTTTCCCAGTTGGCTTCGAACGGACCGGCAGCCACGGGCACGTCGGTCAGCGTCTGTGCATGGGCCGAAAGCGAGCAGGCTGCGGCCAGCACAAGAATTGTAGTTTTCAGAGTTTTCATCTTTTTCTTTATTTTAGTATTGCAAGTATTGTTTCATTTTCAGCCACGCAGTTCTTTCCTCCAACTTCTTTTATTCTATGAATAGAAAGATGTTATCGTTCGGTCCTGGTGATTTTTTGCATTGCAAATTAACGAAAACACTTCCAAACCACCGACAAAAATAATGACAAATTTTCAAAAAAGTCGATATTAGGACACCGAATGTCGATATTGTGCTAAAATTTAACAAAACAAGTGAGAATAATCAAAAGAATTTCAGTAAATTTGCAAACAGACTTGACACCACAATGGAACAGACTCTGAATTTCGACTTTTCGCTCCTCAATCAGGGGTATGCACAAACGGACGGCGACTGGAACTTCGGACCTATCTGCAGCAGTTTCTCGCGGATTTACTACGTGACCGAGGGCACAGGTACGGTCATTTTTGGCGGCCGTGACCACCTGCTCACACCGGGTCATCTCTACCTCATCCCAGCCCTGACGAGCCACTACGACCGCTGCGACGGTCGGTTTTCGCACTACTACATCCACTGTATCGACCAGACACAGCAGACGATTCACTGGTACCGCCAACTGCAACTGCCTTTCGAACTCGACGCAACCGAAGCCGACGTGCTGTGCATCCGACGCCTGAATGAGATTTGTCCCGACATTCCCCTGGCCGATGCCCAGCCTGACACCTACGACAACTCGTCGAACCTGCTGCAGTGTTCACGCCGTTTTATGGCCCTGCCAATGGGGGTGCGGATGGAGGTGAACGGACTATTGCTGCAGTTGCTTTCGCGTTTTTTTGCACATGCCACAATGCGGCACAATGTCAATGACAACCGCATCATCCAGACGCTCTACACCATTGGTCAGCACTTGGCCGACACGCCCAGCATCGAACAACTTTCGAGGGAGGTTTCGCTGACCAAAGACGCCTTCATCCGCCTGTTCCGCCGCCAGACGGGTCAGACACCTACCGACTACATCATCCGCCAGCGTGTTCAGCACGCCCAGATGCAGTTCATCGGCGGCAAGCGCAGCGTAAAGCAGGTGGCGCTGTCGCTTGGCTACGACAACGTCAGTTATTTCGGTCGCCTGTTCAAGAAGGTGACCGACGTGAGTCCGATGGAGTTTATCAGGCAGAACAGGTAAAAAAGCCTCCCAAAAACTTTCTACGTATATAAGAACCGCTTGATGTTACGCTTCGGTGTCTTTTCAAACTCCTCGTCGCGAGGTTCGAGGCGCGAGAGGTGGTAGAAGGGCGGGAGCATCTTGTTGACGTGGCGGCGATAGCGCTCGAGCGAGTCGTTGAAGTCCTGACGCGACATGCCGTGGCGCTGCAGGGTGTCGTCGGAGGTATAGACCAGTCCGACGAGTTTTTCATCGCGCTGCACGACGACACATTCGTCGATGAGCACGTGTCCAGTGAGTTTCTCCTCGATTTCCTCGGGATAGATATTCTGGCCGTTTGAACTGAGCAACATGTTTTTGGCACGTCCGCGGATGAAGAGGTTGCCCTGTGCATCCATCGTGCCGAGGTCGCCCGTGTGCAGCCAGCCTTCGGCGTCGATGGCCTCGGCAGTGGCTTCGGGATTGTTGAAGTAGCCAAGCATGACGTTGGCACCGCGGGTCACGATTTCGCCCGGCACGTTCTCGGGGTCGGCCGACAGCACCTTCAGTTCCATGCGAGGCACCTGGCGTCCGCACGAGCCTTTGACAAACGTGTGCCAGTCGCTGTAGGCGATGATGGGGGCGCACTCGGTCATGCCGTAGCCGACGGTGTAGGGGAACTTGATTTTCTTCAGGAAGTCTTCGACCTCGCTGTTGAAGGCAGCGCCGCCCACGATGATTTCGTAGGCATTGCCGCCGAAGGCCTGTTCGAGTTGCCGGCGTATTTTACGGTAAATCAGGTCACGCACGATGGGCAGCATGAGCAGGCTGCGCATTTGGACGGCCCGGATGACGGGGAAGACTTTGTTCTGGACAATCTTCTCGATGATGAGGGGCACGGCGATGACAATCCTCGGGCGCACTTCGGCGAAGGCTTTAAGCACGACGCTGGGCGAGGGGGCTTTGGTGAGGTAGTACATGTGGCTGCCGATGCAGAAGGCATACATGAACTCGAAGGCGAAGCCGTACATGTGGGCCAGGGGCAGGAGCGAGACAAAGCGCTCGTGGGGATGGAGGCCGAGGACTTCGTCGGCAAAGACGGTGTTCGACCAGATGGCACGGTAGGGCACCATGACGCCCTTCGAGTGGCCGGTCGAGCCGCTGGTGTAACTGAGCAGGGCGAGGGCGTCGGGCTGGTCGTCGAAGTAGTGGACGTCGGCCTTTCCGAAGGGCATGTCGTAGTCAACGGTGCCGATGGTATTGAGGTCGATGCGTGGTACGTCGGTCTCGATTTTCTTCCAGATGGCGTCGCTGCAAATCAGCAGTTTGCTTTCGCTGTGTTCCAGGATGTTGCTGATTTGCTCGCCGTGGAAATCGTGGAGAATCGGCACGACGACGGCGCCGAAGGTGAAGGCGGCGAAGAAGGCCACGCCCCATCGGCTGCACCCCTTGTCGCACAGGGCGATGCGGTCGCCGGCGCCGAGCCCCATCTCGCGGAACACACCGTGCAGGCGTGCAATTTCGCGTGCCACTTCGGCGTAGGTGAAATGCACGTCGGTGCCATAGTCGGTGAAGACCGGAAGTTCCCAGTTTTCGCGGATGGCGTGCTCGAGGATGCGCATCATCGACTTCGATTCGTGAAGATAGTCAACTACCATACGTTTTTGCTCAAAATGCTTAATTTTGTGCAAAGGTAAGAATTTTTAACATAATTGCAACAAAAAAACGCTATATTTTGCACTAAATGGCAAAAAATGTGCAAAACAGATGGCAGATTCACTGTGCGCAGAGCAGACACCCCGGAAAAACCGGAAAGCCCGGACACTCCGGAAAAAACCACCACGCTGCGCCCCCAAATTTCGTCCGCAGACGAAAAAAATTTCGTCTGCGGACGAAATAAAAATGCACCGCAGACGAAATTTTTTTCATCTGCGGTGCATTTTTTGTGCGGGTGCGCCAGCGGGCTGTTTAGAACGGCGCGGTGCGATGGGTCATCTTGCTGTTTCCGCCGGCCTCGGCTGGGTACTGGTCGAAGATGTGCTGCAGGCGCTCACTCAGCAAGGTGCGGATGCGATCGACGGGCACGATGAAACTGGGGGTGCCGCTTGAGTAAGAGGCAATCTCATACTCCGAATAGTAGAACTCGATGCCTTCGGCACGCACGCAAGGCTCCATGTTGGGCAGCGGAATGTTGTAGAGGGTGTGGTCGTCGTAGAGGAAGAGTTGATCGGCCAGTTCTTCGTCGGTCTCGACATCAAAGTAACTCTTCAGCCCCTCGCGCAGCAGGGCTTGGAAATCGTCGGTGTCGGCACCGACGATGTCGTTCCACGTCACGCGGCTGCCGTCCTCCTTGATGAAGGTGGTGCCGAAGTTGCCTTCAAGCCCGTGGGCAGCCCCTGTCGAATAGACGGAGAAGGAGTGGTTGTAGGTCACGAAAAAGTCGTTCTGCCAGTCCATCTTGAGGCTCGTGTGGTCCTCGCTGGGGATGCTAAACATGCCGTCACCTTCGGGGTCGTCTTCGTCCACCTCCATCTCGGCACGAAGTTTCTCCCACTCGCTCTTCAGTTCGTCGTCCGACAACTTCTGGTAGAAGTTCACCAGCGCCTGACCGTCTTCCATGTCGCCGCCGTACGTGCCTCCCAGCGTCTCGTCCATCCACTTGCGGATGGAATCGACCAGCACGGCAGGACCGCCCGTGGGATAGTCAAGTTCAATCTCTGTGAAGGCATAGCGTGTCGAGTCCTGGGCTGTGTAGGTCGAGACCTCGAGCGGCCCACCTTCGGCCTGCTGTTTGCATCCTGCCAGCAGAAGCAGTGCGACGGCTGCAACGGCAGCCAGTGTCATTTTCATGTTCATGGTTCTTTTGGTTTTATGGTGAAATAAACAGTTTTACAGCGCAAAGTTAAAATTTTTCACTTGGCTATACAATTTTTTTATCCATTTTTTTTAACTTTGCCGTATGAATCATTTGTGGCCTTATAGAATATAATAGGTATATGAAACGAATTGGATGGTTACTTGTTCTCGCCTTCAACTTTTCGCTGTTCACTTTTGCACAGCAGGGCCTCGACGCCAACGGTGTGCGCGACCTGACGCTCGACTCGCTCGACCGCGCCAACCAGGTGCGCCCCGTCAGCGGCAGCAGCCGACGCGGACAGAACCCCGTGCTCTTTCTCGTGGGCAACTCGACGATGCGCAACGGCACGCTGGGCAATGGCAACAACGGGCAGTGGGGCTGGGGATATTTTTGCCATGAATGGTTCGACGAACAGCGCGTGACGGTGGAGAACCATGCCCTGGGCGGCACCTCGCCCCGCACCTTCTACCGCCAACTCTGGCCGGCTGTACTGAAAGGCGTAGAGGCAGGCGACTTCGTCGTCCTCGAACTGGGTCACAACGACAACGGCCCCGTGGACGAAGGCCGTGCCCGCAGCAGCATCCAGCCTGCCCTGGCCGACGACTCGCTCCTCGTCACCATCAAGGAGACAGGACGGCAGGAGTGGGTCTATACCTTCGGTGGCTACGTCCGCCGATTTGTCAACGAAATCCGTGCCAAAGGCGCCACCCCCATCCTGCTCACACTGACGCCCCGCAATGCTTACACCGACGAGGCTCAGACCGTCATCGACCGCAAACTCACGACCTTCACACCGTGGATTCGCGCCCTGGCCAGTGAACTGCACACGCCGCTCATCGACCTCAACGACCTCAGCGCGACGAAGTTGGAGCGCTATGGGCGTTGGAAGGCCGACTACCATTTCTTTGGCGACAAAATCCATTCGTCGGCCTTCGGTGCCCGCATGAACGCAGCATCCTTTGCCGAAGGACTCGAACAGTGCAACGACCCGCAGGTCGCCCGCCTCAAGCAGGCTCTGCTGCCCGAAAAACTGCACCCTGCCTCGCTCAAAGGGGCCGGCGCCTCCGGAGATTCCGGAAATTCCGAAACTTCCGGAAAATCCGAAACTTCCGTCTCAGCCGCGCCCACAAAGAAGAAGCCGAAGCGCCCCACCGTCTTCCTCACCGGCGACTCCACCGTCAAGAACAGCGACGCCGACCCCGACGGCATGTGGGGCTGGGGCGCCGTCGCCTACGAGGTGTTCGACTCGACGAAATGCACGGTCATCAATGCCGCAAAAGCCGGTCGCTCCACGCGCACCTTCCTCGAGGAAGGCCGCTGGGACGCCGTTTACAACTCGATTGAGCCCGGCGACTATGTCCTCATACAGTTCGGCCACAACGACATCGGCCCCATCGACGCCCAGAAGGAGCGCGGCACCATCGCCACGGCCGCGGACACCTGCCGCGTCTATCACCTGCAAAGCAACGGGCAGTACCGCGTCGTTTATAGTTTCGGCTGGTACCTGAAAAAGTTCATCGGCGATGTCCGCGAACGCGGCGGCATCCCCGTGCTCGTCAGCCTCACGCCCCGCAACGAGTGGCCGCATGGAAAGATTGAACGCCGCAACGACAGTTATGGCCGTTGGTATCGGCAGGTGGCCGAAGAAACAGGCGTCGAGTTCATCGACCTGCACAACCTCTCAGCCGACCGTATGGACAAGATGGGCCGCGAACGTGCTGCCGCCCTCTTCAACCACGACCACACCCACTCCTCGCTCGCCGGCGCCCGCCACACCGCCCGCTGCATAGCCAAAGGCATCAAGCAGCAGAAATCGTCTCTCCGCCATTTCCTCAAATAACCCATAAACCCCATAAAACCCACAAACCCCATGAAAGCAAAATTCATCTCCGTGCTGCTCACACTGGCAGCCATCACCTGGAGTTGCAGCAATGCACAGAACCAGAACAACAACACCGCCGAACCCACCACCACGACCGACGCTCCCGACGAGGCTGACGGACGCATCGTGGCCGGCGAAGAAATCGAAGAATGTGATGATGAATTCGAAGACTGCAACTGCGGCGAAGGCGAAGACTTCGTGCCCGTCACCTTCAAAGGCGACAAACCCACCATCGTCGATTTTGCCCGCGCCTACCTCAGCATCGAAGACATGGGTGAAGGCTACGGCGGTCTGCGCGATGCCTTCGAACGTTATGAAAAAGGCCTGAAGCCGGAGCAAGGCGAACTCATCGTCGATAAGCAGAACGGCTACATCAGTTACACGATGGACTGGAGCAAAGTGAATCCCGGCGACGACCAAATCTCCATCAACGAGATGTGCTACTGGAACTGCAAGGACGGTCGTCACAAGATTTTTGTCAGCAATGTCAAGGGTATGAACAATGGCAAATACTACGAGACCGAAGTCACAGGCCTCAACTTCCTCTGCTACGACAGCCAGACCAAGACGATGGAGTGGTACAGCGCCGACCAACTCGGTGCGCTCGTCGTGGCCCCCGACCTTTGCTGGCCCGTTCAGGACCGCGACAACAACTCAATGAGCGGTGAGGACTGGATGAAATACAACGCCATCGCCACTCTGCCGCGCACAGGCAAGAACATCAAAATCGACGTGGCCGACCCGTCTATTCCTGCCTCCAAGCACCGCACCTGCGAACTCGTTTGGAACGGCAACGGATTTGACAAGAAATTCAACAAATAAACCCACAGACCTATGAAAGCAAAAATCATGACCGTGCTGCTCCTCGTGGCAGCCATTGCCTGGAGTTGCACCAATGCACAAACTCCAACCGACAACAACAGTGTTGACTCGACAGCCACCGAAATCTCCACCGAAGGCGAGGGCGAAGAGGAAGAAATCTTTCTCGTCCGACGACCGCGGCGACAACTATGTCCAACTCAACGAAGCCCTGAAGCGCTACGACAAAGGACAAAAGCCGACGAAGGGCGACCTCACCGTGGACCTGCCGAACGGCTACATCTGCTTCAACGGCAATTGGCCCGACATCTACGGCGATATGGAGAAAGGAACCGTCGAGATGTGCGTCTGGAACTGCAAAGACGGACACAAACTCTTCGTCACCAACGTCAAGACCATCAAAGGAACGCACTACGACTGGTACTACGAGCCGCTCTGCTACCTCTACGACAGCGAGACCCACTCGATGGTGTTTACCATCCTGCCCGACCTCGGCGCCTTCATCGAAGCGCCCGAACTTGCTTGGCCACAACGCCATATCGAAGGTGACGCAATGTCACAGCACTGGCCCATCTACACCCTGCCACGCACAGGCAAGAACATGAAGGTCACCATCGCCGACACTACGATTCCCGCCTCGCAGCACCGCACCTGCGAACTCGTATGGAACGGCAACGGCTTCGACAAGAAATTTGATAAATAGTCATTCATGGTTAAAATAGGAGATAAAGTTCGCTTCCTCAACGACGTAGGAGGCGGCATTGTACGTGGCTTTCAAGGCAAGAACATCGTGCTCGTTGAAGACGAAAACGGCTTCGACATCCCCACACTCATCAGCGAAGTAGTGGTGATTGAGGAACCAAAAACAAAACCCTCTCCCCACGTCCCCGCATCCAAAGAAGAAGAGGTCAGGCAGCGCGATGAGGCAAAAGAAAACACTCCTCTCTCCGCCGTCAGGTTGTCCCCTCGCCCTTCGGAGCAATCGCGGAATCGTAGCGATTGGGGAGCGAAGCGACGGTGTCTGGGGTTTGGGGGTGAGGCTGTCCCTCTCGAACGCCCCAATGCCGACCGCCTCACAGTCCTGCTTTCCTTCGTTCCTGTCAACATCAAAGAACTCTCAAAGACCACCTTCGAGGCGTATCTCATTAACGACTGCAACTACTTCATCAGTTTTGCGCTATGCACCGTCGAGAACGCCTCGTGGACGCTCCGTTCGCAGGGCATCGTCGAGCCGAACACCAAACTGTTTCTCGAAGAAATCACCTATTCCGACCTCAACGCCATCCAGCGCATCGGCGTCCAACTCATTGCGTGGAAGCAAGACCGTCCCTTCGCCGCCAAGCAGCCTGTGAGCATCAACCTCCGTATCGACACAACGAAGTTCTACAAACTCCACACCTTCCGCGAAAGCCTTTTCTTCGACGAACCCACGCTTGAGTATGACATCGTGCGCGACGACCAGCCCAACAGCAGGCACACACAGCCCCTCCCTGTGAAGGAGGGAAATGGTCGCTTAGACCTCTCGCCCAAGTACGATAAGAATACTTATTATGTAAACGGAGAAAAACGAGTGACTGCTCCCTTCCCCCACAGGGAGGGGCATGGGGGTGGGTCTGTCATCGAAGTGGATCTCCATGCCCACGAACTCCTCGAAACCACCGCAGGCATGTCTGCTGGCGACATCAAGGAGCACCAGTTGACAGTGTTTCGCGAAACGATGAACGCCCATCTGAAAGAGAAAGGGCGCCGCATCGTCTTCATCCACGGCAAGGGCGAAGGTGTGCTGCGCCAAGCCATTGTCAGCGAACTGAAGCACAGTTACAAGTCCTGCACCTGGCAGGACGCCTCGTTCCAGCAGTACGGCTTCGGCGCCACGATGGTCGTCATTCACTGACCCTGCCTTGCCAACACTTTTCTCAAACGAACCTAACTATCCACAGCCATGCATTTCCGGCAAATCTTCTGCATTCTGCTCTTTGGGCTCGTCTCCACCGCCACAGCCTTCGCACAACAGTTTGGTCAGCACGTCACTTGGGACAGCCAGAGCCTTCTGTGCGACGGGCAGCGCGTCTGTCCCGTGATGGGCGAAATCCACTACTCCCGACTTCCGCAAAGCGAGTGGGCAACGGAGGTGCGCAAGATGCGCCTCGGCGGTGTGACGCTCATTGCCACCTACGTTTTCTGGAACCACGTCGAAGAGCAGGAAGGACAGTTCGACTGGTCGGGGCAGCGCAATCTGCGGGCTTTTCTTGAGGTTTGCCGCCGAGAGAGTATGCCGGTTGTCCTGCGCCTGGGTCCCTTTTGTCACGGCGAAGTACGCTGCGGCGGCATCCCCGACTGGATGTTTGAGAAAGGCTGCCGTATGCGCAGCGAAGACCCCGTCTTTCTCGGCTATGTAGAGAAGTTGTACGCCGAGATTTTCCGGCAGGTGGACGGTTTGCAGTGGAAAGACGGCGGGCCGCTGCTTGCTTGCCAGTTTGACAACGAATATCGCGGTCGCGGTTCTTACCTGATGGCCTTGAAAAATAGGGCCCAGCGCATCGGTTTCGACCTTCCTTTCTACACCCGCACAGGTTGGCCCGAACTGGCTTCACCTGTCCCTTTCGGCGAAATGCTTCCGCTCTACGGCGACTATGCCGACGGCTTTTGGGACCGCAGCACGGCCGAACGCGCCGGCGACTACTGGATGGCATTCCATTTCCGTCCGGCACGCACTACCACAACCATCGCCAGCGAGCAGATCAGTTATCAGAAAAACGAATCCGACAGCCAGGGCGGTGCAGTGCAGGACTATCCCTACTTCACCTGCGAACTGGGTGGAGGCATGATGACGAGTTACCACCGCCGTGTCTATCTCTACCCCGACGATGCCTACTCGATGGCGTTGGTCAAACTGGGCAGCGGTTCCAATCTGCTCGGCTACTACATGTACCACGGCGGCACGAATCCCGAAGGTCAGACATGGCTCAACGAAACCCAGCGCACACGGGCCACCAACTACAACGACTTGCCGGTCAAGACCTACGATTTCCAGGCACCACTCGGCGAGTTTGGCCAGATTCGTCCCCACTTCTATTCGCTGCGTCTGCTCCATCTGTTCATGCACGACTTCGGACAGCAGTTGGCACCGATGCAGGCCGTCTTTCCCTGCGGCACCGACTTCAAGAAAGACGACGACAGTCATCTGCGCTGGTCCTACCGCACCGACGGCCAGAGCGCCTTTATCTTCATCAACAACTACGCCCGTCTGGAGTCGCTTTCCGCAAAGGATGACGTCCAACTCAGCGTGCCCGGCTGCCAGTTTCCGCGCCTCACCATTCCGGCCGGTGCGATGGCCATTTTTCCCGTCAACATCGACGGTATCGACTACGCCACAGCCCAACTCGTGGCACGGCGCGACGGCCGCATCTACATGACGCCCATCGACGGCATTCCGACCACAATATCCTATCGGGGAAAAGTCCATCGCCGTCTGCGTCCGCAAGGCATGAAGCGTCCCGTCGTCGGCAACATCTACCTGCTGTGCCGCGACGAGGCCGAACGCCTCTTCCTGCCTGCCGGTTTTGAGGATTTGGAACAATCCAACGAAACACAGACATGGGCTTTTAACAAGGTGAAGGAGGCCGATGCACAGCCTCGCTCCATCACCCTCGGCGCACAGCGTGTGGCCGAAGAGCCGACCGACAGCGACTTCCAGTCTGCTGCCGTCTATGAACTTCCGCTCCCCACTCGCCGCGACGGCCTGCTGCGCATCCGCTATCGGGGCGACGTGGCACGGCTCTATGCCGACGGCACACTGCTCGACGACAATTTCTACAACGGCCGTCCCTTCGACTTTTCCCTGCGCCGCCTGCCCTCCGGCGTCCGTTCGCTCCGCCTTCGCATCCTACCCTTGCAGCCTTCGATGCCCGTCTATTTTCCTCGCGAAGCCGACCCGGCCCCAGGCGAATGTGTCGAAAGCGTCACCCTGCTGCAGCCCAAGTCCGTCAGCCGAGTCATCGACCTCTCGGGGTTGTGGGACTTCAGCACCGACGCACCCACCTACACCGACCACATCCTCCTGCCCGGTTCGATGCCCCAGCGCGACAAGGGCGAACGTCCGTCGGTCGATACCCGCTGGATTTGTTCCATCTACGACAGTTCCTACTATTTCAATCCCGCGATGGAAGCCTACCGCCGTGCCGACAACTTCAAACTGCCATTCTGTCTCACGCCACGTCGCCACTACGTCGGACAGGCCTACTACCGCCGCCACGTTTTCATCCCCTCCGAACTGGCCGAACAGCCTGAGCCACAGCGCTGGACACTCCTGCTCGAACGTCCCCACATCCAGTCCACACTCACCGTCAACGGCCATCAGGCCGGCACCCGGCGCAGCCTCAGTGTGCCGCACGAATACGACGTCACCGCACTGCTGCATCCTGGCGACAACGTCATCGAACTCTGCATCGACAACCGTCCCGAAACCGTCGGTGTGGGCATCGATTCCCACTCCATCACCGACCAGACGCAGGGCGACTGGAACGGCGTCGTGGGGCGCATGGAACTGCGCTGCGAACCGCTCACCAGTGTGAGCCATGTGGCAGTCTTTCCCGACATCGACCGCCGTGAGGCGCAGATTCGCGTCGTTGCCTGCGGAACGAAAGGGGCACGCCTGCCGCTCGACATCAGTGCCGAAGCCTTCAACGGAGGCCATGAGCAGCACCTCGCCCTGCCCCACTCCGTCCACACGATGCAGACAGCCTCCGACACGCTCCTCTTCACCCTCCCGATGGGCGACGACATGCAACTGTGGGACGAGTTTACGCCCGTTCTCTACCGTCTGCGCGTCAACGACACGGAGACGACGTTCGGAATGCGAAAGTTTGCGATTGACGAGGGCGGACGTATGTTCAGCGTCAACGGCCGAAAGGTACAACTGCGCGGAACGGTCGAGAACTGCTGCTTTCCGCTCACCGGCTATCCACCCACCGACCTCGACTCCTGGCTGCACCTCATGCGACGCTGCAAAACCTTCGGGCTCAACCACATCCGTTTCCATTCCTACTGTCCGCCCGAGGCAGCCTTCGTCGCCGCCGACCTCGTGGGCATGTATCTCCAGCCCGAAGGCCCGAGTTGGCCCAACCACGGCGTGAAACTCGGCTACGGCGCCGACATCGACACCTATCTCATGCAGGAGACGCAGGCCATGAACCGTGCCTACGGTAGCCACCCGTCGTTCTGCATGATGGCCAGTGGAAATGAGCCAGCCGGCCGATGGGTCGAATGGGTCGGAAACTTCGTCGATTATTGGCGGCAGACCGACACGCGCCACGTCTATACGGGTGCCAGCGTGGGCGGAGGCTGGGCCTGGCAACCGCGCAACCAGTACCACGTGAAGGCCGGTGCGCGGGGTTTGGCCGAATGGACCAGCCGACCCCCCGAATCGACAGTCGATTTTCGAGAAAAAATCAGCCGCTACACAGGCCGCGACCTCACGTGCGACATTCGCGAGCCTTACGTGAGCCACGAGACCGGCCAGTGGTGCGCCTTTCCCAACCTCGACGAAGTCAGCAAATACACCGGCGTGAACCGCGCCGGCAACTTCGAGATTTTCCGCGACATTCTGGAAAAGAACGGCATGGGCACGATGGCCCGCAAGTTTCTCCTTTCCAGCGGACGGCTCCAGGCCCTCTGCTACAAGCACGAAATCGAACGCACACTGCGCACCCCCGACTACGCCGGTTTCCAACTGCTCGGCCTCAACGACTACAGCGGCCAGGGCACGGCACTGGTGGGCGTGACCGACGTCTTCTTCGACGACAAAGGCTACTGCACAGCCGCCGACTTCCGCGAGTTCTGCTCACCCATTGTGCCGCTCGCCCGCCTGCCCAGGTTCACCTACCGCCAGAGCGAAACCCTCCGTGCCACCATCGACGTTTCCCAGTTCTCCGACAAACCGCTCAACGGCGCCACACTCCGCTGCACCCTCACGGGCGGCGGACTCGACGTGTCCAAAGACTTTGCCCTCGGCACCCTGCCCGTGGGACTGAGCGAAGGCATCGCCACGCTCGACATCCCTCTCAACGCCGTTCAGGCCCCAGCCAAACTGACACTCACCGTCAGCATCCCCACCACCGCATCCCGCAACCACTGGGACCTCTGGGTCTATCCCGACACCCTCGCCAGCGTGACCCAGCCCTACGTGACCGACACCCTCGACGCCCGCGCCCTGAAGGTGCTCCAACGGGGCGGCGACGTGCTGCTCCTGGCGGCAGGAAAAATCCGCTACGGCGCAGGCATCGTCCAGCAGTTCACCCCCGTCTTCTGGAACACGTCGTGGTTCAAGATGCGACCTCCACACACCACCGGCCTCTACATCGACGCCGCACACCCCCTCTTCCGCCACTTTCCCACCGACGACCACAGCGACCTGCAATGGTGGGAACTCGCCAACAAGTCGCAGGTGATGCTGCTCAGCGAGTTTCCCCACGACTTCCAACCCACGGTGCAGAGCATCGACACATGGTTCCTTTCGCGCAAAATCGGCATGTTGTTTGAAGCACGCGTCAGCCGCGGCCGCATCGTCGTCACGTCGATGGACCTCCAGACCGACCTCGACCACCGCATCGTCGCCCGCCAACTGCGCCACAGCATCCTCCGCTACATGCAGTCGCCCGACTTCCAGCCCGCCTACACCCTCTCCCCCACCGTCATCCAGCACCTCTTCACCCTGCCCACACCGCCCGTCGATATGTTCACCACCGACTCGCCCGACGAACTCAAGCCTGTCATCAAGTAACAGCCCATTCCATGACGTCTGCCCTGCACTCCGTCCAAATTTCGTCCGCAGTCCAAAAAAATTTCGTCCGCAGACGAAATAAATTTGCACTGCGGACGAAATTTTTTTCATCTACGGACGAAATTCAATCCCTATATGGGTCGTCACGCAGACAGCAGTTTTTTTTCACGCAGATATGCGCAGATATACGCAGAAAGACAAAGCCATTGGCACACAACAAACCCCGAAGGGGTGGCAGACAAAAAAAATCTGAAACGAAAAATCTTTTCTGCGTATTTCAGCGATTTCTGCGTGAAATAACAACGCCTTTTCCTTCTGAAAGAAATTACCAGAAATTATTTCAAAAAAAGATTATTTTCGAGTCTTTCGCCCTTTTCGCATTCTTTCGGGATAAAAAAGATTCACGCCCTATATGGGTCGTCACGCAGACAGCAGTTTTTTCACGCAGATATGCGCAGATATACGCAGATATGCTAAGACATTGGCACACAACAAACCCCGAAGGGGTGGCAGATTTTAGGCAGGGGTGCAGCGCAGCGAAACCCCTGCAAACCACGACCTACACCG
>ONXQ01000174.1 GCA_900321835.1 uncultured Prevotellaceae bacterium
TACTGGCTCGGGCGAAAGATGCTGGACACGCTGTAGAGGCGGCAGCCGCGACGGTGTGCCATCGACAGGTAGAGATACCAGAATTCGTACTTGATGAACAGCGCTATCTCGGGGTGGGCATACTTGAGGAACAGGTGGGCGTTGAGGTCCACGTCGAAGGGCAGATAGCAGACGACGTCGGCACCCTTGTAGTCCTTGCGCACTTCGTAGCCGGAGGGCGAGAAGAAGGTGAGCAGGATTTTGTATTCGGGATGGTACTTCCGCACACGTTCCATGATGGGGCGGCCCTGTTCGAACTCTCCGAGCGAAGCGGCATGGAACCACACCACGCGGTCGTCCTTGCTGATGCCTTTTTTGAGAATGGAGAAAGTCTGGCGCTGTCCCACAATCATCTTGCGGACTTTCTTGCTGAACCACGATGCGATCCAGACGCCGATGGCATAGATGCTGATGACGAAACTATACATGCGTTATCCGAGTGCTGCGATGGCGTGTTCCATACGTTTGATTGTTTCCTCACGTCCAAGGAAAGCCGCCAGTTCGTACATGTCGGGACCCTGGCCTGTGCCGACGAGGCAGACGCGCCAGGCATTCCACGGACGTGCGCCGGTGGCTTCGGCCCAGGCATCTACGAGCGGCTTCATCTGCTCGACGGTGAATTCTGAGTCGTCGAGTGCAGAGAGCACACCGACGAGTTGGTCCATTTCCTGTGCCGTGGTGCCTTCCTTCCAGTTTTTGCGCACGAACTTATCTTCCTTGTCGTACGTTTCGGGGGCGACGAAGAAGAAGCGGCAGAGCGGCCAGAGGTCGCTGACAAACGAGATGTTGCGCTTTTTCTTGTTGTTTTCACCGTCAACGTATTCGATGACCTTCATCTTCATCATCTCGACCACCTGCGCCTCGCGTTCGGGCGTGCTTTCAATGCCGTTCTCGCGGAGTATCTTGTCGAAGGCGGGCGTCCATTCTGTAGCCGGATGCTGAAGGAGGTACTGGTGGTTGAACCACATACCTTTTACATAGTCGAAACGTGCGCCGCTCTTGGAGCATTTGGAGAGGTCGAACAAGTTGACCATCTCGTCGAGCGTCATCAGTTCGTCATGGCCTTCGCCCGGATTCCAGCCCAGCAGTGCGAGGAAGTTGACGACGGCCTCGGGCAGGTAGCCCTGCTCGCGATAGCCGCTGCTGACGGCGCCCGTCTGCGGGTCTTTCCACTCGAGGGGGAAGACCGGAAAACCGAGTTTGTCGCCGTCGCGCTTCGAGAGTTTGCCATTGCCGACGGGTTTGAGCAGCAGGGGCAGATGGGCAAAGCGGGGCATGGTGTCCTGCCAGCCGAATGCCTCGTACAGCAGCACGTGCAACGGTGCGCTGGGCAGCCATTCCTCACCGCGAATCACGTGGGTGACCTCCATGAGGTGGTCATCGACGATGTTGGCGAGATGGTAGGTCGGCAACTGGTCGGCGCTCTTGAACAGCACCTTGTCGTCCAGCACGCTGGAGTTGATGCTCACGTCGCCGCGGATGAGGTCGTCAACGTGGACATCGCGTCCGGGCTCAATCTTGAAGCGCACGACATACTGTTCGCCGGTGGCCACGAGGCGGTCCACTTCGTCCTTCGGCAGACTCAGCGAGTTGCGCATCTGCATACGTGTCTGGGCGTCGTACTGGAAGTTTTCCACTTCCTTGCGCTTCGCATCCAGTTCTTCGGGGGTGTCGAAGGCGATGTAGGCCTTCCCGGCGTCGAGGAGTTGCTGGACATATTTCTTGTAAATGTCGCGGCGCTCGCTCTGGCGATACGGTCCGTGCTGTCCGCCGAAGGAGACGCCTTCGTCAAACTTGATGCCGAGCCACTGGAATGCCTCGATGATGTAGTCCTCGGCTCCAGGAACAAAACGGCTCGAATCCGTGTCCTCTATGCGGAAAATCAGGTCGCCGCCGTGCTGGCGGGCGAACAGGTAGTTATACAGTGCTGTGCGGACGCCGCCGATGTGCAGGGGTCCCGTCGGACTGGGGGCAAAGCGTACGCGAACTCTTCTTTCTGACATTTTCAGTGATGATTGTTGTGTTGGGTGCAAAGTTACACAAAATATCCAAGATTTCAGCGAAAATTGTTCAAAAAACGACACATTCCGAGCGGATTTACGCATCGAGGCCACTTTTGCGGAAAAATAAACCCGAAAGAGTAGCACTCGGACGACCGAAGGGCGACCCATCCGTGCGCTTGGAAAAAAACGTCTGAGCGCTCGGAAGAAAATCTCTGAGCGCTCAGACGAAAATTTCCAAGCGCTCAGGCCTATATAGAAAGTTTTGGGAAAGTGTGTAGGCTATGTGGCAAAAAAAGCGTAACTTTGTAGTGGAAACAAAAAGAGTCATCAGAAACATGCTGAACGTAAAGGACTATCTGCTGCGCTGGCGTCATCGTCACGGATTCGGCATCCACTCTCCGTGGGCCTACGAACTCGTCACCGACGTTCTCTGCGCCAAGAGCCATTACTACTGTTTCAAGGAAATGGAAGGAACGGAATCCGACCGCCAACTCTACCGTCTCTTTGTCCACCTCAAGCCCAAGCACTATATCGCCTGCGGCGGCACGGAGACGGCCCGAGCACACATGAAAGCAGCCTTCGACTCCAACACCGACCGCAGCGACACCGAGGTGTACTACTTCGCCGCCGACCGTGCCTGGGAGGTCGAAAAGGCCTTCAAGGGGGGATGGATCGACCAGAACTCCTGCCTCATCCTCGAAGACATAGACCGCGAACCTGCCCGTGCGCTGTGGCAGACCCTGCTCGCTACCCGCAGCGTGACCTCCACCTTCGAGTCACGCCACCGCGGCATCGCCTTCTACGACCCTGCACGCCAGAAACTTAACTACCTCATATAGCCATGAAGAAATCTCCCCTCTACACCCGCACCGGCGATGCCGGCCAGACCTCGCTCGTGGGCGGACAGCGCGTCAGCAAATGCTGCGACCGCCTCGAAGCCTACGGCACCATCGACGAACTGAACAGCCACATCGGCCTGCTCGCCAGCATGGTGGACAGCGACACCGACCGCACACTCCTCACCGACATCCAGAACGTGCTCTTCGTCGTAGGCTCCTACCTCGCCACCGACACCACAACGACCGAACTGCGCAGCCGCAGCGTCGTGACCGACGAGATGGTCCAGCAACTGGAACACGCCATCGACCTCACCGACAGCCAGTTGCCACCGCTTCGCGCCTTCGTCCTTCCCGGCGGAACCCAGGCCGCAGGCCAGGCCCACGTCTGCCGCACCGTCTGCCGCCGTGCCGAGCGCTGCATCCTGCGCGTCGCAGCCGAATGCCCCATCGACAGCCGTGTCACCGCCTACGTCAACCGCCTCTCCGACCTGCTCTTCGCCCTGGCCCGCAAGCAGAACGTCGACGCACAAGAAGCCGAAATTCTGTGGCTTCCGAACAAGAAATAGAAACTTTTTTCGCCTTTTCAGCAATTTTTTGTACTTTGTTCTTTGTACTTTGTACTTTTATTCTTACCTTTGCACCCGCAACTGCTTCAGTAGCTCAGTTGGTTAGAGCACATGACTGTTAATCATGGGGTCGTTGGTTCAAGCCCATCCTGAAGCGCA
>ONXQ01000092.1 GCA_900321835.1 uncultured Prevotellaceae bacterium
AGAGGCATGAGGAAAAAGTAGATGAGTAGCAGGACGAAAGCGTGGATGATGCCTGCAACAGGTGTTTTGCCGCCATTGTTGATGTTGGTCATCGTGCGTGCGATGGCGCCGGTGGCGGGAATTCCGCCGAAGATGGGCGAAAGGATGTTGGCGATGCCCTGTCCGATGAGTTCCTGATTGCTGTTGTGCCTGTGGCCGATGACACCGTCGGCCACGGTGGCACTGAGCAGGCTCTCAATGGCACCGAGGATGGCGATGGTGATGGCCGGCGAAATGAGACCCTTCATACGTTCCCAGGTGAGTTCTGGAACAACGGCTTCGGGCACGGAGGGGTCGATTTTGAAGCGGTCGCCAATCGTGTCGATGTGGATGCCGAAGTAGTTGGTAAGGATGACACCGGCGAGGGTCATCAGGATGATGGCAACGAGCGACCCAGGTACCTTCTTCGACACCGTCGGCATGATAGCGATGATAACCACTGACAGCACGCCGACGAGGGTCGTGGCAAGATCGGCTGAAGAGAAATTCTGGACGTAAACCACCCACTTTGAAATGAAGTCGGCTGGCACTTCGCCTGCGATTTGCAGTCCGAACAGGTCCTTAATCTGTGTAGTGAAGATGGTCAGTGCTATACCGCTGGTAAAGCCTACGACGATAGGGTATGGAATGTAGCGGATGATGGTGCCTAGACGGGTGATGCCCAGCAGGATGAGGAAGAGTCCGGCGAGCACGGTGGCGATGGCCAGTCCCTCAAGTCCGTATTGCTGGATGATGCCGTAGATGATGATGATGAACGCACCCGTCGGACCGCCAATCTGCACGCGGCTGCCGCCGAAGGCACTGATGGCAAATCCGGCGACGATGGCTGTGATGATGCCTTTCTCCGGCGACACGCCCGACGCGATACCGAAGGCGATGGCCAGTGGCAGGGCGACGATGCCGACGATGATGCCTGCCATGAGGTCGGCAGTGAACTTCTGACGGTTGTAGTGCTGCAGACACTGTACGATTTTTGGCTGAAACTGAATGTACTTCATTGTTATTTTACCTTAAAATAAATACTTATTGACCTAAAAACATATTACAGATAAACTAAAGTGGAGAGGTTTTGTTCGATGAAAAGATATTGGGCCACTTCCTGCAGGCGCTGCGGCGTGAGGTGGTCGAGATGGCGGTAGGTGTCGTCGATGTTTTCGAATCGGTTGTAGTGAAGGTACGACTTGGCCATGTCGAGGGCATAGTTCTCAAAATTGTCGCAGGCAACGCCAATCTGGCCGCGCGTCTGCTTCATGGCGGCCTGGAAACGGTGGGCCGAAAGGGGCTGTTCAGCGAGGTGTGCAAGTTCTTTGTGTACCAACTCGATGCAGCGTTCGACGTCGTGGCTGTCGCAGCCGAAATAGATGCTGAACGTGGCGGTGTCGGTGTAGTTGGTCAGCGCACTCTCGACGGTATAGACCAGTCCTTTGTGTTCGCGCAGGCTGACGTTGAGCAGCGAGTTCATCCCAGGGCCGCCGATCAGGTTGTTCAGAAAGTAGAGGGCGATGCGGCGGTCGTCGTGGCTGTCGAATCCGCGGCAACCCATCATGACGTGTGCCTGATGGGTGTGCAGGGTGCGGCGGATGTGGAAGGCCGGCGCAGCGTCGGTTGTGTTGAGCGGCAGCGGCGCGATGGTCCGTTCGAAGGGCTTCACCTCTTTTGATTCGTTTGTGTGGGAAAAAGAAAGTGGGCGAAGCAGTTTTTCGACAGTCTTGACTACCTTTTCAAACTCGTAGCGGCCAAAGACAAAGAGCACCATGCGTTCGGGCCGATAGAGGCGGCGTGTGAAGCGCAGGGCGTCGGCGGTGCGGAACGAGCGCACTCGTTCGGGTGTGCCGAGAATGTCGTGGCCGAGGGGATGGTGCTGAAAAAGGAGGTTTTCGAAGTCGTCGAAGATGAGTTCCGAGGGTGTGTCCTTGTAACTGTCAATCTCTTCGACAATCACCTCGGCCTCTTTGTCTATTTCGTGCTGTGGAAACGTGCTGCCGAAGGTGACGTCCAGCAGGAGGTCGATGGCGCGTTCGAGGTGCTGACGCATGAAAGCGGCATAGACGAAGGTCTCCTCCTTCGTCGTGTAGGCATTGAGGTCGCCGCCGACAGCCTCCATACGGTTGAGGATGTGCCACGCCCGACGGCGCTGCGTGCCTTTGAAGAGCATGTGTTCGCAGAAGTGAGCCATGCCCTGTTCCTCAGGCTCTTCGTCGCGCGTTCCGGCGTCGATGGCCATGCCGCAGTAGGCCACGTCGGTGGGACTTGGCATGTGGATGAGGCGCAGGCCGTTGGGAAAGGTATGTGTGCTGAAAGACTCTGTCATTTAGAGGGTTTCCAACATGCGTTTCAGAACGACTTGGGCAGAAATTTCGCGGTTGGCTGCCTCGGGAATGACAATGCTGGTGGGTGCCTCGATGACGTCGTCGCTGACGATCATGTTGCGGCGCACCGGCAGACAGTGCATGAAGAAGGCGTTGTTGGTGAGGGCCATGTGGGCAGCATCGACCGTCCACGAACGATCTTTCGACAGCACCTTGCCGTAGTCCTCGGGACGTGTGACACCGGGACAACTCCAGTTCTTGGCATAGATGAAGTCGGCGCCTTCGAACGCCTTGCGCTGGTCGTATTCGACGCGGGCGTCGCCCACAAACTTCGGATCGAGTTCGTAGCCCTCGGGATGGGTGACTACGAAATCGACATCGGCTGCACGCATCCATTCGGCAAATGAGTTGGGCACGGCCTGCGGAAGTGCTTTGGGATGAGGCGCCCAGGTGAGCACCACCTTCGGACGCTGACGGCCTGCCGTCGGCTGGCGCTGTGCCCAGTATTCCTCGATGGTGATGAGGTCGGCAAAAGCCTGAAGGGGGTGTACCGTCGCGCTCTCCATGAAGAAAACGGGACGTCCGCTGTAGCGGATGAACTGGTTGAGTATCTTCTCTTCGTAGTCGTCCTTCCGACTTTCGAATGTGGCAAAGGAGCGTACGCCGATGACGTCGCAATAACTGCCCATGACGGGGATGGCTTCGAGCAGGTGTTCGCTCTTGTCGCCGTCCATGACGACACCGCGCTCGGTTTCCAGTTTCCACGCTCCCTGATTGACGTCGAGCACGATGACGTTCATGCCGAGATTCATGGCCGCCTTCTGGGTGGACAGACGGGTGCGCAGGCTGTTGTTGAAGAAAATCAGCAGGGCCGTCTTGTTGCGGCCGAGGTGCTGGTACTGAAAACGGTCGTGTTTGATGTCCTGGGCTTCGCGCAGTGCAGTGGCGAGGTCGCCGAGGTCGTGTACGTGCTGAAAAACTTTCATGTCTATTTCTTTTTCTTACCTTTTTTCTTCTTTTCAAATTGGCCGTAGAAGGGTTGTTCCTCTACCTGTCCTTCAAAAAACTGCGCCCACTGAGGTTTTCCCTTTTTGTTCTTGGGGAACGGGAAGCCTTCGGGAAACAGTTGTTCGTCGTGCTGTGGGCGCTGCTTGGGTCTTCGCTCCTCCTTGCGGTAGGGCCGCTCTTCTTTGCGGAAGGAACGTTCTGCCTTGCGCGGTTTGGCGGAGCCTGTCTTTTCGGTGATTTCGGCGTTGACGGGACGGCCGTCGTATTCGGCGCGATTGAGGGCGCGGAGCACGGCGTCGGCCTGTTCGCTGGGCACTTCGAAGAAGGAGTATGTCTTCATCAGGTCGATGCGTCCCACCTGGAACTGTTGTCCGTGGCTGACGCGGTTGAGGAATCCCATGAAGGAGCGGGGACTGAGGTGGTCCATCTTGCCGATATTGATGAACAGTCGGGTGTAGCCCGGTTCGGCCACACCGTTGCGCTGGTGACGTTCGCCGCTGGCTGCGCCGCCTTTCTTCTTGCGGTCGCGTTCGCCACGTTCGCGTCCGTTGCCGGTGGGTTGGACAATTTCGGGTGCGTTCTTGTAGTAGTTGAGGAATTTGTTGAATTCGGCGGACACCATCTTCTTGACAATATCCTCTTTCTCCATCAGTTCGTACTTACGATAGATGTCGGGGAGAAAGGGTGCGATCATTTCTTCATCGACTTCGACTTTCTCAATGTCGTCGATGACTTTCATGAGTTGCTTCTGGCAGATTTCCTGTGCCGTAGGCAGGGTGCCGGCGACGAACTGTTTGCCAATCTGCTCTTCGATGGCGCGTACTTTGTGGCGTTCCTTGACGTGGATGATGCAGATGCTGGTGCCGGTTTTTCCGGCGCGTCCGGTTCGTCCGCTGCGATGGGTGTAACTCTCGATGTCGTCGGGCAGACCGTAGTTGATGACGTGGGTGAGCGAATCGACGTCAAGTCCGCGTGCGGCGACGTCGGTGGCTACGAGCAACTGCACACGGTGGTTGCGGAATTTTCCCATCGTCAGGTCGCGCTGCGCCTGTGAGAGTTCGCCGTGCAGCGACTCTGCGTTGTAGCCGTCGCGGATGAGCCAGTCGGCAATTTCCTGGGTTTCCTTTCGTGTGCGGCAGAAGATGATGGCGTAGATTTCGGGATAGTAGTCGGCCACGCGCTTGAGGGCGTTGTACTTGTCGCGGGCTTGGACGAGGTAGTAGATGTGGTTGACATTTTCGGCACCCTCATTGCGACTGCCGACTACGATTTCCTTTGCGTCGTGCAGGTAGTTCTTCGAGATGCGCTCGATTTCCTTGCTCATCGTGGCGGAGAAGAGCAGCGTGTTGCGCTCCTGGGGCACACGTTCGAGGATGGTGTCGATGCTTTCTGAGAAGCCCATCGACAGCATTTCGTCGGCCTCGTCGAGCACGACGTTTTCGACATGTTCAAGATGGGCCACGCCGCGCTCCATGAGGTCAACCAGGCGTCCGGGCGTAGCCACGATGACCTGCACGCCCTTCTTCAACTGGCGTATCTGCGTCTCGATGCTGGCACCGCCATAGACGGCCAGCACGTGAAGCCCGTCGATATACTTGGAGTAGGACTTGAGGTCGTCGGTGATTTGCAGACACAGTTCGCGTGTGGGCGAAAGGATGAGTGCCTGCACGCGGATGCCCTCGTACTTCGTCTCCTCGATGCCTTCGTTGAGGCTGATTTTCTGGAGCAGGGGCAGTCCGTAGGCGGCCGTCTTGCCGGTTCCTGTCTGGGCCAGAGCCACCACATCATTGTTGTTGCCGAGCAGGTAGGGAATCACCTGTTCCTGCACGGGCATGGGCTCGACATAGCCCAGTTCTTCAATCGCACGGCGTATCTCCTCCGAAACGCCCAGTTGTTCAAATGTCATACTTTTTACCTTTTTAGGGCGCAAAGGTACGGAAAATAATTGGTATTTTAGGCGAAAATGACTGAAAATCACACTTTTTCACGTTCAGTTATGCTTTTTGTGGAAAAAAATGACGAACTTTGCCACCGCCAGATTTCGTCCGTAGATGAAAAAAATTTCGTCCACAGTTGAAAAAAATTTCGTCTGCGGACGAAATTCGGACGAACTGCGGAGAAAAAAGTATGGTGCTGTAGATGACTGATAATCAAAACGTTCTGATACAGAGAATTTTCTACGAAAAATCGACTGGAAAAATCCAGTAAAACGACCGAAAATGATGACCCGAAAAATAGTGCTGTTGTTGCTGCTCCTGCTGGGCCTGAACGGCTCGGCGCAGACGCAGACCTACAAGCGCGTGACCAACTTGCCGCACCTGTATATCACGACCGAGGGACGGCGTGCCATCACGAGCAAGACGGAGTATGTGAACTCAACGATGTGGCTGGTGAACGAGCAGGACGCCGTCGTCGAGTTCGATTCGGTGGGCATTCGCGGACGTGGCAACTCGACGTGGGGCCTGGCCAAGAAACCCTATAAGTTCAAGTTCCCCATCAAGCAGAAACTGCTGGGCAAAGGCTACGCGAAGGCCAAGAAATGGACGCTGCTGGCCAATGCCGGCGACAAGACGCTGATGCGCAATGCCGTGACCCGCGAGATGGGCGAATGGCTGGGAATGAAGAACAACCCGGCGGCCAAATTCGTGGATGTCACCCTGAACGGCACATTCCAGGGAAACTACCAGATCAGCGACCAGGTGGAGGTGAAGGCCCACCGGGTGAACATCACCGAACAGGACTTTCCGCTCACCCAGACGAGCGACATCACGGGCGGCTACCTGCTCGAGGTGGATGGTTTTGCCGACGGCAACACGTTCTGGTCGAGCCACGGCCTGCCCATCCGCATCCACTATCCCGAGGACGAGGAAATCGCTGCGAGCCAGAACCAGTATATCCGCCAGTATGTCAACAACTTCGAGACGGTGCTCTTCGGCGCCGACTTCATGGATGCCAAGAAGGGCTACCGGCCGTGGGTGGATTCGCTTTCGCTGGCAGGCTGGCTGATTGCCACCGAGGTTTCGGCCAACATCGACGGCTACTACAGCACCTATTTCTATAAGGACCAGCAGGACAGCGCGCTGTATTTTGGTCCGCTCTGGGACTACGACATCGCCTACGACAACGACTACCGCATCAGCGGCAACGTGCGTCGGCTCATGTCGGACGACGGCTACGGCGAAACCAAGAAATGGGTGAACCAGATGTGGAACGACCCCTGGTTCGGCCAACTCATCTGCAACCGTTACCGGGAGGTGATGGAGGGCGGCATGAAGGAGTACCTCATGGAGAAAATCGACAGCCTGAGCGACCTGCTGCAGGAGTCGCAGCAACTGAACTACCAGAAGTGGGGCATCCAGACACGCATGTACCACGAAGTGGTGCTCTACTCGTCGTACGACCAGTATGTGCAGGACCTGAAGTCGTTCATCGACCAGCACATGGACTTTCTCGCCACGGCCTTCGAGGCCAAGCGCGTGAAGGCACCTACCCCACCCTTCCACGCCGAACGCTTCTTCTACACCATCCGCAACCAGCGCACCGGCACTGTGTTCGACACCGACGCCGGACGTGTCTGCGGATGGGCCGATGTGGCTGAACGCCCGTCGCAGGAATGGGTCATCACGCCCGTCGGCGACTATTTCTTCATCCAGAACCGTGCCGACAGCCTCGCGCTCAACGACCCCACCGAGGGCGAAACGACGCCGACCACCAACGTGGGCACTCAACTCGCACTCGCCCTGCCCGACAGCACCGACTTGCGCCAACTGTGGACCCTCCAGCCGCAGGGTACGGACCTGCTCTACAACCTCATCAACGCTGCCACCGGGCACACGGCCAACCTGAGCGGCGGCGGTTCGGGCAACGGAACGCCCATCCTCAGTTACACCACCAATGCGGTGAATGCAACCAGCGGCAATCGCCTGTGGCGTTTCACACCGACCGAACCGCTTCCCGACGACGGCCCTGCCACCGGCATCGCCCCTGTTCCTGAGCCCGACGACTATGCCCTGGCCTACAATCCCGTGCTGCAGCAACTGCATTTCGGCGCAGCCCACCCCGAAGAACTGACGTTCACAGCCACCGTCT
>ONXQ01000153.1 GCA_900321835.1 uncultured Prevotellaceae bacterium
CGTGCAGTGGAACACTCCCGGTGCAGGCAATCCGCTGCTGCCGGGCTACTTCGCCGACCCCACCATCCGAAAGTTCGGCGACACCTATTATATTTATGCGACAACCGACGGAACGGGCAACGGCTACGGACCGCCACAGGTGTGGGTGTCGCGCGACTTCAAGAACTGGCGCAACGTGCTGCTCAACTGGCCGACGACCGAGGTGGTGTGGGCCCCCGACGTGGTGCAGCAGCCCGACGGGACGTACCGCTACTACTACTGCACGCCGTGCCAGGTGTACGTGGGCGAGAGCAAAAGTCCCGTAGGCCCCTGGACCAACCGTCTGGGCAGCCCCGAGGCTGTGCTGGTGCCCGACCGCTTCGTCCACAATGCCATCACGCTCGACCCTGCCCTCTTCCGCGACGACGACGGCTCCGAATACCTCTACTTCGGCACGTGGGGCATCTACAAGGGCTTCGGTTGCGGTGTGGCAAAACTGTCTGACGACGGCAAGTCGTTCACCGACAAGAAACTGATTCTCAACACCGAAATCACAGACTTCTTCGAGGCTCCGTTCGTCTTCAAGCGCAACGGCGTCTATTACTTCACCTATTCGAGCGGTTCGTGCCACGACGACACCTACCGCGTGCAGTATGCCACCTCGACGGAGGGTCCGATGGGGCCTTACACCTACCGAGGCTGCATCCTCAAGACCAATGCCGACGGCACAATTCACGGCCCCGGCCACCACAGCGTGCTCGAGGTCGATGGGCAGTACTACATCGTCTATCACCGCCACAACAATCCCCACGCCATCCACGGCTTCCACCGCCAGGTGTGCATCGACCGCATGGAGTTCGATGAGGAGGGGAATATCTTGCCAATACAACCTACCCACAAAAGCCTCACCCCCAGCGGAATCACCCCAAAGGGAGGGCGTAATTACCCAACGAACCTGGCATTCATGGCCAAGGCCACGGCTTCTTCGACCTATTCCGACTGGTTCAAGGAGGAATATGCTGTCGATGACAACAACGGTACGCTGTGGCGGGCAGCCTCGTGCAAAAAGACGGGAAGCGAAGCCCCCCACGAATGGCTGCAGATTGACCTCGGAAAACCGATGAAGTTCAATCAGGTGTGGACACAGTTTGAGTATGTCACCTTCTTCTATCAATATCTGATCGAGACGAGCACCGACGGCGAGACGTGGACAGTCTTTGCCGACCGCCGGCAGAACACGCAGCAGGGCTCGCCGATGATCGACAAGAAGGAGGTGAAGGCACGCTACGTGCGCATCACCATCACCGACACGCAGAAGGCCGGACACTTCCCTGCCATCTGGAACGTCAAAGTCTATAACGCCACCAAGCGCAACGACCCCGAAGCCCTGCTGCCCAACCCGCAAATCGACGAGGCTGCGCTCGTGAAGGGCTATCCGTGGATTCATAAGAAGGACGTCGAACAGCAGGCACATACCAACCTTTATGCCAACGGCTGGATGACGGGCATCGACGCCGACCGCTACAAGGTGGGCGAACGTGTGCAGGGCGTGCTCGTCGTGCCCAAAGAGGGCTTGATGGCTTTCCGCTTCACAGGCAAGGAACGCATGGAGTTCGACGCTCCGCAGATTGTCTATAACTCGCCCTACACCATCGCTGCGTGGGTGCTGAACCCGAAAGTTGACGGACAGGAAACCATCGTGCAACTCAACTCGAGCGGTGCCGACCTCGCCACGGTCGAACTGCGCAGCGGACTTTCACCCTCGGAGGGCATCGTCGGCCACAACGCCTCGATGGAGAATGCCGGTGCCCCCAGCGCCGTGAAGGCCGGAAAGTGGCAGCACTGGTTCGTCACTTTCGACGGATTCATGGAGCGCATCTATTGCGACGGCAAGAAGGTGAGCGAGAAGAACATCTTCCTCATGCTGCGCCCCGAAGGCAAGATGGTCGTCGGTCAGTCGGCACGCGGCTCCAACCCCTTCACCGGCTATCTCCACTCGCTCCACATCTACGACTTCGCCCTCAACGAGGCGCAGATGCTCACCTACGAAGGTGAACTCCGACGCACGCCAACCCTCCTTCAGAAAGACGCAGGCATCGGCGGAGGTCGGCCCGATGCGCAGTTCGACATCCAGTGCAAGCCGATTACGCCCTCGCTCGTCGAAGTCAGCGTGACGGAGCAGGAGGAATGCACCAATGGCCTGATTGACTACCAGTTCGGCTGTGGCACAGATTCCACCTGCCTCGAAGGTGCCCCCATCGTCAACACCGCGAACCCCGGCATCGGCGTGGCCCGAGCCACGCTGGGCATCGCCGGCGACAAGGCGTTCGTCAAGATGCGCGACATCTTCGGACGGGAACTACCCGCGAGAAGTGAAAAGGTAAAAGTGAAAAGTAATAAGTTCCGCGACCTGTTCCAGCAGCACGACTTTGAACTCAAATCGAGCGGCAGTAACCTGCAATTCGAAGTCGATGAGAGGGTTCCGATGAAGACGGTCGAGGTGACAGGCGACTTCGTCCTGGAGTGCCGCGTGGCGGACATGACGGGCCTGCGCACGCACAACGTGCCGGGCTACAACGAAGGCGGCATCCTCATCCAGATTCCCTCGGCCGACGGCCGCACGCAGCGCGTCGTCCAACTCGGAGCCTTCCCGCTCTACAACTGTGGCAACATGGTCACGATTGTCGATCGCCGCGGACGTCCGCAATATCAGAACCAGAAGGGCTACCGCTTCGACCCGTGGATGCAGATTCAACGCTCGGGCCAGACACTGACTTTCCGCACCAGCCCCGACGGACACACATGGACCGAGCAGCAGGTGCCCGACACCGACTTCTCGCGTCTGCTCGGCACAGGGCCCGTGCGTGCCGGCATCTACCAGACGACGTACAGCGATGCCGAGGGCAGCGTCACCTTCAGCGACGTGCATCTGTGGCAGAGCCGATAGCATCGGTCCGTACCAAAAATCATACCACCGCGTTGGTACAGTTGTACCGGCGCGGTGGTATTTTTGTACCAGCACAGTGAAACCGTCGTACCACTGCGCTGACATGGAAGCGTTTTGATATCCCCGAGAAGGGTCAGATTGAATACATCATCGAGGAGACCGATGGCAAGAACACCCTCAGCGTGAAGACCAACATGCCGGAGGACGACCCCGACGTGGCTGCACTGCTCGGCGGCATCAAGTTGAAGTAAACGGACTCACCCCCTGTCCCTCCCTGTGAGGGAGGAGAGTATATAGTAAAGTCCCATGCAAGCGTATCGTTTGCATGGGACTTTTCATTCTCCTTTGTAACTCCCCAATTGCCGTAGGCTTCCCCCTCGCCCTTCGGAGAGGGGGTTAGGGGGTGAGGCTGTAAGGGCCGGGGTGGGTATTGAGGGGCCGTTGTTGGGTCTTGTGTGTCTGTCGTTTTTTTATTAATCAGAAATCGAAGGCTTCGCTGACGGAGTTGTTCGACTCGACACAGTGGATGGCACGGGCGAACATCTCGGCGACGGAGAGTTGCTTGACCTTCGCGCACTTCTGCGAATAAGGGATGGAGTCGGTGAAGACGATTTCCTCGAGCGAACTTTGCTGCACACGGTCGCTCGCCGGGTCGCTCATGACGCAGTGGCTCGCCACGGCACGCACCGACTTGGCTCCGGCCTTCATCATCTCGTCGGCAGCCTTGACCATCGTGCCTGCCGTATCGACGATGTCATCGACAAGCACGACGTTCTTGCCTGCGACGTCTCCGATGATCTGGATGCTGCTGACCACGTTAGCACGCTCACGCACCTTGTTGCAAAGCACGAGGGGCACACCGAGACGCTTCGAGTAGAGGGCAGCACGCTTGGAGCCGCCGACGTCGGGCGTCGCGATGACGAGGTCGTCCAACTGGAGCGAGCGGATGTATTCGATGAGCACGAGCGAACCGTAGAGGTGGTCCACCGGCACATCGAAGAAACCCTGAATCTGGTCGGCGTGCAGGTCCATCGTAATCAGACGGTTGATGCCTGCCACGCCGAGCATGTCGGCCACGAGTTTGGCACCGATGCTGACACGGGGTTTGTCCTTGCGGTCCTGTCGCGCCCAACCAAAATAAGGGCACACAGCAATGATGCTGCGTGCCGATGCACGTTTTGCTGCGTCGATCATGAGCAGCAGTTCCATGAGGTTGTCGCTGTTGGGGAAGGTTGACTGAACGAGGAAGACATCGTTGCCGCGGATGGATTCCTCAAAACTTACGGCGAACTCGCCGTCGGCAAAGTGCGTAATAATCATGTTGCCCAAGGGGCATCCGAGTTGCTGGCAAATGCGCTCGGCCAGATACCGCGACTTTGTGCCTGAAAACACCTTAAACGGTCTTGTTTCACTCATTGAGAAGAA
>ONXQ01000030.1 GCA_900321835.1 uncultured Prevotellaceae bacterium
TGGGCAGCAGCCACGATTTTCTCAGCCTCGGCATTACCCTTCTCCACGCCTTCCTGCAGGAGTTTCTGGGTCAGTTCTTGAATTTTATTTTCCATTTGTTTATATAGGGATTTTATATGTTATCTGCTTGTTCTTTCTACCTATTACATCAAAATTACTGCAAATTTACAACTTTTTTCTGTCTCTCACAAGTTTTCTGACAAACAAAGCACAAAAAAAGAATTTGCCCTCACATTTTGCCTGATTCAAGGCGGATGTGAGGGCAAATTCTCTAAATAGGAACTTATAAGTCGGAATCTTATTTCACCCAATACTTTCGTCCGTTTTTGATATAAATGCCACGAGGCAGACCATCAAGACTCTTGCCAACAAGGCGACCTTGCATATCATAAACGGCATCATGGCTCTGCATCTCAGTCATTATACTTTGAACTTCATCAATGCCTGTAGGCAAAGGTGTGGTGAACGAGATTTCCTCACCGTAGAATGTTTCGGCGTCAGTCTTGGCATAGGCTCGACATATATAAGTTTTTCCACCTATCAAATTATTCAGTGCCACTGTCATCTTCTGACCACTCGCTACAACCGTCTGTACGTTGCTGGATGCTTCTGCCTTTAAACGAGACTTGGTCTCCGTGCCGCTGACCCAGTACTCAAAGCCGCGTTCTACGATATCATCGCTGCCGTCCATCACATAGCCTGTAAGTACAGGCACGCCATCTACCATGTCAACGTAGGCATAGGTATGAACAGTCGGGGCAAAGTAGGAGAAGTCGGCAGGGTCTATACCAATCCATTCGCCATAGTACATCGTACCAGATGCCGACTGATAATAGGGTCGCACATTGTAGTACGATGTCGTCTGTAGGTTCTTGATGTAGCCTTCCATCACGCCATCGTAGATGACCGCAGTTCCCTGTTTCGAAGGCACCGTTTCGGGGGCATCTGTCTTGCGCCATTCAAAGCCCACGTTCGTCTCTCTGTCGGAAACATTGGCCTCTGCGCAAACCACGGCTTCACCCACCTTCACATTCTTCGGATTCAGGTTCTTCATAGTCAGGGCCTCTGTCGTGACAGTGCCTGTGCTCGTGTAATCATAGGTATATTCACCATCTTTTCCGTACTTCACTTTTATGGTGTATTTGGCATTATATGTACGGCCTGGTTCCAAACCCACCACCATCATCTCATTACCTTCTTGAGTCACATCTCCAAATTGAACAGTTTGTGACACCACTTCTGCATCACCCATGACGTAACTGCCATTCAACTGCGCGGAAGACGCTGTTACTTGCGAGGAATTCACGCTTGGAGTAATACTGCGGGTTGTAAAACTTTCTGAAACACATTGATAAGCCACACCATCAAGACTAACCTCTAAATTGGCCGAAACAGACTGCTCGGGGCGCAATCCTGTGGCAAATAACTTCTTGCCGTCAATTCCATAATTATTATAACGATCCTCGTATGAATATTCAGGATAATAATTATCTATTTTAAGAGATATAGTTGTTTGTGTACGCATATCTAGTGTTAAATGCGGAATTCCTATTACATTTCTAGTTTCTTTATTATACACAGTGAAATAATGAGCTTTCCATAATGTAAGGCAAGTCATCGTCCCTGAATTTACATACAATTTTGCGCTAGGAGGAAATGAGCTTTTATTAGAATAGATTGATTCATCATACACTCCTATTTCTCTCACATTGTCTCCTAAATAAACTTCTTTCAGACTGTTTCCAAAAGCACATTTCCCGATGGATACAACACTGCTAGGAATGATAACGGATGTGAGGCCACTACAATTCCAGAAAGCATTGTTTCCGATAGTGTTGACGCTCTCAGGAATGGTGACGGAAGTGAGACCGTTGCAGCCAGCCAAAGCATAGTCGTTAATAGTCGTCACACCATAAGGGAATTCCAATTCTTTGACTTCTTCATCACCAACAAACAGATGCCCTGCGTAATTCAAGGGATTGCTGTTTAGATTTCCAAATATAATATTGCACCAAGATGACAAGTCTTCAATGCGGACGGATGTGAGACCACCGCATTCAAAGAAAGCATTCTCGCCGATGGTTTTCACGCTGCTTGGAATGGTGATGGAAGTCAAGCCGGAGCAACCAGAGAAAGTAGAACTTCCGATGCTCGTCACGCCATTGCCAATAGTAACAGATGTGAGGTCATTGCATCCAGAGAAAGCGTACTCGCCGATAGAGATTACATTATCGCCTATTTCCACAGACCTTATATTCGCAATGCCATAAAATGCAAATGGTCTTATCATTTCAATTGTTTCAGGTATGGCTATCGTGTTGACTATAGCCCCTTTGATATACAAACTTGCACCAGAAAAACCTGATACATATTTATACCAATATTTTGCATTAGTTACTTGAAAATTCAAGAATACAGAAATATCATCCATGTTTATTTTTTCAATACCACACTGATAAAACGCATCTTGAGAAACAAACTCCAATGAATTTGGAAGATACAAATATTTAAGATTCTCACAATGATAAAAAGCAGAATTGCCGATGCTTTTAACACTATTTGGCAAATTAACGACACTGAGAGGACAACTTAATTGTTGATAAACGAAGTTTCCATATTTATTTTTTACTTTGCCATAATGATAATATGAGAAAGCTTCTGCTCCAATAGATTGAATAGTTTCAGGTAAATACAACACACGAGTAACAGAAGTTGTTGTAGAACCACTAGCACCACCAATACTAAACCAGTTAGTCGCATTTGATCCCGTGGATCCCGTACTTGAAGTAGTACCATCACTGGAGGATTCTTCTTCATACTCATCCATTCTTCTGATGTGGGAAAATTCAAAATTTTTAAAAGCACTCGGTCCTATTTTTGTTACAACAAATGTATCACCGTCGTATTCCACATTTGCTGGAATTACAATTTGTGATACATCAAGACTATAACTGCTTTTATCTTGATCATTAGCATAAGTTTCATAAGTAACTTCAGCTGTTAGAGAAGACTTGTCTATGTTATAATATAAGTCGCCAATTTTAACCTTATCAACCGCCCAAATATGCGAATTGATAGCGGCGATAAAAAAGCCTGATATTAATAATCGTTTCATAAAGCGTAAAGATTGTTGTTGTGTGCTAGTCGCGGCCCTCGACAATAATAAAGGAATATCGCGGTTGGGAAGCAGACACAAAAAAAGGCGTGGAACCGACTTATGTGATTTCTTTCTGAGGCTCTGGACTGCCATGCTTAGGAATCGAAGTCAAGCCCACGCTGAAACAGCATGGGCGTTCAACTTATGTACTCCTAAGCGGGGAATTGTCCAGATTCCAGAAAGAAGTGTACAAAAGCAAACGCTCTTATGTTATGTCTTTAATGCTTTTTGAGGGTTATGTCATAGGCAAAGTGAATATCAATGTTAATACTAAGTGTAGCATATAGAACTCATCTGAGGGTCTTCCTAAGTTGTCCACTCGTTGATATAGTGCTGGATAATGGGGCGCAAAGGTTCAAGATCCTTTATAACAGTATCCCAAAGTTTGTTCGGACTCACTTGATAATAGCCGTGCACAAGCACATGACGCATAGCAATGATGTCGTCCCATTCAATGTCGGGGTGAGTTGCACGAAACTCCTTAGTCAGTTTGTATGCTGCCTCACCAATGATTTCTACCTCTTTGACGTATCCATGAAAAAGGATGCGGTCTCTTGCTAAATCGTCGATTGTGTGGTGCTGACGACTGTCAAGCAGAACATCAATACACTCCAAGATATGTTGAAGTCGGTTAATATCCCTAATCTTTTCTCTCATAAATCAAAATTTTGTCTTGCTCGGCACTATTCATGGCAAAAGGCAGTAATGTACCTTCTTCCACCAGATCCACTTCCTTGTTTAGCAATTGTTTCAGCAAGCGATAAGTATGTGCATAGCGCATGAGAGTGACACCTCTGTCAAAACGCACAAGGATGTCCACGTCGCTGTCACGATGTTCCTCACCACGAGAGAACGAACCGAAAAGCCATGCTTTCTGCACAGGTTGCGTCGCGAAATACGCTTGCAACTGCGGAATGATGACAGTACGTGTATGTTCCGAAACTCCTTTGTTCTGCATGAAGTGTTGACTTATATATATTGAATTTAATTCTTTTCACCTGCAAATATACATCTTTTTCGCGTTTCTCCCAAATATTTGCTTGGGAATCAGGAAGAAAAAAAATGTTTTTTTCCTCAGAGGCTTTGGTTGATGGTGTCGATGTAGTCGAGGAGGTCGTCGCGGCCCTGGCCTGTGGTCGAACTGGTGACGAAGTGGGGAGGAAGTTCTTCCCACGACTCTTCGAGTTGCTGGAGATAGGTCTTCACTTTCAGTCCGATTTGTATCTTCGAGAGTTTGTCGGCTTTGGTGAAGACGATGGCGAAGGGAACACCGTTTTCGCCGAGGAACTCCAGGAAGTCGAGGTCTTTCCGCTGCGGTTCGTGGCGGATGTCTATGAGCACAAAGAGGCAGGTGAGTTGCTCGCGGTCGAGGACATAGTGCTGGATGAGGTTCTGGAGTTTGTCCATCTCCCGTTTGCCACGCTGTGCATAGCCGTAGCCGGGGAGATCGACGAGGTACCACTGCTGGTTGATGAGGAAGTGGTTGATGAGCAGGGTCTTGCCGGGCGTTGACGAGGTGAGCGCCAGTTTCTTGCGCACGGTGAGCATGTTGATCAGGCTCGACTTGCCTACGTTCGAGCGCCCGATGAAGGCATACTCGGGCAGCGATGTCTTTGGGCACATGTCGGCACGGGGGCTGCTGCACTGAAATTCTGCGGATGTTATCTTCATTTTGAATAAGAGTTAATCAAGAATTGGAGAAATTGAGAAACAGAAAAAAATCCTGCTAACCTGCGTAATCTGCGGTTCTTTAACATTTCCGAAAGTTGTTTATATCATTGACCGATTTCGCTCAGTTCGAGCCAGCGCATGGACTTCGCGTCGAGTTCGTCGTTGAGGAGGGGCAGGCGCTTGGAGTGTGCAGTGATGAGTTCGACGCTGATTTGTCCCGACGACAGGTCGGTCTCAATCTGGCGTTTTTCGGCTTCGAGCCGTTCGATGTCCTGCTCCAGTTGCGTCATTTCCTGCCGTTCCTTGAAGGTGAGGCGACGCGGGCGGTTCTGGTTGCGCGGTTCGTTTTGCTTTTCTTTTTGGCGCACAGGCTGCGGCGGCGGGGCTGCGAGGGTTTTCTGCTCGCGGTACTGAGTGTAGTTGCCGGGGAAGTCGCGCACGTTGCCGTCGCCTTCGAACACGAGCAGGTGGTCCACCACCTTGTCCATGAAGTAGCGGTCGTGGCTGACGACGATGAGACAACCGCGGAACTCGCGCAGGTACTCTTCGAGAATCTGCAGGGTGATGATGTCGAGGTCGTTGGTCGGCTCGTCGAGGATGAGGAAGTTGGGCGAGCGCATGAGCACGGTGCAGAGGTACAGGCGCCGGCGTTCACCTCCCGAGAGTTTGCTGACGTAGTTGTACTGCTGTTCGGGCGTGAAGAGGAAGTGCTGCAGCAGTTGTGAGGCTGAAATGCGTCCCGACTTGCCCATATCGACATATTCGGCAATGTTGCGGACGATGTCGATGACCTTTTCGTCGTCGCGGAAGTTGAGGTCGCCCTGGCTGTAATAGCCGAAGCGCACGGTTTCGCCCACGTCGATGTGGCCGCTGTCGGGCTGGAGTTCGCCGAGCAGCAGACGGATGAAGGTGGTCTTCCCTACCCCGTTGGGCCCGACGATGCCCATTTTTTCGTAGCGGCTGAAGTTGTAACTGAAGTGGCTGAGGATGGATTTGGGTCCGAAGGCTTTGCTGACATCGGTCATGACAAAAATCTTGGAACCGATGTAGCGGTCGGCCGAGTTGAGTTGTACGGTCGAGTCGTCGATGCGCTGCCGTGCCACTTTCTCGAGTTCGTAGAAGGCCTCCTCGCGGTATCGGGCCTTGTGACCGCGTGCCTGTGGCATACGGCGCATCCATTCGAGTTCTGTTTTATAAAGATTGTTCGCACGCGCGATGGTGGCCGACAGTTGGTCGATGCGCTCCTGACGCTTTTCCAGATAGTAGGAGTAGTTACCGCGATAGGTGTAGAGCGTCTGGTCGTCCATCTCGATGATGACGGTGCAGACGCGGTCGAGGAAGTAGCGGTCGTGGGTGACCATGAGCAGGCTCATCGTGGTGCGGCCGAGGAACTTTTCGAGCCATTCGATGAGTTCGACGTCGAGGTGGTTGGTCGGTTCGTCCAGGATGAGCAGGTCGGGCTCGGTCTCCAGCACGCGGGCCAGCGCCACACGCTTGACCATTCCGCCCGACAGATGTCCGAACGGCTGCTGCAGGTCGGTGATGCCCAGTTGGGTGAGCAGTTGGCGTGTCTTCAGTTCGTCGGCATGTCCCAGACACTCTTCGGCAATCGTCCTTTCGGGCGGGAACTGCGGCGTCTGCTCCAGATAGCCCACGCGCAGGCCGCTCCGCATGACGATGCGCCCTTCGTAGTCCTGGTCGCGCCCGGCAATGATGCCCAGCAGGGTCGATTTGCCCGTGCCGTTCTTGGCAATCAAGCCGATGTGCTCGCGTTCACCGACGGTGAACGAGATGTCGTGGAACAGGACACGATGGCCGATGCGCTTTGTCAGTCCCATCACTTCGAGATATGGAGTGTAGGTCGCCATTGTTACAGAGGTCGGGACACTGGACGTCCCGGGATTCCGTGTGCAAAAATACGCATTTTTCCGCTCTTTTTCAAGAAAAACACCATTTCTTTCCATCCTGCCCCCTAAATCTGGCCTTCGGACGCTCTCACGCGCGCGTAAAGGTCTGAGCGCTCAGAAGAAAACGTCCGAGCGCTCAGACGAAAATTTCCGAGCGCTCGGACGTTTTTTTCCAAGCGCTCGGAGTGAAAGGCGGAGCGAACGACGTTTTTTTTGCAAAAAAACAGCAAATTCCTTTGTAGTTTCGCCGAAAAGCCGTACTTTTGCAGCGTTTTTAGAACATCTGATGAACTTTTTGGAAGGTTCGACTGTCCAAAAGCAAACATTCATCTTTCTAACCCAAATCCGAATTCTACATTTCTCACCTCTGTAACGGAACACCGTAAAGTCGGTTCGTGCGCTGTGTCTAAGGCTGTGTGGCACGTCCTATTCGTGTGAGAACTGTTTCGACACTTTTATTCAATTTATGCAAAATTACAACAAAGAGCAACTCACCGGCAAGAGCATCGACGAACTGCGCTCCATCGCCGAGGAGTTCGGCATCAAGACCAGCGGTCTTGACGAGATGGGACTGGTCTATGAGATTCTCGACCAGTCAGCAGTGGCACAAGCCGCCGACAAAGCCGCCATCGGCAAGACAACCCCCAAGAAACGTACGCGCATCAAGACCGTTGACCGTGTCTATACGGCCAACCAGGAGAAGGCGAAGAAGATCGACAAGACGGTGACCAAAGCCGTCGATGACTCGCTCTTCGGTTCGCTCTCCAACGAGGAACAGGCCCTGATGACCGAGACTCAGAAACAAGAAGAAATCGAGGCACAAACCGCCGCTGCCGAGCCACAACAACCGGCCGAGCCCGTGGCCGAAACGCCTGCCGAGGAACAGCCCAAGAAGCGCGGACGCAAGCCCGGCTCGAAGAACAAGAAGACCCTCGAAGCCGAAGCCGCTGAGGCTGCCGAAAAGGCCGAAGCCGAAAAGGCCGACGACACCGTCAAGGCCGACGACGCACAGCCACAGCAGGACGGCGACTTCGTCGTTGTTGAACTGCAGGAGACAAAGACCAAAGGCCGCAAAAAGGCAAAGGCAGAACAGCCGAAGACAGACGACGCTGCACCGGCCCCGGCCGACGAAGTGAGCGACTTCATCGTCCTCCAAGACATACCCTCCGAACAGAGCCTCATCAGCGGCGTCAGCGTCAACCCCTTCGAGCCGTACCAAAGCGACCTGCCCGCCACGCCGTCGCGCCGCCAGGAGCCGAGCGAACCGGCCGCCATGCAGGATGGCACCGCTGTACGTCCCGCACAGCAGAAACCGAAGGCCTACGACTTCTCCAACATCATCACCGTGAGCGGCGTGCTCGAAACCGTTGACAACTACGGCTTCCTCCGCTCGTCCGACTACAACTACCTGTCCTCGCCCGACGACATCTACGTGAGCCAGGCACAAATCAAGCACTACGGACTGAAGACTGGCGACGTGGTCGAAGGCACCGTCCGTCCGCCGAAGGAAAGCGAAAAATTCTTCGTTCTCACCGGCATCCAGAAAATCAACGGATGCGACCCTGCCGTCGTTCGCGACCGCGTGGGATTCGAATACCTCACACCACTCTTCCCCGACGAAAAATTCAAACTGTGCTCGGGCGACTCGAAAGACAGTCACTCGGCCCGCATCGTCGATCTCTTCACGCCTATCGGCAAAGGACAGCGCGCCCTCATCGTCGCCCAACCCAAGACCGGTAAGACCCTCCTCATGAAGGACATTGCCAACTCGATTGCCCGCAACCACCCCGAAGCCTACCTCATCATGCTCCTCATCGACGAGCGTCCCGAAGAAGTGACCGACATGGCCCGCACCGTCAACGCCGAAGTCGTCGCCTCCACCTTCGACGCGCCTGCGGAGAACCATGTCAAGATTGCCGGCATCGTGCTCGAGAAAGCCAAGCGCATGGTCGAATGCGGCCACGACGTGGTCATCTTCCTCGACTCCATCACCCGTCTGGCACGCGCCTACAACACCGTCTCGCCCGCCAGCGGCAAGGTGCTCACTGGCGGTGTCGATGCCAACTCGCTCCAGAAGCCCAAGCGCTTCTTCGGTGCGGCCCGCAACATCGAAGGCGGCGGCTCGCTCACCATCATCGCCACAGCCCTGATTGACACGGGTTCGAAGATGGACGAGGTGATTTTCGAAGAGTTCAAGGGAACGGGCAACATGGAACTGCAACTTGATCGCACGTTGGCCAACAAGCGCATCTTCCCGGCCGTCAACCTCGTTGCCTCTTCGACACGCCGCGACGAATTGCTGCACGACCAGACGACGCTCAACCGCATGTGGATTCTGCGCAAGCACATCGCCGACATGACGTCACTCGAGGCGATGGACCTCATGAAAACCTACATGGAGCGCACCCTCAACAACGAGGAACTGCTGCTCTCGATGAACGGGTAAACAGGGCCTCTCCACGGCCCCCTCAAGCCTCCCCCCGGCCCCCTCCGAAAGAGGGGGAGAGGGGTAACTACAAATAGCATCGCCCTGCAATGTGGAAAGTTTTTAAGACTTCTGCACATTGCAGGGCGCTGTTTTTTCTCGCTATGCAACTCCCCCTCTTTCGGAGGGGGCCGGGGGGAGGCTTGAGGGGGACGTGGACAGGTCCTCTACTGCGCCTTATCCATAAATTCCTTGATGGCGGGCTGCTGTCGGAACGACTCGGGAGCCTGCCCGTAGATTTCGTCGATTTGAGGGGTTGTGGTGACGTAGCCAAACATATTGTAGGCGCGGTTGCAGAGTTCGAGGAACCAGGTCACACCGAGCACATTGTCGAAGTTGTCGGTGATGAACTTGGTCTCCAGTTTGTCGAGGGCCTCATTGAGTTTCATCTGCTCGGTGGAGAGCAAGTCGATGATTTCGTCCTGCGAATAGCCTTCGAGATACATTTCGCTCTCACGCTTGGGCAGTTCGGCACGCAACATGGCGAGAGAGTCGCGCGAGGTGAAGAAGACGAAGAGGCGGTCGTTGAGCGGTGTGCCGCCAATGCGTATCTGGGAGTTCTGGATGTCGATCCTGACGTCACCCTGCTCGAGCACAAAGGGTATGAAACTGTCGTCGCCCATGAAGAGGGTGACGAAACGCACCGAGTCGAGGGGGCCCGACATGTGGAAATTGCCGTGCAGCACTTCGCACGAGTCGAGGGTCTGATAGGCGTTGTTGTCGATGGTCTTGATGTAGGCTGTGCGCCCGTCGAGCAGCGATTCGGACGAACTGCCCACCACCGAGTATTGCTCGGCACACGACACGAACGCCAGCAGCGCTACGACCGACCACACGCAAAAACAAAGTTTGTTCATACCTGTTTTGTCTCTTTCTGTGCAAAAGTACGACTTTTTCGCCGACCGACAAAATGATTTATGTTTTGTTAAACTTTCTTTCATATAGTTTTACGATTATTTACATTTGGAGCGGCGGTTCAGTCCGTTTTTTCACCCTGTGACCTCGTTTTTGCAGCGCGGCACAGTCGGACGGAATTTCGTCCGCAGACGAAATTTATTTGCACTGCGGACGAAAAAAATTTCAACTGCGGACGAAATTCCGTCCGACCACACCGTTGCTGCCACAGCCCTGCACCCTTCTTTTTCGGAGGCAGGGAAGAAAGGCGAGGAGAAGAGGAAAAGAGCCTTTTTTTGCTTTTTTTCTATTTTTTAGTCCCTAACATTTGGCAGGATGAGAAAAAAGACGTACCTTTGCAGTCGGTTTCGGAAACGAAGCAGGGGCGCTTAGCTCAGTTGGTTCAGAGCGTCTGCCTTACAAGCAGAGGGTCGGGGGTTCGAATCCCTCAGCGCCCACAATGAGCAGAAAATTGAGACTCAGAGAAGGTTCTGAGGTCTCAATTTTTGTCTATTAGCAACCTTTTCAACACCCTTAGAGCATGAGACACCCCATACGTCACTATCTGTCGAAGTTCAAGTACGTCATCGCGCTGGCCATCTTCATCGTCAGCATCGGATTCATCGGCGAGCACAGCATCACCGAACGCCTGAAGCGCAAACAGGAAATCGCTACGTTGCAGAGCAAAATTGCCGAGCAGCAGCGCAAGTTCGAGGAGGACAACCGCGTGCTCGAGGCCCTGAAGAGCGACCCCGAAGCCGTGCGCCGTGTGGCCCGTGAGAAATACTTCATGAAGCGCCAGAACGAGGACGTATTCATCATCGAGGACGAATGAGCATGGACAACACCGCTGTGCAGAAACTGCTCAACCTCCTGGCGATGGGCGGCGAGACAATAGTCGTCGTCGGTGCTGCGGCATGGATGTTCGCGCCGCTGCCGGCTGCCATCCACTTTGCCGCCGGAGCCGCCCTGTTCATCATCGGCCGCATGGCCGGCAACGAGGGTGACGGACAGAAAGCCGCCGACCGCTCGCTCACACCCGTCGTGCGCCACCTGCACCGCCAGCGCATCCTCAGTTACGTGCTGCTCACACTAGCAGCCGTCTGCATCCATCTGCCCGCAGGCTTCTACTTCGGCATCTACATGCGGCGGAGCATGTGGCTCGTGCCCTTCATCGCCTTCGTCATCATCGAAGTTTACACGGCATTCCGCCTGCCAGCCGCCGAAAAAAAATAAAAAATGCTAAAATCGGCGCTATAATAATAAATAAGGTGTAAAAAGATTTCGTCCTTTCAAAAAAAAAACTTAATTTTGCAGACGGAAACCGAGAGAAAACCACTTGCTGCGACAGCAAGGACAAGGAACAGAACCAAATTGTTGAATGTTTTTTAGGATACACACAACAGCATGACACTCGACTCGCTGACGGCCATCTCGCCCATCGACGGACGATACCGCAACAAGACACACCTGCTGGCACACTACTTTTCGGAGTGGGCCCTCATCAAGTACCGTATTCGCGTAGAGATTGAATACTTCATCAGTCTCTGCCAACTGCCACTGCCCCAACTGGCAACGTTCGATGCCGAAAAATTCGAACTGCTGCGCAACATCTACCGCAACTTTTCGGAGCAGGATGCCATGCGCGTCAAGGAAATCGAATGTGTGACCAACCACGACGTCAAGGCCGTCGAATACTATATCAAGGAAAAGATGGACGAACTGGGCGGAATGGAGGCCTACAAGGAATTTGTCCACTTCGGACTCACCAGCCAGGACATCAACAACACCGCCGTACCCCTCTCACTCAAAGAGGCCCTCGAAGAGACCTACCTGCCACTGCTCGAAGAACTCATCGGGCAACTGCGCACAGAGGCCGACGAATGGAAAGACATCACCATGCTCGCCCGTACACACGGACAGCCCGCCAGCCCCACACGACTGGGCAAGGAAATACAGGTCTATGTCTATCGTCTGGAAGAGCAACTCGCCACGCTGAAAACGTGCAAGTTGACCGCCAAGTTCGGCGGAGCCACCGGCAACATGAACGCCCACCACGTCGCCTATCCCGACATCGACTGGCGCACGTTTGCCAACCATTTTGTCGCAGAACGTCTCGGACTTCAGCGCGAGCAATGGACGACACAAATCTCCAACTACGACCACCTGGCCAGTGTGTTCGACGCCCTGCGCCGCCTCAACACCATCATCATCGACCTTGACCGTGACATGTGGATGTACGTCTCGATGGAATACTTCAAGCAGCAAATCAAGGCCGGCGAAGTGGGAAGCAGCGCCATGCCTCACAAGGTGAACCCCATCGACTTCGAGAACTCGGAAGGCAACCTGGGTATCGCCAACGCCGTACTGGCACACCTGTCGCAGAAACTGCCCGTAAGCCGTCTGCAGCGCGACCTCACCGACTCGACCGTCCTGCGCAACATCGGCGTACCCCTCGGCCACATGCTGATTGCCCTGCACAGCACACTGAAAGGCCTGCGCAAACTCTTGCTCAACAAAGACGCCATCGCCCACGACCTCGACCGCCAGTGGGCCGTATGCGCTGAAGCCATCCAAACCATCCTGCGACGCGAAGGCTACCCCAAACCCTATGAGGCACTGAAGGCACTGACACGCACCAACGAAGGCGTCACCGAGCAAAGCCTGCACGACTTTATCGAACGACTGGAAGTCAGCAGCGACGTGCGCGCCGAACTGCTACGCATCACACCCCACAACTACACAGGAATTTAACAGAACAACCATCCGCGAGGATGATATTATTCACCATTTTAATAACACAGTTTAACAACATCATGAGCGAATTTGAAGAATGGCAGGAAATGGTTCCCGCCGACAAAAGCAACGAACAGCACGATGACAACAATGGTCGTGAGGGCCACACGTCATTCAACCGTGAAAACAACTTCGGAGGACAACGTCCACGCTTCGGCCAGAATGGCGCCGAACGTCCACGCCGTCCACGTTTCAACCCCAACGAACGCAACTATGGAAGCAGCCGCGAACAGGGTTTCCGTCCAGAAGGTTTCGGACGAAACAGCCAGGGCTACGGCCAGCGTCCTCAGTATAACAACCAGCGCGGCGGCTTCGGCGGCTACGAACAGCGCGAAGGCGGATTCTCCCGTCCACGCCCGAACTATTCACAAGGTTTTGGCGGCGGACAGCGCCGAGACTTCGACGGCGAAGGCGGATACCAGCAGCGCGGATTCCAGAACGGAGGCGGCTACAACCGCGGCTACGGCCAGCAACGCGGCGGATTTCAGCAGCGCGGCTACAACAACGGAGGCGGCTACAACCAGCAGCGCGGTGGCTACGGTCAGCAACGCGGAGGCTACCAGCAGCGCCCCAACGGTTTCGGGCCGCAGCGCGGCTTTGCCCCCAACAACAAGTATTCGATGAAGAAACGCATCGAGTACAAAGAATACATCGATGATCCGGACGCACCCATCCGTCTGAACAAATACCTCGCCAATGCCGGCGTATGTTCACGTCGCGAAGCAGACCAGTTCATCGAAGCCGGCGTCGTAAAGGTAAACGGAGAAATCGTCACCGAACTCGGCACGAAGGTTCAGCGCACCGACTCCGTACACTTCCACGACCAACTCGTCTCGCTCGAAAAGAAAGTCTATGTTCTGCTGAACAAACCGAAAGACTACGTCACCACAAGCGACGACCCACAGCAGCGCAAAACCGTGCTCGAACTGGTGAAGGATGCTTGCCGCGAGCGTATCTATCCCGTTGGTCGCCTCGACCGCAACACAACCGGTGTGCTTCTGCTGACCAACGACGGCGAACTGGCCTCAAAACTGACACACCCCAAGTTCCTGAAAAAGAAAGTCTATCACGTCTTCCTCGACAAGAACTGCACGGCTGCAGACCTGCGCCAGATTGCCGACGGTGTGACGCTTGAGGATGGCGAAGTCCATGCAGATGCCATCAGTTTTGCCTCCGACACAGACAAAAAGCAAGTGGGCATCGAAATCCACTCCGGCAAGAACCGCATTGTGCGCCGCATCTTCGAAAGCCTCGGTTATCGTGTGCTCAAACTCGACCGCGTCATGTTCTGCGGCCTGACGAAGAAGGGACTCAAGCGCGGCGACTGGCGTTTCCTCACCCAGCAGGAAGTGGCCATGCTCCACATGGGCAGTTTTGAATAAAGAAATACAAAGAAAAGGCTTATGAAACGTACCAAAATCATAGACGTACTGCAGGACACTCAGTACGGAAAGCAAGTTGAGGTGATGGGTTGGGTGCGAACGCACCGCAGCAGCAAGGCCGTTGATTTCATTGCGCTGAACGACGGTTCGACCATCAAGAACGTGCAGATTGTCGTTGACCCTGCAACGGTGGACGAAGAGTTGCTGAAGCAGATTACCACCGGAGCCTGTCTGCATGTCACTGGCACCCTCGTCGAAAGTCCGGCGCAGGGACAGGCCAGTGAAATCCAGTGTCAAGCCATCGAACTTTACGGAACCTGCGCAGCCGACTATCCGATGCAGAAGAAAGGGCAGACGTTTGAATACATGCGCCAGCATGCACACATGCGTCTCCGCACCAACACGTTCGGAGCCGTCTTCCGCATCCGTCACAACATGGCTATGGCCATCCACACGTTCTTCCACGAGCGCGGTTTCTTCTATTTCCACACGCCGCTCATTACGGCCAGCGACGCTGAAGGCGCAGGCCAGATGTTCCAGGTGACGACGAAGAACCTCTACCGTCTGGAGAAGGACGAAGAAGGCCACATCATCTACGACGACGACTTCTTCGGAAAGATGACCTCGCTCACGGTGAGCGGTCAACTCGAAGGCGAACTCGGTGCCACGAGTTCTGGATGATTGAGCCCGAAATGGCTTTCTACGACAAGGACGACCTGATGGACCTCGAAGAGGAGTTCATCAAATACTGCGTACGTTGGGCACTCGACCACTGCCGCGACGACCTTGAGTTCCTCAACAAGATGATTGACAAGACGCTCATCGAACGTCTCGAAAGCGTTGTCTCGACCGACTTCGTGCGCCTTCCCTACACCGAAGGCATCAACATCCTGCAAGAGGCCATCAAGCAGGGCAAGAAGTTCGAGTTCCCCTGCCAGTGGGGCGACGACCTCGCTTCGGAGCACGAGCGCTACCTCGTCGAGGAGCACTTCAAGAAGCCTGTCATCATGACCGACTATCCGAAGGAAATCAAGGCGTTCTACATGAAGCAGAACGAGGACGGCCGCACGATGCAGGGCACCGACGTGCTGTTCCCTCAAATCGGTGAAATCATCGGCGGCAGCGTCCGTGAGGAAAGTTACGACAAACTGATGGCAGAAATTGAGCATCGCAAGATGGACACCACCAACCTGTGGTGGTATCTCGACACGCGCCGCTTCGGCACCTGTCCGCACGCTGGTTTTGGTCTCGGTTTCGAGCGTCTCATCCTGTTTGTAACAGGTATGCAGAACATTCGCGACGTCATTCCCTTCCCGCGCACGCCGAAGAACGCCGAGTTCTAACTTTATCACTAAAAGATCATGAAAAAGGTATTATTTATTTTGCCACTCTTTGCGGTTGCTTTGATGTGGAGTTGTAGCGGAAGTACACAAGGCGAACAGTCGGGCGCAGACAGCCTCGCACAAGACAGCACTGCCGTTTTCGCTGATGAAAACGTAGGCGAAAGTCTTGATGAGACCGTTGCAGAGACCGAAGAAGCACAGGAAGATAACGCAACACTCAACGCAGCGTTGTTCGGCAAGTTTAGTAATAATAACGACCCTGTTATTGACCTTGAACTGTCGCAGACAGTGAAAAAGTTTGATGCGGGCCGTGGCTATGGTTACATTATTGCCGCCAACGAATACTTTGAGTATGACTTCACGCTCGTCTTCACGTCGATTACCCCCGATGGAGACAACATCCGCGTACACTACGACAAGATGGAAAATTACTTTGAGGGAGGCGACCCAGACGACTACGACAGCCCTGAGAACGAAGGTGAATGGAAAGTAGCCAAAGCCGGAGAAGGCGACCTGGTTCTGATTCCCGTGGCTGGTGGCAAAGTGAAGATTGACAGCAAGGAAGCCCGAATCAAGAACAAAGTCCTTTCAAAGTCATAACACTGATATTCCACATAAGAAAATCGTGCAACATCCGTTGGGGTGTTGCACGATTTTTTTATGAAGTTTGTACCATATATTCCGCCAGCATGTCGGCACAGCGTTCGCCGTCGATGGCTGCCGAGACGATGCCGCCGGCATAGCCGGCACCTTCGCCGCAGGGGAAGAGGCCGCGCAGACGGACGTGCTGCAAGGTGTCGCGGTCGCGGAGGATGCGTACAGGGCTGCTCGTGCGAGTCTCAACGCCTATCATCAGGGCGTCGTTGGTGAGGAATCCGCGTGAAGTCTTTCCGAAGTGGAGGAATGCCTTTTGCAGACGACTCGTGATGAAATCCGGCATCCAGAAATGCAGGGGCGAGGAGACAAGACCGGGCGTGTAGGATGAATCGGGAAGACTGCCCGACAGACGACGGTTGACGAAGTCGGCCATGCGCTGTGCCGGTGCTGTCTGCCGGCGTCCACCTTGCTGCCA
>ONXQ01000181.1 GCA_900321835.1 uncultured Prevotellaceae bacterium
ACAGCCAGCGAAGCGCCCGATCCAGCTTAACGAGATCCGCAAGGCGCAGCCGGCAAAGTCTGTGAAAGCCAAGAAGGCAGTGGCTCCACGCAAGGCTCCCCTCACGGTGGCCGACATCGTGGGCGACTACTATGGCTTTATGCAAAGTTATAATTTTAATGAGGTCGACAAAGTAACGCTGAAAGCCGGTGATGGCGACAACAAACTCATCATGTCCGGACTGTATGATTTTTTAGACTTTGAGGTTTCGCTCGTGCAGGTGGACGACGGTACCGGTGAACCGATGTACGGCCTGCAAGTCGAACTCGGACAGCTCCTTTACTCGGTGAATATCTCTTGGCGACCATCGGAACAGACGGTTCCCTCAGTTTTTCCTCCGAAGATTATATCATGGCATTGTTAACCGACGAAGAATACGCTGGATACTTTGAAGATTACCTTTTCCCTGGCATAGTGCTGGACCGCATCGTGCCTGGAGTCAATGATGACGTTGTCTTCACACCCTGGGATGACTACACACTCACCTACGGCAAGCTCAATGGAGACTACATCGGCATGACCGGATACCTGTTCGATGGGCCCATGGTAACAAGCTATCGTAACCCGAGCTATGTGGAAGTGAAGGCGACGACGACCGACCTGGTCAATGTGGACGACCCCAACGACCGTCTGCTGCTGTCGGTGGATCATAACCTGTATGATAACTATCCCATTCAAGTGGGCGAGGAACAATTCGAATACTTCGAGTATTTAGGCCACGGCAACCAGCCCTTCGGCACCCTCAAAGGCCAAACGTTAGAATACATCTACATCGACGCTTACGGATATCCAGCACATATCGACGGCGTGAAGGATGTACTCGCAGGAAAGATTCTCGTCTGCAACAATGGCGGCCGCCTAACATATGCCAAAGCAAACGATGCCATGGCAAACGGTGCCGTCGGCATCATCATCGTGAATGATGAGGATGGAAGAATCTTTGACATGAATCTGTCAGGATACTCATACAACAGACCAATCGTTGGTGTCCGAAAGGCAATAGGAACCCTTCTGAAGGACAATGCAACATACGTCACCGAAGGCACGCAACCCTACTATTAGTATAGAGTACACTATTGATTATAAGGAATTACTTCATTCTGTGTATGCTACTGTTTACGACTTGACAAATGCGACGCCCGGTGCCACCTATCAGGCCACTATCTCGTATAAAGCCACTTACTGGGAATATGACCCGGAGAATGATAGCTATAGTCCTCACATCCTTGAGACCACACCCACAACGCTGACACTCAAGGTGCCCGAAGACGATATCCAAATCACCTTCACTCCATGGGCCGACAGCGAACTCACTTACGGCAGCACCGAGGCTGAATGCGTCGGCGACAAAGCGACACTGCTCAGCGGACTACGTGAGAACACCGTGGACTATGCGAATATATTTATGATAAATACCAACCTCGTCAATGTCGAAGACCCCGACGACCAACTGCTACTGGCGTATCAATATGCACCAGGCGAATACAACCTAACAAAATACAGTCCCCTCTTGGTTGACGGACAAGAAATCGAATACACCGAGACATCTGGCTACGGCAACGAGAGCATCCAAACCCTCGCCGGCCAAACGCTGGAATACATCTACATCGACAACTACGGAACGGAAGAGGACTTCGCAAAGGTGAAGGATGTACTCGCCGGCAAGATTGCCGTCTGCAACCGTGGCAGCATCTCGTTCTATGTGAAGGCCAACGCAGCCATGGCCAACGGAGCCGCCGGCATCATCATCGTGAACAACCAGGAAGGAATTGTCAATATGTCCCTGAGTGGCTACGAATACGACAAGCCTGCCATTGCCGTCACACAGGAGGCAGGCACCCTGCTGAAGAGCAATGCCGAATACGTCACCGACGGCGAGGTGCCCTACTATCGCGGTACACTTGCAATGGTCGACATCGTGACTAAACAAACAATCAGTAGCATTAACTACGGATATAATGCTGGAACGGGCGGCTTTTATGGAGAGCACTTCAACGCTAATTTCATCGTGCTCGACTGGACCAATGCAACGCCCGGAGCCACCTATCAAGCCACGATTACCTATCCCGGAGCCACCTATCAAGCCACGATTACCTATCCTGAAGGCACCTATTATCAATTTAGTCCTGAAATACAAGACTATGTGATAAATACTTTCGAGACAAATGGAACGACCACGCTGACCGTCACTATTCCTAGAGGCGTGCCCGACCTCACCTTCACCCCGCTCGCCGACTTCGAACTGACCTACGGCAGCACAGAGGGCGACGTCGCTGGCACCAAATACTCACTGCTCAGCGGAATGCCTGAACTGGAAGAGGATGAATACGAATATGCGGCATTATACATTACCAACACCAACCTCGTCAATGTGGCCGACCCCAACGACCAACTGGTTATGGCGCTGCGGACAGGCTACTATGAACCTACGGACAACCTGAAATACTACAGCCCCCTCATGGTTGACGGACAGGAAATCGAATACACCGAGACAACCGGCGGCGGCAACGAGAGCATCCAAACCCTCACAGGCCAAACGCTGGAATACATCTACATCGACAACTACGGAACGGAAGAGGACTTCGCAAAGGTGAAGGATGTACTCGCCGGCAAGATGGCCGTCTGCAACCGTGGCAGCATCTCGTTCTATGTGAAGGCCAACGCAGCCATGGCCAACGGAGCCGCCGGCATCATCATCGTGAACAACCAAGAAGGAATTGTCAATATGGCCCTGGATGGCTACGAATACGACAAGCCTGCCGTGTTCATCAAAATGGCCGACGGAACATTGTTGAAGGAGAAGGGTGAATTTGTCGACGGCGAAGCCCCCTACTATGTCGGAACGCTGGAAATGGGTGAAGTAGTGGCAGGACATAACGAAACAAGCCTGGGAATCGGAAAAGATTATAATAGTGGCCGTTTTGCAGACTATGAGATTAAGGCATGGGTTCCCGACTGGACGAACGCAACACCTGGCGCCACCTACAAGGCCACAATCACCTATTCCTCATGCACCTATAATATATGGAATGCTGACATAAGTGATTATGATGTATATCCTGTAGAGATTGGTACACCATCGACCACGGTGACCGTCACCATCCCCGGCGAAGAAAACGCCATCGACGATGTGACCGCCGACCGCAACGCCAACGGCCCGACGTACAACCTCATGGGCATCCGCGTCGGCAAGGAATACAAGGGCATCGTCATCAAGAACGGGAAAAAAATCCTGCAATAACACCGCCCTGCACCATCCTGAAAACAGAAACCCCGAAAGTGATTCGCTCACTTTCGGGGTTTTTTCTTGATTAAACTTTTCCGACGGCTGCCAGTCAGAGGGGATGGTTCTCGTTGAAAATCTCCATCCGCTCGTCGAGCGCTGCGTACTGGTGGTCCTCAATGAACGAGGTGCAGACACGCAGGCCCTGCTGATGCGAACCCGTCGTGACGAGACTGATGGCCGAAACTCCGTAGTAGAGGAGTTCGCGCGAGAGTTCGCCGCTGGTCATGCCGCGACGTCCGATGGTGAAGTAGAAACCGTCGGCCACGGGACGGTCCAGGTCGCGGTCATAGACGATGTGGAATCCGTGGCGCAGGAAGATTTCCTTCAGACGTTTGGCACGTTCGCCATAGACTTTCACCTCGTCGCGGAAACGATATTCTCCTTCGCTCGCCGCACGCAGCATGGCTGCGAGGGCGTACTGCGCCGAGTGGCTCGTGCCGCTCGAGAGGGCGTAGAGCATTCGTGTGGAGAAGACCAGACCGAAGGGCAGACCTTCGTAGCGCGCACTGAGGTCGGGGAAATGTCGGTGGAAAAGGCGGTCGCCGATGCACGTCACGCCGATGCGCTCGCCGGCATACGAGAAGGCTTTCGACCCGCTGATGAGCAGGATGTAGTTGTCCGTGTAACGCGCCACGGTGGGCTGATACGGCGGAGAGAACGGCGTGCTGAGGTCGGTGCGGAAGTCCATCGCGAAGTAGGCAAGGTCCTCCATCACAATGGCGTCGTACTGGGTGGCGAGCCGTCCGACGGTCTGCAGTTCCTGCTCCGTCAGGCAAATCCACGCAGGGTTGTTGGGGTTGGAATAGACAATGGCGCAGATGTTGCCCTTCTGCAGATATGACTCCAGTTTCGGTCCGAGTTTCTCGCCACGGAAGTCATAGACGTCGAAGGTTTCGAAACGAACGCCCATGACCTGCAGTTGCATCTTCTGCACGGGGAAGCCGGGGTCGATGAACAGCACGGTGTCCTTCGTACGGTCGGCCTGTGAGCAGGTGAGGAATGAGGCGAACGTGCCCTGCATCGAACCGCTGACGGGCACACAGCCCTCCGCTGCGATATCGACGCCGATGAAGGCTTTGACAAAGCGCGACGCCTGCTGCTTCAGTTCGGGCAGGCCCTGGATGTCGGGGTAACTGTGGGCGATGCCGTCCTGCAAGGCTTTCACCTGTGCCTCGACACCGACGCGGGCAGCCGGCAAGCCCGGTATGCCCATTTCCATCTTGATGAACTCCACGCCGCTCTGCGCCTCGGCCTTCGCTGCCACCTGCTTCACCTCGCGGATAGTGGCACGCTCAAAGTCCTTGATGCCCAGGCTGCTGATGAGTTCATCGACCAGTGGTTTGCTGATGGGAGTAGGCTTCATCGCTGTGCCTCCTTTCCCAGAGCCAGCGCCTTGACGTTGGCCTCGACGACGGTTTCACCCTTGCGGGCAAAGACACGGCGCACAGCCGCCTCGAGTTTGTCGTAGTCGATGCCCAGCGCCTGTTGAGCAGCGCCCAGCAGGATGACGTTTGCCGAACGCGGCACAGCGTTGTCCTTCGCCATCTGCTCGATGTCGAAGGCGATGACGTGCGGCACCTGTTTCAGTTCTTCCTTCACAGCCTCGAGGTCGGGATAGTTGGGGATGTTGACAAAAGGTGCGCTCGACGTGATGATCCAGCCTTCCTTCGACAGATAGGGAAGGTAGCGAAGCGCCTCCATCGGTTCCATGGAGATGATGACGTCGGCCGAGCCGAGGGCGATGAGGTCGCTGTGTATCGGTTCGGACGAAATGCGCAGGTTCGACTGCACATCGCCGCCGCGCTGCGACATTCCGTGCACCTCAGCCTGCTTGATATACAGGTTCTCGTTCATGGCTGCTTCGCCAATGATGGTCGCGATGGAGAGGATGCCTTGTCCGCCCACACCGCAAAGTATGATGTCTGTCTTCATTGCTTCAGGAATTTACTTGGCTTTTGCGTGACGTTTGAAAGTCTGGAT
>ONXQ01000215.1 GCA_900321835.1 uncultured Prevotellaceae bacterium
TTCCATCCAGTCGCTCGTCGCGGTTTTCTTGATTTTGTTCGACTTCACAGCACCGGCCACCTGAATCTGGCCGCCGAACAGCAGCAGTTTCTCCGTCAGCGTGGTCTTACCTGCGTCCGGGTGCGATATAATAGCAAATGTACGTCTACGATCTATTTCTTGACTCATAAACAAGGATTATCTTTTCTTATTTTTAACAACGGATTGAACTTATTTTTTAACAACGGATTTTACGGATTTTACGGATGTTTAATTATTCTGTAACTAAAATAATGCAATCGTCTATATTCTGAATTATTCGGATTATACGGATTTAAGGATAAAGGTTAACTAATCGTTTGAACTCTGGTTCGTCGGGACCAAAATTCAGGACATAACCCACTTTCATTCCTGTCGCCTTCAAGTAATTGATACATTGTGCTTCGTTTTCAGGCTGTATGCATTTGATGGCTTTCAATTCGAGAATGATTTTTTCATCAACAACAATATCAGCTTTATATAAACCTACTTCCTGTTCTTTATAAAAGACACGTAATTCTTTCTGATTCTCAACATGAAGTCCACGCTCTTTCAATTCCAAACACAAAGCATTCTCATAAACCTTTTCTACAAATCCTCCTCCCAAAGTGTTATACACTTCATAAAAGGCATTCAGAATGACATTTGTTGTTTCCTGATACAATAACATATGGTTTTATGAAAAATAAAATCCGTCAAATCCGTCAAATCCGCTGTTTAATTTAATAAATACCCGCTGTTCTTTATGCATTGTTCCAGCGAGTCCTCCCAGTACGGCACCTCGATGCCGTAGGTCTGCTTGATCTTAGTTTTGTCGAGGACGGAGTAGTGAGGACGTGCGGCCGGAGTGGGATACTCCGAAGTGTGGAGCGGACAGACGTGGCAGGTGGTGATGCCTGCGATGCGGTGGATGGCCTTCGTGAAGTCGTACCACGACGTGACGCCCGGCGAGGTCGCGGGCATAGGTTGGAGTGCCGATTTGGTCGAAGATGACACCAAGTTCCTGCTTCTCACGACCGAGGCGCAACATGGTCTTGACAAAATTGTTGCCGAAGGTCGAGTAGAGCCAAGCAGTGCGTACAATCATGGCTTTTGAACAAGCCTGCATGACGCGCTGTTCGCCGGCCAGTTTCGTACGGCCATACACACTGTTGGGGCAGGTGGGGTCGTCCTCGGTGTAGGGCGTGTGGTTCGTGCCGTCGAAGACGTAGTCGGTGCTGACCTGAACGATCCACCCTCCACGACGCTCTATGCTCTCTGCCAGATAACCTGGGGCTACGCAGTTGAGCAGGTGGCACAGGTCTTCGTTGCTCTCTGCCTTATCGACAGCGGTGTAGGCGGCGCAGTTGACAATGCCGTCGATGGCGTTCTTGCTGACAAACTCCTCCACAGCATCGGCACGGGTGATGTCGAGTTCGTCCACATCGGTGAAGAACCACTCGTGCTGTCCGTTCGCACGGGCCAGCAACTGCATCTCGTTGCCCAACTGTCCGTTGCAACCAGTAATCAGAATTTTCATAAGTCCAGACCTTCTTCCTTTTCTTTTTTATAATAGTCGGACAACATTCCGATGAAGGTCGAGATGCTGTCCATCGCTTTTTTCGTTTCCTCGCTCACGGGCTTGCCTTGCAGTCGCAAGAGCATCAGGCCGTAGAGCGCATCGAAGCAATTCTCCAACTCGCTCCGATTCTGTGTGCCGCTTTTCTGCCTCAGTTCGACGATAAACGGCAGCGCCTTGTAGTAGGCAGCCGAATAGTAAGGGAACTTCGTCGATTTCATCAGGCGTGCGTGCAGGTCGTCGAGCCAGATGAGCACATTCTTGCAAATCTGCAAGTGTCCCGTCTCGGCCACACCTTCCGAGCGCATCATCTCGGCCAGGTCGTCGTACCAGCGGCGCAGTGCGGCCTTCTGTTCTCCTTCCAACTGAAAGCGCGATAGATAGGAATCTTCCAACTTATCGACGTCCAGTGCGACCGAGCGCAGCAAGTCTTCCACCTGCCACATGTACAGCAGGTATTCGGCCACATTCTGCTCCTTCAGTTTTTGTGCAATAATCATAAGTAAGTTATATGAAAGCCCCTCCCTATGGGGGAGGGGTTGGGGAGAGGCCTTTATCCTTGTTCAATTCCGGGAATCCAGTAGAGCAGTCCCAGCGAATAGAGCGCCATGATGGCACTCACCACCATCACCACCACGCCGATGACGCGGTTGATGATCCAGATGCCACGCACGTTGAAGCGGTTGCGCACCTTGTCAATCAGCCAAGTCAGCCCGAACCACCACGCCAGGGCGCCCACGACGATGAACACGTAGCCCACCAACTGCGGCCAGGGGTTGTCGCTCAGGATGAACGTGAACTGTCCGAACATGGCGACGAACAGGAAGACAATCAGCGGATTGGAGAACGTGACGAAGAAGCCCGTCACGAAGTTGTGGACCAGCGACCCGCGGTTGTGTGACACGGGCTTTACCTTGTCAACGGGATTGGAACGGAACGTCCACAAGCCGAACAGGAAGAGCAGCACGCTGCCCACGAGTTTGATCCAGAACGCCACCCGCACATCGGTAATGATGTCGTTGACAAACGACAGGCCGAAGCCCGTCACCAGTGCGTAGATGATGTCGCTCAGCGCCGCACCTACCCCCGTGGCAAATCCGTACCAACGGCCTTTGTTCAGGGTGCGCTGCACGCAGAGCACACCTACGGGGCCCATCGGTGCCGAGGCCACGATGCCGATAATCATGCCCTTCACCACCATCTCGAAGATGCCGATGTTCTGCAGGATTTCCTGGTAGTTCAACTGTGGCAGATGTGTATCTAATAATGGAATCATCCGTACTCTCTTTT
>ONXQ01000021.1 GCA_900321835.1 uncultured Prevotellaceae bacterium
CGGACTTGATGACAATGGCTTTGATGGGAGTTTGCGACAAATTGGAGAAACCTTGCAGGTTGATGTAGGCAAAGAACTGGGAATCTGTGATTTCGTCTTTGTAGGCAGCCAGAGCATTGTCGGGCTTTGCAAACGCTTTTTGAAGAGAAGCAGACGGTGTGGTGAAGAACATCGTCTTGCTGTCAACACCCCATTGCACCTCCATGTCCTGCGCTTTCATCACGTATTGGTTCTGCCCGCTGGGCGTGAGCGTAATGCCGTAGTCGCGTGCCGTCTTGCTCCAACTCGGCACTTCGGACATGAAATCGCTGTTGTCGATTTGCGCCAGAGCGATGAAGTCGGTCTTCGCCACACCATCGGCCGACGGCTCCTGGGGCAGCACCAGCGTCAAGTCGCCGTCGATGCTGCGCAGCATCTTCTCAATGTCAATACCACGCTCCAGCATGAACAGCGCTTGTTTCGCTTGCTCGTTCTGTTTCAGCAGATTGAGCAGCCATTCGCCTTCGCATCCGACAGACATCCACGCAAAAAAGCCTTCTGAGGCAGCACCCATGAACTCGCCTTGAATCTTGTGCATGTGTTCGTCGGCCTCGTCAAACAACTTCAGCACACGCTCATTGTCGCTATACATCTTGCTGCGAAGCACAGCCTCGCCGTTCTTAAACTCGACCGACAGCGAGACATCAACATCGGCGCTGCGAACACCCTGCGGCAGCATGGTGCTGAAAGTCTGCGCCATGTCGGCCGGAAGTGCAGCCATGCGGGTGTAAACAGCAATCGGAGCGTCCTGTTCTTCCAATCGCTGCATCTTGTCCGTTGCAGCGAACGTCAAGTCTTCATCCTGTGTGAAGAGCGTCGTCATCTGCTTCTTGGTGCGTGCAGGCGTTGACTGTGCGGGTTGTGGCATAAGAATGAGCAGTTGGCGGCTGTCGTATGCCACATTCACATCGCCCAGCAACGAGGTCCACATCAGCCCTTCCTTTTCTTTCGGAGTAGTGGCAATCTGCTGCTTGGCCAGTATCTTGAATGTCTCATCAAGATGGTCAGAGTCGTCCACTTTGAGCACCAATCCCCAACTGTGGTCAATCGTCTCAAAAACGTAGGCGGGTGCAGTGAAGTCGATACCCATCAGCGAAGGGTCGTCAATGGCGGCATTCACCAATTCCTTTTCGTCTCCACTCGCCACAAGACCGACATAGCCCTTCAAGAAGTTGACAAGCGAAGAGTTTTTCAAGTCGGCCTGCGTGGCCATCTCATCGAGATTGATGGAGGCGACAAAAGTAGCATCAGCAGGAATCACGCTGGCGTAGTCTTTCTTTCCGCACGAGGCCAAGAATAATGCGCAGAAAGCAATAGAAGCGATAATATAACTCTTTCTCATATTTCTTTGGTATTTAGTGTTTTATTAGAACTGCTCTTCATTAGCAAGATGCATCAGGTGTACCGCCACCAAAGCCGCGGTTTCAGTACGCAGACGACTCTTCCCCAGTGAGACGGGAACGAAGCCGCACTGCTCCGCCTGCCGCACTTCATCGATGCTGAAATCGCCCTCGGGACCGATGAGAACGAGAGCATCCTGCCCCGTTTTCAGGACATCCTTCAAGAGCACTTTTGGGTGCAAATCGGGTTGGTCGTAACAGTGGCAGATAAACTTTCCGCCTGCGAAATCGTGCGCCATCAACTCCTTGAAATCCGTCATGCCATTGAGCCGCGGTTTCCACGCCTTGTGACTCTGTTTCATGGCCGAAACCAGTATCTTGTCAATGCGTTCCTCTTTCAGCACGGTGCGCTCTGAGAACTGGCAACGAAGGAAGGTCAGTTCATCAAAACCTATTTCTGTGGCTTTTTCTGCAAACCACTCCGTCCGATCCATGTTCTTGGTGGGCGCCATCGCCAGATGAAGATGTCCTGCCCATTGGCGCGGCTGCGGCTGAGTTTCGGTGATGCTGTAGCAGCAGTGCTTCTTCGACGCCTCCGTGATTTCAGCGCGGTAAAAAGTACCTTCACCGTCCATTAACATCACCTCATCGCCTGCTGTCAGACGAAGCACACGCACGGCGTGTTGCGCCTCCTCGTCGGGCAGTTCATGCTGGCTTGCAGCGTTCGGCACATAGAAAAAACGGACTTCTTTCATAACTGATTCAATAGGAGTTGAAGGGCTTCCCGAGTGGCTTGCTCAAGATTTTGCAGACGGTCACCGGTGGCATGGAGGCACAGCGTCGCCAGATTTTCGACGTTGCCTGCTGCCAGCCAAATCGTTCCTGTCGGAATGCCGGGCGCACCGCCTCCAGGGCCGGCATAGCCCGTCGTGGCAATGGCATAGTCGGTGCCAAACATCCGGCACGCACCGAGCACCATTTCCGTGGCCACTTCACGACTCACTACGTCGTGCTCGGCGATTGTCTGCTCACTGACACCGAGGTGGCGCATCTTCACTTCGTTCTGATAAGCAACGAGGCCGCCCTGAAAATACGCCGAACTGCCAGGCACGGCGGTCAGCACCGCAGCAACACGTCCGCCGGTGCAACTCTCTGCCGTCGCCAGAGTCTGGTGGCGAGCCGTGAGCAGTCGTTGTATTTCCTGTGCCAAGTGTATCATTTTTCCATGCGTGCAAAAGCAGGAGCATCGATGCTGCAGAAATCTTTGTCAAGATACTTGAAGTAGCCGGTGATGCCTATCATGGCAGCGTTGTCGGTGGTGTAGGAGAATTTCGGAATAAAAATCTTCCAGCCGTAGCGACGTGCATGGTCGTGAAAGGCATTGCGCAGCCCGTTGTTGGCCGACACACCGCCAGCCACGGCGACCTGCCTTATGCCGGTGTCCTTGACGGCCTGGCGGAGTTTCTTCATCAGGATATCGACGATGGTCTTCTCCAGCGACGCGGCAAGGTCTTCCTTGTGATGCTCGATAAAGTCAGGGTCGTCTTTCAACCAGTCGCGCAGCGAATAGAGGAACGAAGTCTTGAGTCCCGAAAAACTATAGTCATAGCCCTTGATATTGGGCTTCGCAAACTTGAAAGCGTCGGCGTTGCCCTGCCGCGCCAGACGATCAATGACGGGGCCGCCGGGGTAGCCAAGACCCATGACTTTGCTGCACTTGTCGATGGCCTCACCTGCAGCGTCGTCGATGGTTTGGCCCAGTATCTCCATGTCTTTGTAGGAGTTGACTTTGATAATCTGCGAATTTCCGCCACTGACGAGCAGGCAAAGGAAGGGGAATGAAGGCTGGTCGTGGTCGTCCTCGGCTTCCTTGATGAAATGAGCGAGAACGTGTCCCTGCAGGTGGTTGACGTCGATGAGCGGAATACCGAGCGAACGTGCCATACCTTTGGCAAACGAAACGCCGACGAGCAGACTGCCCATGAGCCCAGGGCCACGTGTGAAGGCGATGGCCGAGAGTTGTTCACGTTCCACACCTGCACGCTTGAGTGCCTGATCCACCACTGGCACGATGTTCTGTTCGTGAGCCCGCGAAGCCAGTTCGGGGACGACGCCGCCGTAGGCCTCATGCACGGCCTGCGACGCCGTCACGTTCGACAGCAAAATGCCATCACAAAGGACGGCCGCCGACGTGTCATCACAAGATGACTCGATGGCAAGTATAACGACCTCCCCCTGCCCCTCCAAAGGAGGGGTGAGGGCTGCGCTCTGTGTATTTTTATTATTCTTATTCATTACTAATATGATTCATTCTTTCGATGATTTGTGAAACGACCTCGGACGGATCTTGAATCACTTCTTCATTGGTAAATCGGATGACATCAAAGCCCATGTTATTTAATTCTTCAGAACGAATTGCATCATGAACAATCATGCCGCCTGAATAATGATAGCCGCCATCCACTTCCACAATTAAGCCTAAAGGAAGACAAACAAAATCTGCTATATAATCACCAATGATGTATTGCCTCCTAAAGCGAAACCCATTCACACGCCCTTGCAAATGCCTCCACAACAAAGCCTCTGCTTCTGTGGGATTCTTTTTCATCTTCTCCGCAAATTCCTTCAACATCATATAATTCAAAGGATTTGCCGTTACATAACCAAACGTTCCTTTTTTTTCCATCAGTTTTGGAATTCCCCTCCTTTGGAGGGGTAAGGGGAGGTCGTCAATGCGTCAGCACTTCCACACCCTCTTCCGTCAGCAATAGCGTGTGTTCCCACTGGGCACTGGGGAGTTCGTCTTCGGTGACAACGGTCCAGTCGTCCTCTTCGTCGATGAAGACGTGCCAGTCGCCCATGTTGACCATCGGTTCGATGGTAAAGACCATGCCGGGAACGAGCAACATGCCGCTGCCCTTCTTGCCGTAATGGAGGATGTCGGGGTCCTCGTGAAACTCGTTGCCGACGCCGTGTCCGCAGAGGTCGCGCACGACGGTGAAACCGTTCTTGTGGGCATGATGGGCGATGGCATTGCCGATGTCGCCGACAAAACAGTAGGGATGACAGGCCTCGATGCCGATTTGCAGACATTCACGCGCCACATCCACCAGTTTCTGCTTCTGCGGCGTCGTCTTTCCGATGACGAACATACGCGAGGCGTCGGCATAATATCCGTCGAGGATGGTCGTCACATCGACGTTGATGATGTCGCCCTCCTCCAAGATTTCGTCTTCGCTCGGGATGCCGTGGCACACCACCTCGTTGATGCTCGTGCAGACGCTCTTCGGAAATCCCTCGTAGTTGAGCGGAGCCGGAATGCCGCCATGCTCGACGGTGAAGGTGTGAACGAGCGTATTGATTTCTTCGGTTGACATTCCCTCACGGATATGTTCGGCCACATGGTCGAGCACAGCCGTGTTCAGCACGCCGGCGCGGCGGATGCCTTCAATCTGCTCCGGCGTCTTCACCAGACTGCGTGTCGGCACCAGTTTGCCTCGGTTTTCCCACGCCATGATGATTTTGTCCATCTCGGTGAGCGGTTCGCCTGGCACCGAATGCCACTGCCGTCTGTTCTTTTTCTGTTTCATCTTCACTTGATTTGTTCAAACTGACTGCGAAGTTACGACTTTTTGCGCGAAACACCACCCTTTGCCCTCTTTTTTTCTAAAATTTTAAGATTCAGTTTGTACGTTTCACATTCTTTCCGTAATTTTGCAACGCTAAAACAAAACATTCACCCCATCATTCCCCAACATGAAACTGACTACTTATTTATATATGGCAGCAGCCACGCTGGCCCTCACGGCTTGCGGCAACACTTCGAACAACGACAACCAGCAGGACAGCATCTGGATTGCCCCGACCGTGAGCAACGAAATCATCGACATGCAGGCGATTGCGCACACCGACACTTTCTCCATCCACGGCAAGAAATACACCTACGACTTCCGTCTCGCACCCGTCGATTCACTTCCAGTTGTCATGAACGCCGACGGTTCGCGCTATCACGACAACGACGTGACACTCACCGTCCGCCGCGACTCGACCGTCGTGCTCCGCCGTCGCTTCACGAAGCACTCGTTTGCCAGCCAAGTGCCTGCCCGAGAGTTGCAGAACTTTGCCCTCGTCGGTTTCAGTTTCGACTTCACCCATGCCGACGACCACTCCTACCTGCGCTTCATCGCCACCGTGGGCGATCCCGACGAGGCTTCCGACATCTTCTACCCCATCGAAGTCCGTGTGGCTGCCGACGGTACATATTCCCTCCATCCTGCCGAAAACTTTGAGACAGAGTCGCCCTACGAAGGGATGAACGAAGACCCCTCGGACAACCTCGGCGTATAAACCCGCACATCACATTCCGGACGACACCTCTCTTCAGTTCCAGAGCCCCGTCAGTGCCCTGGAACTTTTTTTGCACCGCAGATGAACAAAATTTCGTCCGCAGACGAAATAAATTTGCACCGCAGTCGAAAAAAATTTCGTCCGCAGACGAAAAAAAGTTCCACCACAGTGGTACGAAAGTTTCACTGCGCTGGTACGACCGTACCACTGCGCTGAAACTTCAGCCCGACAGCCTTTCACCCCGTCTTGAGGCCCCCGTGAACGTTAAATATGCTTAAATGTTAAAAAGCGTAAGGTTTTTTAATTTTTATTAGAATTCTGCGTATGCGTTTTTCCAACGGAAAAGTGTAACTTTGCAGTCGATTTGGAAAGAACTCAACTAAAAAACTGAAATACATGGCAGAATCAATCGACATTCGCGAACTGAACGAGCGAATTGAACGTCAGAGCACGTTCGTCACCAACCTGATGACCGGCATGGACCAAGCCATCATCGGTCAGAAACACTTAGTAGAATCACTGCTCATCGGCCTGCTGAGCGACGGACACATCCTGCTCGAAGGTGTGCCGGGCCTCGCCAAGACGAAGGCCATCCGCACACTGGCTGCACTCATCGACGCCCAGTTCAGCCGCATCCAGTTCACGCCCGACCTGCTCCCGGCCGACGTCGTGGGCACCATGATCTACAACCAGAAGGAGAGCCGCTTCGAGGTGAAGAAAGGCCCCGTGTTCGCCAACTTCGTCCTGGCCGACGAAATCAACCGTGCGCCGGCCAAAGTGCAGAGCGCCCTGCTCGAAGCCATGCAGGAGCGTCAGGTCACACTCTCGACGACGACCTACGAACTGCCCCGTCCCTTCCTCGTGCTCGCCACGCAGAACCCGATTGAGCAGGAAGGCACCTATCCGCTGCCCGAGGCCCAAGTGGACCGTTTCATGATGAAGGTCGTGATTGACTATCCCAAACTCGAAGAGGAAAAGCGCATCATCCGCCAGAACATCGCACCCGAGCAGACGGCCATCCGTCCTGTGATGGGCACCGCCGAAATCGAGGCTGCCCGCAAGGTCGTTTCGCAGGTCTATCTCGACGAGAAGATTGAGCAGTACATCGCCGACATCGTCTTCGCCACACGCTATCCCGACAAGTACGGCCTCAAGGACCTTGTCGGCCTCATCGGCTTCGGCGGTTCGCCCCGTGCCAGCATCAACCTCGCCCTGGCCAGCCGTGCGTATGCCTTCATCAAGCACCGCGGCTACGTCATCCCCGAAGACGTGCGCGCCATTGCCCACGACGTGCTGCGCCACCGCATCGGCCTCACCTACGAAGCCGAGGCATCGAACGTCACCCAGGAGGAAATCGTGTCGAAGATCATCAACAAGGTCGAAGTGCCTTAAATATAGTCGTTTAGTCGTTTAGATAGTTTGTCGTTTGGTTCTAAAAAAACAGACAACTAAACAACCAAACAACTAAAATATGGAAACTGAAGAACTACTTAAAAAGGTCCGGCGCATAGAAATCAAGACGCGCGGCCTGTCGAGCAACATCTTTGCCGGTGAATACCACAGCGCCTTCAAAGGGCGCGGCATGGCATTCAGCGAGGTGCGCGAGTACCAGTATGGCGACGACGTGCGCGACATCGACTGGAACGTCACGGCTCGATTCGACAAGCCCTACGTCAAGGTGTTCGAGGAAGAGCGCGAACTGACCGTCATCCTCATGGTTGACGTGTCGGGCAGCCTCGACTTCGGTACTGCCGGACAAACCAAACGGCAGATAGTCACCGAGATAGCCGCCACGCTCGCTTTCTCAGCCATCCAGAACAACGACAAGATCGGCGTCATCTTCTTCTCCGACCACATCGAAAAGTTCATCCCGCCCAAGAAAGGCCGCAAGCACATCCTGTTCATCATCCGCGAACTGCTCGACTTTCAGCCGCAGAGCCGCCGCACCGACATAGGCGATGCCATCGTCTTCATGACCAACGCCATCAAGAAGCGCTGCACCGTCTTCCTCATCAGCGACTTCTTCGACGCGAAGGAGTACACCCAGCAACTCACCATCATGAGCCGTCGCCACGACGTGTGCGCCCTGCAAATCTACGACCAGCGTATGCTCGAACTGCCCGACATAGGCCTGATGAAAGTTTGCGACGCAGAGACAGGCGAGGAAATCTATATCGACACGTCGTCGAAAGCCGTTCGCCGTGCACACCATGAATGGTGGATCCGCAACCAGGCAAGGCTCAAAGAGATGTTCACCCACTCAAACGTCGATTGTGCTCACCTGCGCACCGATGAGGACTATGTGAAAGGCCTGATGGGGCTGTTCAAGCGCAGAAGTTAGGAAGACGTACAAAGTACAAGGTACAAAGTACGAAGTACATAGAATGATTTCATGAAACGTTTATACTATCTATTTATATTATTTGTCGTTGGGGTATTGACGACACGTTCGCAGGTGACAGTTGATGCCACCATCGACTCGACCCAGATTTTCATCGGACAGCGCGTCGGCATCACCCTCGAAGTGAGTGCCGACAAGGGAAAGACAGTGGAAATGCCACAGTTCGACTCCCTGCAACAAATCGTGCCGGGCGTGGAAGTCATGCACGTCAGCGATGCCGACACCCAGTGGCTCAACGACGGACAGCGCATGGTGCTCAGCCGCCGCTACATCCTCACCTCGTTCGACAGCGCCCTCTACTATCTGCCGCCCATGCAGGTGAAGGTGGACGGCAAAGACTTTGCGTCGAAAAGTCTCGCGCTGAAGGTCTATTCGCTCGACATCGACACACTCCATGCCGACAGCATCTTTGGTATGAAACCCGCCATGAGCCCTCCCTTCGTATGGGAAGACTGGAGCACGCCGCTGTGGATTTCGGTGGTCATCCTTGTGCTCACAGCCCTGCTCCTCTACATCATCATCCGCCTGAAGGACAACAAGCCCATCATCCGCCGCATCAAACTCAAACCTAAGATGGCGCCGCACAAGGCTGCCATGCTGAAGATTGAGCACATCAAGGAGGAGAAAATCTGGCAGAAGGAGGACTCGAAGGAATACTACACGGAACTGACCGACACCCTGCGCCAGTACATCAACGAGCGCTACGGCTTCAACGCTATGGAGATGACGACGCCCGAAATCATCGAGCACCTCCAGAAAGTGAACGACGAAGAGGCGCTGCACGAACTGCGCGAACTGTTCCAAACCGCCGACCTCGTCAAGTTTGCCAAGTACAGCACACTGCTCGGCGAGAACGACCGCAACCTGGTCAGCGCCATCGAATACATCAATGCGACCAAGAAGGAAGAGCCTGCCACACCGCAGCCAACCGAGATCGTCGTTGTGGAAAAACGTTCGCAGAATACCAAGAAAATCCTGACAGCCAGCGTCATCGTTGCCTCCATCGCCCTGCTCGGCGTCACGGCCTACCTCATCTATCGCATCATCATGTTGAACCTATAAGCGAGAGCAACATCACCCTTTCCCTGACGACTCTCCAACCCACTCCGTAACATGGAATTCAAGAATCCATACTTCTTTGCACTGCTCGCACTGCTCATCCCCTACATCATCTGGTATGTGCTGCGCAACAAAAAGAGCCAGCCTGCTCTGCGGATGCCGCAGACAGCCAAATACCGCTACGTCCCACGCACCTGGCGCACCCACCTCATGCCGCTGCCCTTCGTGCTGCGCATCCTGCTCTTCACCCTCGTTGTGTGCATCCTGGCACGCCCCCAGAGCAAGCACAGTTGGAACGACACCGACGTCGAAGGCATCGACATCATGCTGGCCGTCGATTTCTCCACCTCGATGCTGGCACAGGACTTCAAGCCCAACCGCGTCGAAGCCCTCAAGGAGATTGCGCAGGACTTCATCTCCAAGCGTCCCAACGACAACATCGGCCTCACCTTCTTCGCCGGTGAAGCCTACACGCAGTGCCCGCTCACGACCGACCATGCCGTGCTGATGAACCTCTACGCCGGCGCCGACAGTTACATGGCCTACAACAACAAGTCGATTGCCGACGGAACAGCCATCGGCGACGGCATCATGAACGCCCTGCTGCGCCTGCGCGAAAGTCAGGCCAAGTCGAAAGTCGTCATCCTGCTCACCGACGGCGTCAACAACTCAGGCAACATTTCCCCCCTCACTGCGGCCGAGATTGCCAAGCAGCAGAAAGTGCGCATCTACACCATCGGCATCGGCCGCAACGGCATGGCACCCTACCCGCTCGACTCGGGCGGCACCATCATGCTCCCGGTCGAGATTGACGAGCAGACGATGACGAAGATTTCCGAAGAGACCGGCGGACGCTATTTCCGCGCGCAGAAGAATGCCGAACTCGAAGCCATCTACGACGAAATCGACCACATGGAACGCACGAAGTTCAGTGTGCGCCAATACAGCAAGCGCAACGAACTCTACGAACCCTTCGCCCTCGCCGCCCTGATCACGCTGCTGCTGGAGATTCTGCTCCGCGTCGTAGTGCTGCGGCGCCTGCCCTGAAGACGACGGAAAGTACCAAGTGCTTGAAAAAAAAGTTCCAAGTGCTTGAAAAGCCAAAAACGCCACAGTTGAACGAAAACGAAAGTTAACCACAGACTAAAGACATACAATGTTTCGATTTGCACATCCTGAATATCTATATCTGCTGACGCTGATTCCCGTGTTCATCGTCCTGTACCTGCTGTTCTGGTACAGGCAAAAGAAGCGGATGGCCAAGTTCGGCGACATGTCGCTTGTCAAGGACCTCATGATCGGCGTCTCTCCCCTGCGCCGCCACCTCAAGTTCAGCCTGCTCATGCTGGCACTGGCGCTGGCCGTCTTCCTCTGCGCACGCCCCCAATACGGCACCCGCAACGAAGAGGTGAAGCGACAGGGCATCGAAGCCATCATCGCAGTCGATGTCTCCAACTCCATGCTCTGTCAGGACGTCAAGCCAAGCCGTCTCGACAAGTCGAAAATGCTGGTCAGCAAACTCATCGAGCAACTCGACCAGGACCGCATAGGGCTGGTTGCCTTCGCCGGCAGTGCCATCACCCTCCTGCCCATCACCAGCGACTACGTGTCGGCCAAGATGTTCCTCGACCAACTCTCTCCAGCCACCATCGCCCTGCAAGGTACCAACATGGCCGAGGCCATACAGCGTGCCACTGCCGGATTCAGCGACAAGACCAACGTGGGCAAAGCCCTCATTCTCATCACCGATGCAGAAGACCATGAAGACGGAGCCGTCGAGGCTGCGAAGGAAGCCGACAAGAAAGGCATCAGCATTTATGTCCTCTCCGTCGGCACCGAGCAAGGAGGTCCCATCCCCCTGGGCAACGGCAACTACAAGAAAGACAACAGCGGCAACACCGTCACCACCAAACTCAACGAAGAAGTCGGCAAGCAAATCGCCAAAGCCGCAGGCGGCGTTTACATCAAAGTCGATCAGACCGACCAGGCACAGCGCCTGCTCGAAACCGAGATTGAGAAGATGCAGAAAGAAGACATCTCCACGAGCATGTATTCAGAGTACGACGAGCAGTTCGTAGCCGTCGCCATCCTACTGCTCCTCGTCCTCATCGCCGAAGTGTGCATCATGGAGAAGAAAAATCCGCTGCTCCACGGCCTCCGCCTTTTCAAAGACAACAAAAAGTAACGACCCCATGAACAGACTCATCCACATAGTCCTGCTGTGCAGCCTCCCCTGCGTCGCCCTCCACACCCTGGCACAAACCAACGAGCGCGACCACATACGCATGGGCAATGCACAGTACCGCAACGGACAATACCAGAAAGCAGAAACCAACTACCGCAAGTCCATCGACAAGAAACCCACGCTGGAGGCCTACTACAACCTCGCCAACACACTGGCCTTCCAGGGAAAGGACTCCACCGCCTTCGAGATGTTCAGAAAGGCCCTCGACGAATCGTCGCCCAACGTCAACAAGCGTGCCCACATCTATCACAACATGGGCAACCTGACCTACGCCAGCGGCGTACGCGAGATGAAGACCGGAGGCCAAAACGCCACACAAGCCTTTCAGCAGGCTGTCGAACTCTACAAAAGCGCTTTGCGGCTCAACCCCAGCGACAACGAAACCCGCTACAACCTCGCTATGGCCCAGTATCAACTGAAGAAGAGCCAGGAGAACCAACAGCAGAATCAGCAACAACAGCAGCAACAGCAACAACAGCAACAGCAACAAGACCAGCAGCAGCAAGACGAGCAGAAAAAGGACGACCAGAAAGACCAGCAGCCTCCAGAGCCGAAGAAAGACCAGATCGACGACAAGACGGCTGAACAACTGCTCAATTCTGCCCAGCAGGACGAGAAAAACGTGCAGCGCAAGGTTCAGCAGAACCCCTCACAGCGCCGCAGCCTCGAGAAAGACTGGTAACGACTGTGTACAAAGAATAAAGTACAAACGACCCGTCATCAGACGAAAGCAAAACGAACATGAAAGCATTTCGAAACATACTCCACCAGAGCCACCTGACGCAGCGCATTGCAGTGTTTTGCGCCCTGTGCTTCGTGCTGCAGACCGGACGTGCCGACGACATCACGCTGACGGTGCAGGCGCCGACGACGGTCGAAGCCGGCGACCAGTTCCGCATCCGTTTCACGGTCAACTCACAGAACGTGAGCAACTTCAACGCCCCAGACTTCAAGGGCTTCGAAGTCATCTACGGACCGTCCACGTCGCGCCAGAGCAGTTTCCAGATGGTCAACGGCCAGACATCGCAGAGCAGCAGCATCACCTACACCTACGTGCTCATCGGCTCGAAGCCTGGGACCTACACCATCAACCCCGCCACCATCCAGAGCGGCAGCAGCGTCATCAAGTCGAAGCCGCTCACAGTCAAGGTGCTCAAGCCCGGCACCGGCGGCGGACAGCAACAGCAGCAGAGTTCGTCGTCCTACGGCCACAGCCGCGGCGGACAACAGCCCACAGCGCCCAGCGGAGGCAACAGCATTTCGCCGCGCGACCTCTTCATGACGGCCACGGCCAGCCGTACGAACGTCTATGAGCAGGAGGCCATTCTCGTGACCTACAAACTCTATACGCTGGTCAACATCACCAGCCTCGACGGCAAACTGCCCACCCTCGACGGATTCCAGATACAGGAAATCGACCTGCCCCGCAACAAGGAGTTCGGTCTGGAGACCTACAACGGGCGCAACTACCACAGCGTCGTCTGGAGCCAGTACGTGCTCTTCCCGCAGAAGAGTGGAAAACTGACCATTCCCAGCGTAACCTACGAAGGCACGGTGGTGCAGCCCAACCGCAACATCGACCCCATCGACGCCTTCTTCAACGGTGCCAGCGGGATGATTGAACTGAAGAAGAAGATTGCCACGCCTACGCTGACCATCAATGTGAAGCCCCTTCCGGCCAAACCCGCAGGATTCACCGGCGCCGTCGGCACCTTCAGCATCAGTTCGTCGCTGTCGCCTCTCGACGTGAAGACCAACGATGCCGTGACGATGAAAATCACCGTCAACGGCACGGGTAACATGAAACTCATCGGCACGCCCGAGGTAGCCTTCCCGAAGGACTTCGAGACCTACGACGCGAAGGTGACCGACAACTTCAGCAAGTCGTCGAGCGGCCTGACAGGCACGAAGACCTTCGAGTATCTGGCTGTGCCGCGCCATGCCGGCAAGTACACCATACCTGCCACGCAGTTCACCTATTTCGACACGCAGAGCCACACCTACAAGACCATCGAGACGCAGGCCTACACGCTGAACGTCGAGAAAGGCAGCGGCAGCGCGTCGAGCGAGGTGTCGGACTACAGTTCCAACCAGCAGGACGTGAAGACCCTGGGCAGCGACATCCGCTACATCAAGACACGCGACGTCGCGCTGTCGAAGGACGACGAACACGACGGCCTGTTCTCGTGGCGCTACCTGCTCTGCTACGCCGTGCCGCTTCTGCTCTTCCTCATCGTCGCCTTCATCGGGCGCAAGCAGATTCAGGACAGTGCCAACCTCGCCGTCGTGCGCGGCAAGAAGGCCAACAAGGTGGCCAGCCGCCGACTGAAGCGTGCTGCCAGCCTGATGAAGGAGCACAAGCAGAACGACTTCTACGACGAAGTGCTCAAGGCCCTGTACGGCTACACGGCCGACCGTCTGAACATTCCGCAGGAACGGCTCAACAAGGACAACGTGCAGCAGGAACTTCTCGAGAAGGGTGTCGCACAGGACATCACCGACCAGTACCTCAGCGTGCTCAACGACTGCGAGTTTGCCCGCTATGCACCCGGCGACCCCGATGCCAACATGGAGGACATCTACGGCAAGGCCGTCTCGCTCATCAGCAAGATTGAAGACAACATCAAGAAATAACCCCACAGGACCCGGGACAGGCACACTGAAGTACCGGCCGAGTACCACCACAGTGGTACAACCGTACCAACGCAGTGAAACAACCGTACCACCGCAGTGGAACTGAATTTCGTCCGCAGACGAAATAATTTTCGTCCGCAGTGCAAATTTATTTCGTCCGCAGTGCAAATTTGAGCCCAGTGCCTACCCCCGTCCAGCAAAGTATGACCGCAATGAAACAATACATCTGCATCCTCCTGATGCTCAGCCTCCTGACCCCGGCGCAGGCCAGTCAGAAGACCGACGCCGACCGCCTCTACGAGCAGGAGAAATACGAACAGGCTGCCCAGGCCTACGAACAACTGCTGGCCGAGCAGGGCACAGCGGCCGAGGTGTACTACAACCTCGGCAACTGCTACTACAAACTCGACGACATTCCGCAGGCCATCCTCAACTATGAGCGGGCCCTGCGCATCGACCCCAGCGACGAAGACACACGTGCCAACCTCGCCCTGGCCCGTTCGAAGACGAGCGACAAGGTCACGCCGCCCAGCGAAATGTTCTTCGTCACCTGGTGGAAAGACCTGTGCAACAGCCTGAGCATCACGACCTGGACCACCATTGCCGTCGGCGCCTTCATCCTCATGCTGCTCGGCATCCTGGCCTATATGTTCCTCAGCAACCTCACCCTGCGCAAAGTGGGCATATACACAGCCATCGTGCTGCTCTTCGCAGTCGTTCTCACCAACCTCTGCGCCCTGAGCCAGCACCTGATGACGCGCAGCCACACAGACGGCATCATCTTCACGTCGGCCGTCACCGTCAAGAGTTCGCCCAGCGAAAGCAGCACCGACCTGTTCATCATCCACGCCGGGTCGAAGGTCGAAATCCTTGACAACACGATGGAACAGTGGCGCGAAGTCAAACTCGAAGAGGGCAAGCAAGGCTGGATTCCCGCCAACACGCTCGAAATCATCTGATTCCCACGCCCTCGTCGGCATCATCCCCCGGCCCACCCCACGACGTATATGGAAGAACTCCTCCAATTCGACCAACAGGCGACACTCGCCCTCAACGGCAGCCACTCGCTCTTTCTCGACAACCTGATGATCACAGTGACCAACACTTTCTCGTGGTCGCTGCTCATCGCCATGCTCCTCTACGTCATCTTCAAGAACAACACGTGGAAAGAAGGGCTGCTCATCCTGCTCACCCTCGGGCTGATGATTTTCGTAGCCGACCGCATCTGCTCGGGATGGGTGAAACCGACCGTGGCACGCTGGCGACCCACCCGCGACCCGGAAATCATGTACCTCATCGACACCGTGCTCAACTACCGCGGCGGACGCTTCGGATTCTTCTCGGGTCACGCCTGCAACACCTTCTGCATGGCCACATTCCTCGCCTGCCTCTTCCGCAGCACCCGCATGACAGTGGTCCTCTACTTCTGGTGCATCACCACCACCTTCACCCGCCTCTACCTCGGCGTCCACTACCTCGGCGACGTGACCGTCGGGCTGTGCGTAGGCATCCTGCTCGGCCTCCTCTTCTACACCCTCTATTATCGCCTGCAACTGCGCTTCGGCAAGGTCAGGCTCATCTCGGGGCAGTTCACCGCCTCCGGCTATCTGCGCAGCGACTTGAACGCCTTCGTCACCGTCATTTTCCTCAACTATATTCTCATCACCATCTTCAGCCTCACACGGGGCATCATCTGACAGCATGGGAAACATACAAATCATCAGAGGCGTCTTCGACACCCAGTTGGAACTGCAAGACGCACGCGTCGTTGCCGGATTTCCCTCGCCTGCCGACGACTATGCCCACGAAACGCTCGACTTCAACCGCGACTACATACGCCATCCCGAAGCCTCCTTCTATGGCAAGGTGGAAGGTATGTCGATGAAGGATGCCGGCATCTTCGACGGCGACCGCGTCATCATCGACCGCGCCGTCGAACCCCACGACGGCTCCATCGTCGTCGGTTTTCTCAACGGCGACTTCACCATGAAATACCTCGACCTCAAGCATAAGAACGACGGCTACATCGAACTGAAGCCCGCCAATCCCGACTTCCCCGTTTTCAAGATTACCGAAAACGACGACTTCGAAGTCTGGGGAGTCGTCATCCACCTCATACGCACCTTTGAGGAAGTGTGAGCCCTGCGCCCCCTCTTTCTCTATACCCCACCCTCTCCTGCGATGTACGGCATCATCGACTGCGACAACTGCTACGTTTCCTGCGAGCGCGTCTTTCGTCCCGACCTGAAAGACAAACCCGTCGTCGTGCTGTCCAACAACGACGGCTGCGTCGTCGCACGCTCGAACGAAGCCAAAGCCCTGGGCATCAAGGCCGGAACGCCCTATTACCAACTGGCACAGCAGTTTCCCGACAACAAAATCGCCGTCTTCTCGTCCAACTACGAACTGTACGGCGAAATGACCGCCCGCGTCATCGACATCATCCGCAAGGAAGTGCCCGCCTACTTCCGCTACAGCATCGACGAATGCTTTGTCTATCTCGACGGCCTTCAGCACACCGACCTCAAAACTTGGGGCGAGCATCTGCACCGAAAAATCATGCAGTACGTGGGAATGCCCGTCAGCATCGGCCTCGCTCCCAACAAGACCCTGGCCAAAATGGCTTCGCACTTCGCAAAAAAATACAAAGGCTACCGCCATTGCTGCCTCATCGACACCGACGAAAAACGCATCAAGGCCCTCAAACTCTACCCCATCGAGGAAGTCTGGGGAATCGGGCGCCGCTATGCAGCCAAACTACAGTCGATGGGCATCATGGCCGCCTACGACTTCGCCATGCGCGACAAAGACTGGCTTCGCCTCTACTTCAACAACATCGTCGTGCAGCGCACCTGGCTCGAACTCAACGGCCACGACTGCGTGCCCAACGAAGAGATGGCCAAGAAGAAAAGCATCTGCACCAGCCGCTCGTTCCGCAGCATGGTCAGCACGCTCGACGAACTGCAAACCCACGTTGCCAACTATGCAGCCCGCTGCGCCGAGGAACTCAGAATGCAGCACACCGTAGCAGCCTCGGTCGCCGTGTTCCTCAACACCAACCCCTTCCGCGAAGACCTCGCACAATACTGGAACTTTCAGGAACAACGCCTGCTCACCCCCACCTGCTCGACCAGCCTCATCGTCCAGGCCGCCAACAACGTGCTCAAACAACTCTACCGCCCAGGCTTTCAATACAAGAAAGCAGGAGTCATCGTGATGGAAATCGGTCCCAACAGTCCGATCCAGCAAGACCTCTTCGACTACAACGCAGAACAGTTCCAGAAAATGAAAAGACTCGACGCCGTCATCGACCGCATCAACCGCCTGTGCGGCTCAGAGACCATCGTCCTGGGCGCACAACAATGTACCCCCATCGGCGGAAAAGGAAAAGCAGATGTTTTTGCCAACGCCATCCGCCACGACTTCCGCAGCAAAAACCCCACCACACGGTGGAGCGACATCATCAAACTACACTGAAACCGCATGGAATATCTCTCACAAGAATGCTACGACCAACTCGTCGCCGAACTCAAACAACTGGAAAACGTCGAACTGCCCAGAGTGAAAGAAGCACTCGTCGAAGCCCGCGAAAAAGGCGACCTCAGCGAAAACTTCGAATATCATGCAGCCCGACGCGAGCAGTCACGCCTGCTCGGAAAAATACGCTTTAAGCAAAAGGTGCTGGAATTTGCACGAGTCATCGACACAAGCCGCCTCAGCAGCGACCACGTCGGCCTGCTCAGCAAAGTCACCCTCACCAACCTCAACAACCAGACAAAGACAACCTACACCATCGTCAGCCCCCACGAAGCCAACATGAGTGAAGGCAAAATCTCCATCAAGTCACCCATCGCACAAGCACTGCTCAACCACCAAACCGGAGACACAGTACAAGTGCAAGTGCCAGCCGGCCTGCTTCGACTGCGCATTGACGACATCAGTCTGTAGCCCACCAAACAACTCCTCCGGCACCATGCGTGATGTCAAAAGAGTCAGAATCCATGCTTTGCCAAGTTTTTTTCAAAAAAAACGAAAAAAAACACTGAAAAGTTTTGTCAGTCCGAGAAAAAGCAGTACCTTTGCACTCGCTTTCGGAAAGGGAATAAATCCGAAGGGCGCTTAGCTCAGTTGGTTCAGAGCGTCTGCCTTACAAGCAGAGGGTCGGGGGTTCGAATCCCTCAGCGCCCACTTAAAAACAAAATGATGGCTCGTTAGCTCAACTGAATAGAGCATCTGACTACGGATCAGAAGGTTATAGGTTTGAATCCTATACGAGTCACAAGGTCATTGATTGGCAGCAGATGAAAGCCTGCTTTCAAGATGATGACAATGAATGGACTTGTAAGACTGCCAACGGCAGTTATTAGGATATGAAATCCTATACGAGTCACAAAGACACAAAGAAAATGACGCGGGGCAATGCCCCGTAAATTTTGTGGAGGGCATATTCCAGAGTGGCCAAATGGGGCAGACTGTAAATCTGCTGGCTTTCGCCTTCGGTGGTTCGAATCCATCTGTGCCCACGCTTGTCGAGCACGCGATGTTGCGGAAGTAGCTCAGTTGATAGAGCACTAGCCTTCCAAGCTGGGGGTCGCGGGTTTGAGCCCCGTCTTCCGCTCCACACAGGCGGGCAAAGCAATGCTTCAGTAGCTCAGTTGGTTAGAGCACATGACTGTTAATCATGGGGTCGTTGGTTCAAGCCCATCCTGAAGCGCAAAAACATCAAGATGCGTCCTTAGCTCAGTTGGTAGAGCAATTGACTCTTAATCAATGGGTCCAGGGTTCGAGCCCCTGAGGGCGTACAGAGGAGAGGGGCGGCGACAACATCAAAGTCCCTTTCATCATTTTAGGAGAGATGGCAGAGTGGTCGATTGCACCGGTCTTGAAAACCGACGTACTGAGAGGTACCGGGGGTTCGAATCCCTCTCTCTCCGCTTT
>ONXQ01000182.1 GCA_900321835.1 uncultured Prevotellaceae bacterium
ACGGATTACACGGATGATTAAGATCATACGACACGCCTTTGCACTGATTCGCGAAGATAAGTTATTCTCCGCCATTTACATCGCGGGCACGGCAGTGGCTATCGCCTCGGCGATGGTTATTGCCATTTTCCTGAACATTAAACTGGCAGACATCCCACCAGAGTCGAACCGTAGCCGCACGCTCTATCCCCTGTATGGCTTCTTCACCAAGTCGCTGGCCGAGAGTGGCCGCAGTTTCGACATGCGCTACTCCACGGCCGCCCTCGACTCTTGTTTCCGACAGCTGAAGTGCGTGGAGTCCGCCACGGGCGTCACGGAAGCCTTCCTGATTGTCGGCGACGAGGCACAGCAGCATAAAACAGCCGCTTATGCCCTGCGTACCGACCCCAGTTTCTTCCGTTTATACGACCTCGACTTCCTCAGTGGGCGCCCCTTCTCTGAGAAGGAGTTCCGACAGGGCGAGCGCGTATGCGTCATCACTGACAAGGTGGCCGAGCTGCTCGGCGAAGCCACGCATGTGAGTATCGACGACAGCAGCGGCTCCCACTCTTTCCGCGTTGTCGGCGTGGTCAAAACGGTGAGTTCGCTGATGGAGAATGCCACAGCCGACATCTACGTACCCTATTCAGTGAAAGTCGGCGATTATTCAGATCCAGACCATTGTATCGACCAAGTCAGTTACTCCGGCCAGCTCAACGTGCGCCTGCTGCTACGCGAGGGCTACAGCCGCCAGGACTTCCTCGATGAGATAGAGCCGCTGCGTCGACAGTACAATGCCGTGATGAATGCGCAGCTGGGCAAGGACTGGGGCGAGTGGCGGATAGATGCCGATACGCACTTCTTCAAAACGTTGAACTTCTTCAACCACAGCGATGGCCAGGACCTTGTCATGAAGGCTAAGGAACTGACACCGCCCGCGCTGCTGATGCTGCTGTTCCTGTTGCTGCCCGCCATCAACTTAAGCGGCTTGGTCAGCAACCGCATGGAGGCCCGCCGCGCCGAGATGGGCATCCGCAAAGCTTTCGGTGGCAAGCGGCGAACGCTGCTCAACGAAGTCATCCACGAGAACCTCGTACTAACCCTCCTCGGCGGTATTGTCGGCTGGCTGTTGTTGTGGCTCTTCATCACGGCAGTCTGCAACACCGAGGTGGTCCATAAGATGTTCCGTGGTCTCTCCCATGTGGGCAATGAACCGAGCCTCGACTTCCAGATGTTCTTCACGCCAACGCTCTTCCTCGTGGCCTTCGCGTGCTGCGCCGTGCTCAACCTCATGGCTGCGCTTATCCCCGCTTGGCACTCGCTGCGTAAACCTATCGTCGAATCCCTAAACCAGAAAAGATGAACCAGACAATAAAGAATTTTTGGGCCAATCGTCGTCAGAATGCTTGGATTGTGGTGGAGATAGCCCTCGTCGCCGTGCTCAGTTTCTACTTCCTCGACTATTTCGTTGTATCCTATTACGATACCCACCTTTGCCGTCCCGACGGTGACTTTGAGCGCGACCATCTCGTCATAGGTCAGGTGGGCATGTCATCCGAAGTCCCCGACTCTATTGGAGAGGCTTCTTTGGCCAATCTCTATGCCTTGCGCGAAAAAGTCCGCTCACTGCCTGAGGTTCAGTATGCCGGACTGGCCACGGATTTCGTGGACGAAGGCAATTGGTACCGTCTCTCTACCTTTCGCGTCGAGGCCGATACCACGCGCTTCTGTGGTGCCAACTCGATGAGTTTCCTGCTTGGTGAGCAATTCTTCGAGACGCAGGGGCTGACACCCATCAAGGGTAGTCCGTCGGCGGAAAAACTCTCCAGCGAGTGTCCTGCCGACGGTGCCGTCATCACCCGTTCGATGGCCCTGGCACTCTTCGGCACTGACCAAGCCGTGGGCCGCCGTATCGTGGAGACCGACTACAACGGCAATGCCGTGCAGCACGGGCCTGCCAACAAAATTGTTGCCCGCTATACGGTCTTCGGCGTGGTTGAAGATTTCCGCCTGAAGCCCCGCGAACGCTATGCCTACGCTGTCCTTACACGAGTGACCGCCCTCAGCAACAACACACCGAAGATGCTCATCCGCCTGCGTTCCGGCGAGGATGCGGATGAGTTTGTCATCCGGCAGAATTCGGCAGACAGGCAGTTGGACCTGATGACGGGTAAATACGGCCTCGCCAACGCCCGCACCTACACCGAATATCAAAAGCAGATGTCGGTCAATGTCTCCGACAGCATGCTCCTCAGCGTCATGGGCACATTTATCGCCTTGTTACTACTGAACGTCGTCCTTGGCACACTCGGCACCTTCTGGCTGCAGATCCGTAAGCGCACGGAGGACATTGGCATCATGCGCAGTTTTGGAGCCAAGCGAAGCAACGTGTTCTGGATGCTATGGCGAGAGGCCGCCCTGCTGACGTTTGTCGCCAGTGTCATCGGCTGGGTTATCTGGCTCCAGTTTGCCATGAACATCGGTCTTGCCCAGGGCTTTACCATGACGGGTACGGGTCAGGAGACGGACTGGGTGAACACGTTTTGGCTGCACTTTCTCATCGTCTGCGCCATCCAGTACGTGCTGCTATTGATAATCGTCACCCTCGGCATGGTTGTCCCCACGTTCCGCGCCATGTACAAACGTCCCGTAGAAGCCTTACATCATGAATAAAGTTTTCGCGTTCTTCCTCGCCCTGCTGCCACATTTCGGTCTGGCACAGACGGACACCCTGCGCCTCTCCCTCGACGACTGCATCGCAATGGCGCGCCGCCAGAGCATCGACGCAGCCGTGGCCCTGGGCGAACTGCGCTCGGCCTACTGGCAGTGGCGCAGCTACCGGGCCGACCTGCTGCCGGAGGTGTCGCTGTCGGGCACAGCCCCGTCATGGAACAAGCGCTACAGTTCGTACCAGCAGGCCGACGGCTCGCTATCGTTCGTGCGCAATGACTACCTCGGACTCGACGGAGCAGTGAACATCACGCAGAAGCTGTGGCCCACGGGCGGCACGCTCAGCGTGGAGTCGTCGCTCGACTATCTGCACCAGTCGGGTAGTGGTGGGTCACAGAACCAGTTCATGTCGCTGCCCGTGGCCATCACCCTGCAGCAGCCGCTCTTCAGCGTGAACCATCTGAAATGGAACCGTCGCATAGAGCCGCTGCGCTACCGTGAGGCGCAGGCGCGATTCCTCACCGAGACGGAGCAGGTGGCTATGCAGGCTATCAACCTCTATTTCGGTCTGTTGCTGGCTGGCGAACAGGTGAACATTGCCCGCCAGAACCTGGAACAGGTGAACATTGCCCGCCAGAACCTGCAGACAGCCGAAAAACTCTACGAGGTGGCACAGGCCAAGCGCCGCATGGGCACCATCAGCGAGAACGACGTGCTGCAACTGCGCCTCGACGTGCTCAGCGCCCGCAGTGCTCTGACCAATAGCGAGAGCAACCGGCAGGCCCGCCAGTTCGCACTGCGCTCGTTCCTCGATGTGGAAGCAGACATAGAGCCAGTAGTGCCTGAGGATGTGCCACAGGTGCGCCTCGACTATGACAATGTGCTGAATCACGCCCTCCAGAACAACGCTCTTGCCACCACCATGCGCCGCCGCCAAATGGAGGCCGACTACGCTGTGGCCACGGCCCGCGCCAACCGCCAGAGCATCAACCTCTACGCTCAGTTAGGCTACACCGGCAGCGCCGACAACCTAAACGCTGCCTACCGCAACCTGCTGAGCAACGAGGTGGTATCAGTGGGCATCACCGTGCCGCTGCTCGACTGGGGTAAGCGCAAGGG